>JBJMNN010000194.1:0-46828 GCA_045804245.1 Gemmatimonadaceae bacterium | reverse complement strand
TCTAGCTGCCGTCTAGCTGCCGTCTAGCTGCCGTCTAGCTGCCGTCTAGCTGCCGTCTAGCTGCCGTCTAGCTGCCGTCTAGCCCGCGACGGCCGCTGGCCGCAGCTGGTCGACGGGTGGGTACGATACCGGCTGCACGAGGGTACGCTCGGGCATCGACTGTCCGCTGCGCACGGCCTTGGCGAGCAGCTCGACGGCGAGGCCCGCCAGCGCCGGTGTGATGATCGTCGCGGCGAGGAGCTGCTGCTGCACCCAGGCCTGGCCGGTGGCCGGCACGCCGTCGACGCCGGTGTAGGGGATCGAGAGCCACTGGTCACGCTGCGGGCCGGGGGGCAGGGCTTCGACCGTTCGGCGTGCGCCCAGTGCCATGTCGTCGTTCTGGCTGCCGACGAGATCCGGGACCTTCGTCCCCCGCAGGCCGAGCCGGATCTCGAGTGCCTGCGCACCGCTTTCCGCGGTCCATCGGCCGCGCGCCGACTGCAGCTCGATATTGTGCGGCAGCGTCTCGAGCGCGCCGGCGCGCCGGTCCTTGCTCACGGCGTTGGATGGCCCCTCGAGATAGAGCACCGTGCCGCCCGTCGGCAGGAGCGCCGCGAACTGCCGCCCCTGGAGCCGTCCTATCTCCATGTTGTCGAGCTCGATCGCGGCCAGCAGAGCAGTGGGTCGGACGGCGCGCAGCTCGGTGAGGTATTCGGCGGCGCGGTTGACGAGGACCCAGCCGATGTTCTGCTGCACGGCGGCCTTGGCGACGTGTGGCATCGACGTGCCGGCGGGATGCACGACGATGGCGTTCGGCCGCTCGCCGGCCGGCGATTGCACGGCGGCCAGCAGCTGCTTCGTCTGCGTGATGGCGTCCCCGCCGGCGTAGATCACGCGGAGGTCGACGCCGGCCTGGCTCGCCGCGGCCTGCGCGGCGCTCGCCTGCTCGCGCTGATAGTCGTTGTCGGCGGTGGCCAGGGAGAGCAAGACGCTGAGCTTCGTCATCGTGTCCGCTGCCTCGTGTAGCGGGTGGAAGGGCGAGGTATGCTGCGAGCTTCTGGACAGAGGACGCCCCACGCGCTCCGCGGGAACGGACCGGGCGGCCACGGGTCCGAGACACACCGTCGCCCGACGTGTTGCGCCCGACTTCGCCGGCCCGCATGCTCACCGGAAGCATCGCCACCCGTGCGGCGAAGATTCGCACATCCTGCCCTTCTCCCGAGCATGACATGATCCTGCGATCGAAGCTCCCGCTCTTCACCACCGTCGTCGCGCTGCTGCTGCTCGCCGGCGGGGCAGGCACCGGCGTGGCGCAGACGGCCACTCGCCCCACGCCCGCGGCCAGACCGATCGTGCTGCTCGACGGGAAGAGCCTGAACGGCTGGAAGCCGATCGAGACGCCGCAGATGGCGCTGCTCCCCGACGGAAGCATCGCGAACCAGCGCGGGAAGGGGTTGCTCCTCTACACGGCACGACCGTTCAAGGACTTCACGCTGGAGCTCGACTATCTCCCCGAGTCGGGGAGCGCGGCGGCCGGCGTGTTCCTGCGCGTGCCGCAGGAGCCCGCGACGCTCGATGCGGCGGAGCGGAGCGCCTACGAAGTGAAGCTGGGCGAGGACAAGCCGCCCGCGTTCCGCGAGCCCGTGCACTACACGCGGTCGATGTTCCTCACCGGCGCGATCAACCTCGCCGGCGCCGACTCGATGCATCACCGCGACCAGATGTCGCCGCGCCGGTTCGTCAGCCGCGCGCCCGGCGAGTGGAACACGCTGCGCGTGGACGCCGTGGGGCAGCGCTACACCGTGTACGTCAACGGCGAGAAGGTGAACGACTTCTTCGGTCGCAAGGCGACCGAGGGCTACATCGGCCTCGTGAACCGGACGCCCGACTTCTCGGTGCGCTTCCGCAACGTGCGCGTCACGCCGCGCACCGTGGCGAACACGGCGAACACGGCGAACAGCGTGGCCGAGCTGGTGGCGATCCACGACCAGCGGCCGCCGATCAAGGTGCTGATGGTCACGGCGACGCACGGCTTCCGGCACACGTACGGCATCGAGGGCGCGATCGAGCTGATGCGCGAGCTGGAGAAGACGACGGAGCTCCGCGTCGACACGACGGAGAACCTGGCGAACCTGAACCCGGCGAACCTGGCGAAGTACGATCTGCTGTTCTTCTGCAACTCGACGCTGCGCATCAATCCCAAGGACACGACGCAGGCGGCGCTGCGTGCGGTGCGGCTGCGCGCGCCGATCCCGAACGCCGTCACGCCGGAGCAGCAGCGCGCCGTGATCGACTTCGTGCGCGGTGGCAAGGGCGTCGTCGTCGCCCATGCGGGACTCGACGCGAATTACGGATGGGACGAATATCGTGAGATGGTCGGCGGCGGCCTGTTCGAAGCGCATCCGTGGACGACGCACCTGCGGGTGATCAACGAGGCGAAGACCAACCCCGCGACGCGGCACATGGCCGACAGGTTCTGGATCCGCGAGGAGTTCTACATCCTCGACAAGAGCCCGCGCGCGACGAGCCGCGTGCTGCTCTCGCTCGACAACGCATCGTTCGGCTCGCCGAACATGGGCCGGCTGCCCGCGCCGGAGAACAGCGACCATCCGGTGTCGTGGACGCGCACCTACGGGCAGGGCCGCGTCTTCGCCACCATCCTCGGCCACTTCCGCGACACGTGGCAGCGGCCGGAGTTCGTGCAGCATCTGCTGACGGGGATGCGGATGGCCGCGGGGCGACAATCCGTCGACGCCACGCCGTGACATTCAGCTTTTTCGAGCTGCTCCTGCTGTTCGCGGCAGGGATGCAATCGGTGGTTCGCGCCGACACGACGGTGCACACCGTTCCCTTCGACACCACGCTCGCCGTCGCGACGGGTGCGCACCTGGCGATCGACGTCGGCACGGGGGGAGCGATCCGGATCATCGGTGGGGAGTCGAAGACCATCGGTGTGCACGTGAGCGAGCGGGGGCCGCACTGCGCGGAGTGTGTGGTCACCGTGGCACACGCGGGTGCGGCGGTGCAGGTTCGCATCCGGCGCGGCGCGGCGACCGGCGCCCCGGCGGATCTCCAGGTCGCGATCGACGTGCCCGTCCAATGTGCCATCGAGCTCGCCTCGGCTGGCGGACCGGTGGAGATCGAGGGGATCGACGGCACGCTCACCGGCGCGACGCAATCGGGCGCGCTGAGCCTGCGGCGGATCTCCGGCGCCGTGGAGCTCCAGACTCGGCGCGGCGACATCACGTTGCGGGAATCGTACGTGAGCGGCAGCCTGCGCACGCTCGACGGCCGCGTCCTGTTCGAGGACGTGGGCGGCAGCGTGGTCGGCACGTCGGCGAAGGGTCGCGTGATCCTGCGACGCGTGGAGCGCGCCGACTCGCGCCACTGAGCGTGCGGGTCGGAACGGGTACTACGGTCAGCGATCGTTCACGAGCTCGACCTCGAGTCCGCCGACCGACACGGTGCGTCCGTAGCGATGGTAGGTCTCGATGGCGCTGATCCGCCGCACGGAGCGCACGTCGGTCGCGCGGATCATGTTGAGCACGTTGATCGTCCCCATGATCGCGCCATGGCGGAACACGAGGATCTCGTCGACTGGCTGGCTGGTGAGCGAGCTCCGACCGCGCGACGTGAAGAAGTTGCGGCGCGTGCGCACCAGCGCATCGTAGAGCGACGGGGCGCCGGAGGCGACGAGCTCCTCTCCCGACACGACGTCGCCCACGCCGATGCGTCCGAGCGCCGACTGCGTCGCGGGGTCGTGCGCGTAACACGCCAGCGTCACGAGCGAGATCACGGTCAGGAACAACGTGCGCGAACGATGATGCTCGATGCGGGCAACCATGGTGTCTCCTGGTCGAATCGTCTCACGACGGGCTGCGTGCGATCACGCACACACTACGTGAGACAACGCGATGGCGTGTCGCGTTTGCGTGCGAATTCCGCGATGGCCGTGTGAGAGACGCGCACATCGCATGATCGTCCAATGCGCGGCGCACGATCGTGCAATGCGACGAGCTCGTTCGCGTGCCGCACGTCGCTCATCGAACGCGAGAGATGGAGCCGCGGCGGCCGAGCCGGGCAAACGAACCGTGGGCATGCGGCGTAGACGTAGCGTACGCCCGTGACGGATCGCTTCCCGATCGCCCCCACTCGTCGCCCAGAGGTCCCATGAGCCGGACGCCCCAGCCGCCCGTCGTCGATCGTCGTACGTTCCTGCACACCGTCGCCGCCATCGGTGCCGGCGCGCTCGCCTCGGGCTGCGCCCGACAGATGTCCGGCGCGATGGCCGCCTCCGGCGCGACGGCGTCGGCCGGCTCGCTGGCGAGCTTTCGCGACCGGATCGGGCTCCAGCTCTTCACCGTCCGCGACCGGTTTCCCAACGACTATCCGGGGACGCTGCTGTCCGTCGCGCGCATCGGCTACAAGGAAGTGCAGCCGACGATCAGCTACGGCACGCACACCCTTCCGCAGATCAAGGAGTATCTCGACCGGGCGGGGCTCGTGGCGCCAACCACCCACGTCAGTCCGCCGCCCGGCGCCGAACTGGAGCGTACACTGGATGGGTACGCGGCGATCGGACATCGCTACACTACCGTGAGCCTGGGCGGCGGGCGGCGCGGCGGCGGCGCACCGGGCGGTGCACAAGGTGGTGGAGCGGCGGGTGCCGCACCGGCAGCCGGTGCCGCACCGACCGCAGGAACGACCCCTGCGCCGCGCCCACCCGCTGCGCGACAGACGCTCGACGCCGCGAAGCGCACCGCGCAGCAGCTCAACGACATCGGGCGCGTCACGCAGAAGCACGGCATCAAAGTCATCGTGCACAACCACACCGAAGAGTTCGAGCCGCTCGCCGACAGCTCGCAGCGGCCGTACGACGTGCTGCTCGCCGAGACCGACCCGAGCCTCGTCGCGATGGAGCTCGACATCGGGTGGGCGACCGTCGCGGGGCAGAACGCGCTCGACCTGTTCAAGCGGGCGCCAGGGCGGTTCGAGATCTGGCACGTGAAGGACATCGCCGGCCTCGCGGCGCTGAACGGTATGACCAGTCAGTCGGAGCGGCATCGCGCCGCACGCATCGTCCCACTCGGCGAGGGTGAGATCGACTACCGTCCGATCTTTGCACAGGCGTCGCTCGCCGGGATGAAGCATTTCTACGTCGAGCAGGACAGCGCGCCGCAGAGCGGCGATTCGCTCGCCGCCGCCGCGATCAGCTACCGCAACCTCGCAAAGCTCCTCGTCTGACATATGCCCATCGCACTTCGCTCATTCTGCGTCGCCGTCGTCCTCATCGCGCTCGTCCCAACCCGATACGCCCTCTCGCGCGGAACGGAGCTCCCCGTGGCCGTGGACGACGCGCCCGTGCTCACGCCGGCGCAGACGATGGCGAGCTACCACCTGCCCGCGGGGTACAAGCTCGAGCTCGTGGCGGCGGAGCCGCTGGTGCAGGATCCGGTGGCGATCGACTTCGATCCCGACGGCCGGATGTACGTCGTCGAGATGCGCGCTTTCATGCCCAACCTCGCCGGTACGGGTGAGGACCGGCCGATCGGCCGCATCGTCGTGCTCGAGGATACCAACGACGACGGCAAGATGGACAAGAAGACCGTCTTCCTCGACAGCCTCGTGCTGCCGCGCTCGGTGAAGGTGCTGTCGCAGGGGGTGCTCGTGGCCGAGACGCCGAACCTCTGGCTCGCCCGCGACACGAACGGCGACGGCAAGGCCGACACGAAGGAGCTCGTGCGCGACGACTACGGCACGAAGCAGTCGAACCCGGAGCACAACGCGAACGGCTTCGTGTGGGGGCTCGACAACTGGATCCACAACGCGAACTACGCGGGCGAGTTCCGGCTGCGCGACGGGAAGCTCGAGTACCGGAAGACGCCATCGGAAGGCCAGTGGGGGCTCTCGATGGATTCGTACGGGCGCATCTACCGCAACAGCAACGAGGATCCGCTGCACGTGGACCTCGTGTCGGAGCACTACGGCGCGCGCTCGGCGAGCCAGTCGAGAATGCGCGGGCTGTACGAGGAGATCATCCCGAACGTGGAAGTGTTCCCGGCGCATGCCACGCCGGCGGTGAATCGCGGCTATCAGCCGCAGGTGCTGCGCGCCGACAGCACGCTCAGGCGCTTCACTTCCGCGTCGAGCCCCACGGCGTACGTCGGCGACCGGCTGCCCGCGGCGCTGCGCGACAACGTCTTCATCACCGAGCCGGCGGGCAACCTCGTCGAGCGCTTCGTCGTGCGCGAGGACTCGTCGGGGATGCTCACCGCGCGCGCCGGCGACGAGCGCCCCAGCTTCCTCGCGTCGACCGACGTGCGGTCGCGCCCCGTGTTCACGACCACTGCGCCCGACGGCACGCTGTACGTCGTGGACATGTACCGCGGCATCATCCAGCACCGCGTGTTCATCACCGGCTACCTCGAGGAGCAGATCAAGAAGTACGGTCTCGAGCAGCCGGTCGGACTCGGCCGCATCTATAGGGTCGTGCACGCCTCTACGCGGCGTGCGGCGCGGCCGCGGCTCTCGCGCGCCACGCCGGCGCAGCTCGTGAGCACGCTCGCGCACCCGAACGGCTGGTGGCGGATCACGGCGCAGCGGCTGCTCGTCGAGCGCGGCGACCGCACGGTGGTGCCGGCGCTGAAGCAGCTCGTGCGTTCCGCGCCGAGCGACGTCACGCGGCTGCACGCCGTGTGGACGCTCGACGGTCTCGACGCCGTCGACGACGCGACGCTCGGCGCCGCGCTCGCCGACAGATCGCAGTACGTGCGCGCCGCCGCGGTGCGCATCGCCGAGCCGACGCTCGGGCGGCCGGACGCGCCCGCGCGCGCTGCGGTGCTCAAGCTCGTGGACGACGCGACCCCCGCCGTGCGACGTCAGCTCGCCGCTTCATTGGGTGAGCTGCCCGTCGCGGAGCGCGAGCGTGCCCTCGCCACGGTGACGATGCGCAGCGGGCAGGATCCGGTGGTGGCGGATCTCGTCGCGAGCGGGTTGGCGGGACGGGAGCGCGCATTCCTCGAGCGGGTGCTCGCGTCGGCATCGGCGCAGGCGGGTCCGGCGGCGACGGTGCAGGCACTGAGCGGCGCGCTGCTCCGCGCACGCGACAGCGCGGGCGTGCGGCAGGTGCTTGCGTGGGCGTCGGAGCAGTCGCGCCCGCGCTGGCAGCGCCTCGCACTACTCGACGGGCTGCAGCCTCCAGCAGCGCAGTTCGGGTTCGGTGGTGGGGCCGGCGGGCCCGTGGTCGAGAGAGGTCCGGGGGGTGCTGGTGGTGGTGGTGGTGGTGGTGGTGGTGCTGGTGCTGGTGCTCGTGGCGGCGGTGGTGGCGGCGGTGGGGGTGGGCGCGGAGCAGGTGGCGGTTTCCGTGGCGGCGCCCCCGCGGTCACGCTCTCGGCCGCGCCGACGACGCTGCTCGCAATGGCGGAGGGCGCCGACAGCGCATTCAGCGTGCGGGCTCGCCGCGTCGCCGCGACGCTCGACTGGCCAGGCAAGCCGCGGCCCGTCTCGCCCGATGCGCGTCCGCTCACCGAGGAGGAGCAGCGCCTGTACGCCGCGGGGCAGCAGCAGTTCACCGCGAGCTGCGCGGGGTGCCATCAGGCGAACGGTCAGGGACTGCCGGGGGTGGCGAAGAGCCTCGTCGGCTCGCGTTGGGCGCTCGCTCCCGCGCCACAGGTGATCCGCATCGTGCTGCATGGCAAGGAAGGCGAGATGCTCATGCCTCCCGTCGGCGGCTCGATGACGGACGAGCAGGTGGCGGCGGTGCTCACCTACGTCCGTCGTTCGTGGGGGAACACGGCGCTCCCCATCACACCCGCCGCCGTGCAGGAAGTGCGAGGCGCGACGGCCGGGCGGAAGAAGGCGTGGACGGAGGCGGAGCTGGCGGCTTTACGGAGGTGAGTTGGTGCGTTGGATCGTGGGTTCGTGTGAAACGGCCTCGGGAGGCAGGAGCTTCCCGAGGCCGTGTCCCATCAACTCACGATCCAACCAACTCACTCACTCGTTACGCATGCGCCGCCCAGGCCTTCTCTCCCGCAACGTACGGCGCGCACGGTTCCCAGCGGCCCGGCGTCTCCTCGTAGCGCTGCGCCTGCGTGCAGCCGATCTCCGAGGTGAAGTAGCCGAGCAGCGCGAGCTCCTTCATCATGCGGAAGTAGTGCGCCGGTGAATCCGCCGTGATCGTCGACGCGGGGTTCGCCTTGTCGGGGGCGGCGTTCTCCTGGCGCTGATCCGAGAGGTAGGCGTCGCCCTCCTTGCCGGCGGTCCCTGCCTCCGCTGGAACCGGCACGGGAGGCAGTCCCTTCTTCGCGCGGATCGCGGCATCGCGCGCATCCATGTCGCGCTTCTGCTCGCGGTCGAGCCGCGTCAAGACGGCGAGCCGCTGCTCGGGCGTGGCGGCCATGAAGCCAACCTTGTGCGCCTGCTGGGTGGCCTCGTCCACCTTGCGCATCCCGTCGCGGAAGATGCGCTGATCGGTCGGGCTGTACGAGTCCGTCACCATCAGCGCCATGAACGCGCCGGTCTTTGCGGCCTTGGCGCCCGGCGTCTTCGTCTGCGGGAGGATCGTGTCGGCGATCTCGTCGAGGAGCGCGATGTCCTGCGTGGTGAACGCACCGGAGCCCGCGGCGGCGGCGGTCTCGCGCGCCGGAGTCCCCGCCTTCTCGCACGCCACCAGCAGGTTCGTGCCGCCGACGAGCGCCACGCCGCCAAGCATCACCCCCACGCGCTTGATGGCCTCGCGCCGATCGATCGATTGTCCGTGCTCGATGTCAGCCATTGGTCTCGACGGGGTCAGAGGTTGCGGCGATTGAGCTCGTTCACGGCGAAGTCCGCCGCGCGGGCGGTGAGCGCCATGTACGTGAGCGAGGGATTGACGCAGTTCGACGACACCATGCACGCGCCATCGGTGACGAACACGTTCGGCGCGTCCCACACCTGGTTGTGCGCGTTGAGCACCGACGTCTTGGGATCGCGGCCCATGCGCGCCGTCCCCATCTCGTGGATCCCCATGCCGGGAAACGACTCGTTGTCGTACGTGCTCACGCGCTTCACGCCCGTCTGCTCCAACAGCTCGGCCATGTCGGCCATCATGTCCTTGCGCATCGCCGCTTCGTTCTCGCCGGTGGCGCAATCGATCCGCAGCACCGGCAGCCCCCACTTGTCCTTCTTCACCGGATCGAACGTGACGTTGTTCGCGTGGTTGGGGAGCATCTCGCCGAACGCCGTCGCACCGACCGACCAGCCGCCGGGCTCCGCCATCGCATCCTTGAACGCGCCGCCGACACCGAGCTCCTTCACGGCGCGCGACCAACCGGCTCGGCTCGCGCTCCCCTGGTAGCCGAAGCCGCGCAGGTAGGGACGCTTGTCGCCGAAGAGATTGCGATAGCGCGGGATGTAGAAGCCGACGGGACGCCGTCCGCGATAGTACTTGTCGTCGAGCCCTTCGATCGTCCCCTCCGCACCGCAGCGGAAGTGGTGGTCCATCAGATTGTGGCCGAGCTCACCCGAGCTGCTCCCGAGTCCACCAGGCCACACGTCGGTGGCCGAGCGCATGAGCAGCCACGTCGAGTTGAGGGCGGAGGCGCAGAGGAAGATCACCTTCGCCTGATAGTCCGTCGTCTGGTTCGACACCGCGTCGAGCACGCGCACGCCGGTCGCGCGCTTCGTGTTCTTGTCGTACAGCACCTCGCTCACGATCGAAAACGGTTTCAACGTGAGGTTGCCCGTCTTCGCCGCGGCGGGCAGCGTGGACGACTGCGTGCTGAAGTACGCGCCGAAGGGACAGCCGAGCCAGCACGCGTTGCGGAACTGGCAGGGCGAGCGCCCTTCCTTCGCCTGCGTGAGGTTGGCGACGCGGCCGGGGATGATCCGTCGCTTGCCACCGAACAGCTTCTTCGCGCGCTGCGCGATCATCTCCTCGCCGCAGTTGAGCGCGATCGCCGGTTGGAACTCGCCGTCGGGAAGCTGCGGTAGCCCGTCACGCGAGCCGCTGATGCCGGCGTGCCGCTCGACGTGGCTGTACCAGGGCGCGATGTCCTTGTAGCGGATCGGCCAGTCGACGGCGATGCCGTCCTTCGCGTTGGCCTCGAAGTCGTAGTCGCTCCAGCGGTAGCTGTGCCGGCCCCACATGAGCGAGCGCCCGCCGACCTGATAGCCGCGATACCAGTCGAAGCGCTTCACCTCGGTGTAGGGCGACTCCTTCTCGTTCACCCAGAAGGCGAGGTTTTTCTCGTTCAGAGGGTAGTCACGCTTGAGCACGGGGTAGTCCTCTTCCATCGCGCGCGTGCGGCCGCCGCGATGCGGATACTGCCACGGTGCCTTGGTGGCGTTCACGTAGTCCTTCACGTGTTCCACGTTCCGGCCGCGCTCCAGGAGGAGCACCTTGAGTCCCTTCTCCGTCAGCTCCTTGGCGGCCCAGCCGCCGGAGATGCCGGAGCCCACCACGATGGCATCGTAGGTCGTTGACTGCACGCTCGTCTCTCTCTCGGGGGTTCGCAGGTTCGCAGGTTCGCGTGTCAAACGGCAATTATGTGACCGCGCACCAAGCACGGGGAGGGAGGGATAATAGAACCGAGCCGAGCCGGCACACCAATCGGAGACGCACCGAGCCCGCGCCGCCCGCCGTCGATCCGGCGCATCGCCATTCGTATGGAAGGTGAGCCAGACGCTAGTCGGTCCACTCTTACAGAGGCGTACGATGCGAAAGCTGATCGTGTTGGAGATGGTGACGCTCGACGGCGTCATGCAGGCGCCCGGTGGCCGCGAGGAGGATCAGCGCGGCGGCTTCACGCACGGCGGGTGGTCGGCGCCGTACAACGACTCGGTGAAGATGCAGATCATGGGCGAGGGCATGTCGCGCGGCGCCGATCTGCTGTTCGGCCGCTGGACGTACGAGAAGATGTACAACGTCTGGCACGGCAGGTCGGACAACCCGTTCACTCCGGTGTTCGAGCGCTCGCAGAAGTACGTCGCCTCGCGTACACTGCGCGGACCGCTCCCGTGGCAGAACTCGACGCTGCTCGAGGGCGACGCGGCCGACGCGGTCGCGCGACTCAAGGAACAACCCGGGCTCGATCTCCTGATCATGGGGAGCGGCGTGCTGGCCGACTCGCTGATGCGGCGCGGGCTGGTGGACCAGTACCAGCTGCTGATCCACCCGCTCGTGCTCGGGTCGGGACGTCGACTGTTCACCGACGGCACCCCGAGCTCCGCACTGAGGCTCGTGAACAGCGTGCCGACGACGACCGGGGTGATCATCACCACATACGAGCCGGTCGATCGCGTCGCCGGCGCGGGGGAGTAGCTTTGAGCCCCGATACGTCGGCGGCCGAGCGTCGCCAGGATCCGCGATCAATGACGCGCTATCTCATCAGCATCTACCAGCCCGATGGTCCGCCGCCCCCTCCCGAGGTCCTCGCGCCGGTGATGCGCGAGATCGCGCAGATCCAGCAGGAGCTCGGCGCGGCGGGGCAGTGGGTGTTCGGCGACGGACTACACCCGCCGAGCACGGCCACCGTCGTGCGCGCCGCGGGCGACGACGTGCTGCTCACCGATGGGCCATTCGTCGAAGGAAAGGAGCACGTCGGCGGCTTCATGATCATCGACGCGCCCGATCTGGACGACGCGCTGCAGTGGGGGCTGCGGTACGCCCGCGCGACACGGCTTCCGATCGAGGTGCGCCCGTTCCAGGGGAAGAGCATCACCTGAGCACGCGTGACCCGGTGCCCGCGACGTCGGAGATCGAGCGCGTCTTCCGCGCGGAGTATGGCCGCGCGGTGTCGGTGCTCGTGCGTGTGTGCGGCGACATCGACGCCGCGGAGGAAGCGGTGCAGGACGCCTTCGCCGCCGCGCTCGAGCGGTGGCCGCACACCGGCGTGCCGCCGAGCCCCGCCGGATGGATCATCACGACGGCACGCAACCGCGCCGTGGACCGGTTCCGGCGCGAGTCGTCCCGCGACGCGCGACAGGCCGCGTCGGTGGCGCTGCTCGAGTGGCACGAGCCGGAGGGCTCGACGCTCGTCGAGGAGGAAGTCGTGCGCGACGATCAGCTGCGAATGATCTTCACCTGCTGTCATCCCGCGCTCGCGCCGAGCGTGCAGGTGGCGCTCACGCTCCGCCTCCTGGGCGGGCTCACGACGGCGGAGATCGCGCGCGCCTTCCTCGTCCCCGAGGCGACGATGGCCCAGCGGCTCGTGCGCGCGAAGGGGAAGATCCGCGACGCGCGCATCCCGTACCGGGTGCCGGGGGCGCACGAGCTGCCGCTGCGGCTTCGCACCGTGCTCACCGTGGTGTACCTCGTGTTCAACGAAGGCTACGCCGCGAGCGCGGGCGATCGACTGACCCGCGACGATCTCTGCGTCGAAGCGATCCGCCTCGGCCGGCTGCTCCACGAGCTGATGCCCGACGAGCCGGAGGTGATGGGACTGCTCGCCCTGATGCTGCTCATCGCGTCGCGTCGCGCGGCGCGCACGATGGCGGACGGCGCGATGGTGCTGCTCGCCGAGCAGGATCGCGCGTCGTGGGATCGCGCGCTCATCGCCGAAGGACAGGCGCTCGTGCGACGCTGCCTGGCGATCAATCGACCCGGCCCGTATCAGCTGCAAGCCGCCGTCAACGCGGTGCACGCCGACGCCAGGCACGCCGGCGACACCGACTGGCGGCAGATCCTGGCGCTGTACGACCTGCACCTGTCCGTCGCGCCGAGCCCGATCGTCGCGCTGCATCGCGCCGTCGCGGTGGGTGAGGTGGAAGGTCCGGCGACTGCGCTCGCGATCGTCGACGGGCTCGATCTCGACGGCCATCACATGTACCACGCGATCCGCGCCGACCTGCTGCGCCGCCTCGGCCGCGTGGCCGGCGCGGTGGCGGCGTACGACGCGGCGATCGCGCACAGCGGCAACGCCGCCGAGCGCGCCTTCCTCGAGCGGCGGCGAGGCGAGGTGTCAGCTCGACGGTAGCTCGGTGGCTTGTCGCCGAGCCGCCGCGCACCTTTCGGTCAGTCGGCGCCCCAGGTGGTGCCGGCGCGCGTGTCCGCACCGGCCTCTGCGTCCATCTCGGCCGCGCGGCCCGCCGTGAACCGGTCGTCATCCGCCGGCTCCGTGTCGGCGGGCTCGCTCGCGCCCTCGTGGTTCATGCGCGGTCTGATCCCCGAACGGCCATCGAGCCGGAGGAGCGCACGCAGGGCGGCGGCGTGCTGCTGTGCGGCCTGTTCCTGGACGGCGAAGCTCGCGGCGTACACGGGCAGGCCGCGTTCGGTGGCGGCCGAGCTGCGCCGGCGTGCGAGCTCCGCCTTGTCCTCCAGCGCGCGAAGCGCCGACCACATCGCTGCTTCGACGGACTCGGTCTGCGCCTCTGCCAGCGAGGCGGCGGTGTGCGCATGACCGACCTCGCACCGGAAGCGAACCGGCCCTCGGCCGCTGACGTCCCAGAGCACCCCGCCGCACTCGGGACACGAGAAGCGCGATGGGCGACCGTAACGCTCGCTCTCCTGATGATGCTCCTCGCTCATGGCAATGATGCCGATCTCGCGCTCGAGATCGCTCGGCGCGTCATCGGCCGCTTGCGTCGTGAAGAGTGGCACGGGCTCGCGGGCGAGGCGTCCGAGCAGCGGCCCCAGCTCGCGTGCCGGCGCGACCTCGTCGACCACGACCTCGGAGAGCGCGCTCGTCGGCATGCTCGACACCGCCGCGTCGTCCGGCTCCTGAACGACGGCAATCCCGCCGCGATCCTTCACCGTCCAGAGGCCGGCCGTGCCGTCGTCGAGCGCACCGGAGAGGATGACGCCGATCACGCGCGGTCCGAACGCCAGCGCCGCCGAGCGGAAGAGCGGATCAACGGCGGGACGAGCGCGGTTCTCCCTGGGCCCGCGCACCACGCGCAGCACGCCACGACCGTCGTCGCCCCGCACGACGAGCAGGTGGAGGTCGGGCACCGCGACGTGGATCGTGCCCGATCGGAGCGACGCGCCATGGCGCGCGGGCACGACAGGCAGTGACGTGGCGCGCGCCAGGACGTCGGCGAGGCGGCTCTGCGCGTCGGGCCGCAGATGCACGACGACGCACACGGCTGCCGGCAGATCGGCGGGCAGCCCCGCGACGAGCGTCGAAACGGCTTCCACGCCGCCAGCGGATGCGCCGACGACGATCACGTCATGACCAGGCATGCGTAGTCGACGTCGCAAGACCGACGCCCGCGCGTCGGTGAGTGGCGATCTACGCCGCGCGGGTGCCCAGTCCGAACATCGCGCGCGCGCCGGGCACCGACACGAGCACGCTGAGCGCGTTGCCGAGCGACGCCGGCGGCAGCACCAGATGCACCGTTCCCTGGCGGATGGCGGCAAGCGGCATCTCGGGCGCCCGGCAGGTGGCGGGATCCTGCGCCAGCACGACGCCTCCGGCGCGCCGGATCGCTTCGGCGCCGGCCGTGCCGTCGCGGAGCCGCCCGGTCAGGATCACGCCGAGCGTGCGCGCGCCGAACATGTCCGCGGCGGAAACGAAGAGCGGGTCGGCGGAAGGCCGCGAGAACGCGACGGGGGGTGCGCCCGACAGTACGCAACGACCGTCCGGGCCGACCAGCAGATGCAAACCCGGTGGCGCGACGTACACGACCGACGGGCGGAGCGTCTCGTCCGACGCGGCGTGGTGCACGGCGAGGCGCGTCCGCTTGGCGAGCAGCTCGGGGAGATAGCTGGGCGAGTGCGCGCCTACGTGCTGCACCACGACGATCGGTGCGGGAAAGTCCGCGGCGAGCGGGGCGAGCAGCAGTTCGAGCGCCTCGCGTCCCCCGAGCGACGCGGCGACGACGACCACATCGAACTCCGCGAAGGCCCGGTCGTGGTGCTGGGTGCGCGGCTCGCCACTACTCGAGGCGGCGCGGCGCATGCGTTCGTTCGGTGGTCCGTCGGGGTGAGGCTGCACCATTGCACGGTATGCATTCGCACCAAGCGCCACAACCTTTGGTTCTTCAGGGAAAATCGGGGAATACGGGGCGAGATGCCAAGGGGCGGCGCAACGGCGCAACGGCGCGCCGCCCACGGGCGTGCGCCCAACGCGCTCACTGGCATCTCGCGCCGTCTGGCATTTTGCGCCCTCTGGCATCTCGCGCCCGCTGGCAGTCCGCGCTCCTGTTGCGCGGCGCCGTTCGGCGGGTCGCGCTCCTGCTGCTCTGCGCCAGTCCGCCATCCCGCCCTACAACCGGAATTCCCCGATGAACCCAACCTTTTTGGGAGAATGCTGTCCACTTCGCCGAGCGCGCCACGCAATCGTTTGCTCGCATCGCTCTCGCCGACGCATGGACGTCTCACGCTCGGTGACGGCGCATCGCGACCCTCGCCGTCATCCGCGTGATCCCGTCCTGGATCGGTTTGCTGGACAGAGCCCGCGTCTGGGCTCATGTTCAAATCGTGGGCATGACGTTGCCCATCCTCATCACGCGCCACGATGACGCGCGAGGTCGTCGCGGGAGGCGCCGTGGCCAGCAAGGACATCATCGTCGTCGGCGGATCGGCCGGTGGCGTGGAAGCATTGAAGTCGCTCGTCGAAGGACTTCCTGCCGATCTGCACGCCGCCGTGCTCGCGGTGATCCACATTCCGCCGACCAGCCCCGGGCGGCTCCCCGAGATCTTGCAGCGACGGGCCAACGTACGGGTGACGTGGGCGATAGACGATGAGCTCCTCGTGCCGGGTCACGTCTACGTCGCACCGCCGGATCGCCATCTCGTCGTCGAGGACAGTCACGTGCGACTGACGCGCGCGCCGCGCGAGAACCACACCCGGCCGGCGATCGATCCACTCTTTCGCTCGGCGGCGCTCACGTACGGACCACGCGTGATCGGCGTCGTGCTGTCCGGACGGCTGGACGACGGCACCGCCGGCCTGTGGGCCGTGAAGGAGCGTGGCGGAACGACGGTGGTGCAGGACCCGGGCGACGCCGCCCAGCCGGACATGCCGCGCAACGCGCTCGAGCACACTGTCGCCGATCACGTGGTGCCGTGCGCGCAACTCGGCCCGCTGCTCACCCGGCTCGTCGCGGAGCGCGTGCAACACTCCGATGCGCCTGTGTCCCCCGCTCTCGCACTGGAGGTCAAGATTGCCATGGAGGCCAATGCGCTCCGGAACGGCGTGATGTCGCTCGGTCCCACGACGCCGTACACCTGCCCCGATTGCCACGGCGTGCTGGTGCGCGTCGATCAGGGCGGCATCCCGCGCTTCCGCTGTCACACCGGGCACGCGTACGCCCTCGACAGCCTGCTCGCCGCGATCACCGAATCGGTGGAGTCGGCGCTGTGGAACGCGCTGCGTTCGGTAGAAGAGTCCATTCTCCTGCTGCGCGAGGCGGCAGTGCGCGAGCGTGGTGCGAAGAAAGGGGCGGAGAACGGCGCCAGGAAGGGCGCGGGGAACGGCAGCAACGGCGACGGCGCCATCGATCCACGCTTCGCGCAGAAGATGCGCGAGGCGCAGGCGCGCGCGGAGCTGGTTCGCGAGGCGGTGCTGCGCCATCAGGCGCTGAGCCTCGACGTGGTGCGAGCGATCTCGCACGAGGTGGGAGAGGCTGGTGTCACGCAGCACTCATGACGAGGTAAGCGACTCCTCCGGCTCACGCGGGGAGGACAGCCGCGAGCCCGATGTGGGCCGGGACGCCATGCCCGGCACGCCACCGCGAGCCGTACTCCACGACTCGGCGCGCGCGATCGCGCGCGCGCGTCAGCTGGAGGTGCGCGTCGCCGCGGTCGCGCAGCGACTCGCTACGGCAGAGGAGCGCGCGGTGCACGTCGTGGAAGCGGCGCTCGACGCGCTCGACGCGAGCGTCGGCATCGCGGTGCGCCGGCACCCTGATGGCCGCACCATCGAGCTGATCGGTGCCACGCACCTCCCCGACGACCTGATGGGCTCCTTCCACAACATGCCGGCCGACGCACCGATGCCGGTCGCCGAGGTGGTGCGAACCGGACGTGCCTTTTACTGCGAGTCACGCGAGCAGCTGCTGGCGCGTTATCCGGCGATGGCGGTGATCGTGGAGCGCTTGCGGCTGCAGGCGCTCGCCGCCGTGCCGATCCGGTACCTGAACGAGCTGCAGGGCGCGGTGGCGTTCGGGTTCACGACGGCACGGACGTTCTCCCCGGGCGAGAAGGCGGTGTTGCGCGCGCTTGGCGCACGCTACGCTCGCTCGCTCCGTGATGCGCGCCTCTACTTCGCCGAGCACGACGCGCGCGGCGCCGAGGCCGCCGCGCGGCGTGTGGCCGAGGAAGCACGCATGGTGGCCGAGGCGGCGGCGCGCGCCCAGGGAGACTTCGTCGCCGTCGTCTCGCACGAGCTACGCACGCCGCTGCAGGCGATCCTCGGCTATGCCGAGCTGCTCGCCGACGGCGTGACCGGAGAGCTGACCGTGCAGCAGCAGGACTTCGCGCGGCGCATCGCCACCGGCAGTCTCTCGCTCCTGCAGCTCGTGGAGAATCTATTGGGCTTCTCGGCCGAGCAGATCGGCCGGCAGCGCGCCGACATCGAGACGTTCGATCTCCGGCCGATCATCGGCGAAGTGGTGGCGCTCGCCGAGCCGCTGGCGGCGCGAAAGGGGATCACCCTGCGGGCCGACGTCTCGTCGATCGAGATGACCAGTGATCCGCGCCGGATCCGGCAGATCCTCACCAACCTCGTGGGCAACGCGATCAAGTTCACCGCGGGTGGCGAGGCGATCGTCAGCGTCGTCGTCGGCGCGCCGACGATGCCTGGTGGTGCGGCGCCGAAGCCGTCGCACGTACGCATCGTCGTGCGCGACACCGGCGCGGGGATCGCCGCGACCGACATGCCTCGGCTGTTCGAGCCCTTCTGGCAGGGCCGGCGCGCGGGTGCGGCGAGCATGGGTGGGACCGGACTGGGTCTCAGCATCGTGCGGCAGCTCGCGCGTCTCCTCGGCGGCGACGTACAGGTGGAGAGCACGCCTGGCGTGGGAAGCACGTTCACCGTGTGCCTGCCGCGGGTCGCGCCGGACGGCGAGGAGCCGCGGGACTAACGCGTACGTCGCGGCCACGGCGCACACGAGCGGCCGGCGTCAGGAGCCGGCGGCCGCCTGGTCGGCCGAAGTGGCGTGCACTCCGTTGGTCTCCTCGCTCGATGCGCCCGCCGTCTGCTCGTCCATGAGCACGATCACGCCGCGCGGCTGATCGCCGTCGCGCGAGACGAGAGGAAAGATCGTGGTCCGGCACATGATGTCGCGGCCGCGGCGGTTGCGCGCCGGCAGGAGCGCCCGATATGTGTCGAGAGTTCCGGCGAGGCAGTCGCGGATGGGCTGCGCGATCTGCGCGAGGGGGAGGCCGATGTCGATGCTGAAGAAGTGCACGTGCTCCACCTCCGCGCTGCGCACTCCCCAGAGCTCCTCGGCCTGGCGATTCCACACCAGCACGCGCAGCTCGCGGTCGAGCACCGCGATCCCCGAGCGCAGGCTCGTGAACATCGATTCGAGGAAGTTGCTCAACTCGTTCAGCGACTCGCTGCGCTGGCGCAGCTCATCGTTGATCGTCTGGAGTTCCTCATTGGTGCTCTGGAGCTCCTCGTTCATCGTCTCGAGCTCCTCGTTGGTGCTCTGGAGCTCCTCGTTGGTCGTCTCGAGCTCCTCGACCGTCGAGTGCAGCTCCTCGTTGGTCGTCTCGAGCTCCTCATTGGTCGACTGCAGCTCCTGATAGGCCGTCTCAAGCTCGACCTGCGAATCGTCGAGCTGCTGCTGCAACAGGCGGGAGCGCGTGACGTCGAAGAAGGACACGCTCGCGCCAGCCACGGCACCGGCGGCGTCGAACAGCGGGGCGACGACGACGTCGAGCCAGTGCTGCTCGCCGTCGTGCGAGCGCCAGGGCACAGCTTCGCGCACGACGGGCTGGCGGTCGCTGTACGCCTGCTCGATCACGGAGCGCAGCTCGTAGGGGCGGTACGAGATCTCGAGGTCCTGCAGCGGGCGCCCCACGTCGGCGCCCCCGAGCCGAAACACCGCGCGCGCCCTCGCATTGACGAGGAAGAGCCGCCCGAGATCGTCGACGATGAGCTGCGGGATCACGCCGGCGTCGAAGCTGCGCAGGCGCAGCGACAGGTCCTGGGAGTCGCCCATCATGGTGCGTTGTGCGGGGACGCGCGACGTGAGCGGCGCGCGCTCGGACGTGTTGCGGGTCTTGGTGAACACGCGGCGGCGAAGATCCACCGGCACGAACATGTCGCCGTGCGTCAGCATCGTCTCGGCGCGGCCGAGGAAGAGGTAGCCACCGTCGTTGAGCGCGAAGTGGAAGCGCGAGAGGATCTTCGCCTGCGTCGGCCCGTCGAAGTACATGAGCGTGTTCCGGCACGCCAGCAGGTCGACGCGCGAGATTGGCGCGTCCTGCACCAGGTCGTTGCGCCCGAAGATCACCACCCGCCGCAGGTCCTTGCGGAACACGAACGCCTGGTCGCGATGGTCGAAGTACTTCTCGACGAGCGCCGGGGGCACGTCGGCGAGATCGCGCTCGGTGTACGATCCCAGCCGCGCCTTGGTGAGTGCGTCGTTGTCGAGGTCCGTGCCGTAGAGCTTCACGCGCTCCTGGAACGCCTCGATCCCAAGCGCCTCGGCGAGCACGATGGCGAGTGTGTACGCTTCCTCGCCGGTCGCGCAGCCCGCGCACCACACGCGGATGGGCTCCGTTGGCGATTTCTGCGCGATGATCGAGGGCACGATCTCCTCGCGCAGGTACTCCCAGGGCAGATCGTCTCGAAAGAACGCGGTCACGTTGATCAGCAGCGTGTCGAGCAGTCCCGTGTACTCGGCCGGATGCGACTCGAGGTAATCGAGGTATTCGCCGAACCCATGCACGCCGACCAAGCGCATGCGTTTCGTGAGCCGGCGCAGCAGGCCGACGCGCTTGTACCCGCTCAGATCGAGTCCACGCGTGCGAAGCAGATAGTCGAGCAGGACCGCGAGCTCGCGCTCACGCTTCTGGCGATCGTCTGATTCGGCTTCGACCACGTGGGAGCTCTGCGCTCAAGGACATCAGGGTAGGCGGGGAGAACATAGCGCCCGCAGCACGCGCCTGCATCGGGCGACCGGCGAGGGCTCGTACGGGGCGCGCCGGGGTAACCCATCGGTGCGGTGGCGTACACAGCCCGCACGTTCGCCGATCGCCGAAAGTCCAGCGCGGCGGACGATCCGCCCGTAACTTTCAGTGCTCCCCGTGCGACTGCACCCCGCCTCCCTCTCTGTCATGACCACACGTCGACTCACGCGCGCCGTGACGTCCATCGTCGCTGCCGCGTTCGCTATCGTGGCTCACGCGGCGCCCGCCGGCGCCCAGGGCCAGCCCAACATGGGCACCGGCCCCGTCCTTCCAAAAAGCGGGACGATCGCCCGCGACACCGCCTACGAGCGGAAGGTGCTCGCGGCGATGAAGGCCCCGGACGGGTTCACGATGCTGCACTTCGCCGGCCCGCCGTTCGCGATGTATCCGACGGTCGTCGCCCCCGCGCCGGACGGCTCCGTGTACGTCGGGGTCGATCTCAACCTCGCGCAGGGCGCCGTCAAGGGACGCGGACGCGTCGTGCGGCTCGTCGACAGCGACGGCGACGGACACGCCGACAAGTACACGATCTTCTCCGATGTGGACAGCCCGCGCGGGATCGCTGTGGACGCCAACACCGTCTACGTCCTGCACCCGCCCAATCTCACGGCGTACCGCGACACGAACGGCGACGGCATCGCCGACACGTCCGACGACATCGTGAAGGACATCGGGTTCGGCCTCGACGGCCGCAGCGAAGACCACGCGACGAACAACATCACCCTCGGCCCCGACGGTTGGATCTACGTCGCCGTCGGCGACTACGGGTATCTCGACGCGACCGGCAAGGACGGGACGAAGATCACGCGCCACGGCGGCTCGCTCGTGCGCGTGCGCCCGGACGGCACTGGGCTCGAGATCGTGACGGTCGGCACGCGCAACATCTACGACGTCGGCATCGATCCGTTCGCCCACGCGTTCACGCGCGACAACACCAACGACGGCCTTGGCTGGGACACGCGCTTCCACTGGCTCGCCCAAGGCGCGAACATGGGTTACCCGTCGCTCTTCCTGCACTTCCGTGAAGAGCACATGCCCTCGATCGCCGACTACGGCGCGGGCTCGGGCACGGCGGGGCTCGGGATCCAGGATCCCGGTTTCCCCGACCAGTGGAACAACACGCTCTATACCGGCGACTGGACGGTGAACCGGATCTTCCAGCATCCGCTCGAGCGGAAGGGCGCGAGCTGGGCGATCAAGCAGAACGATTTCATGACGGTGCCGCGGGCCATCGACATGGCGATGGACGACCAGTCGCATCTGTACGTCGCGAGCCTGATCGGCGGTGTGTTCAACTACGCGGGCGACACGGTCGGCGCGATCGTTCGCGTGAGCTATCCGGGTAGGACGCCCTCCGCGGCGCTCCGGCCGGCGACGCGCACCGACGGGCAGCTCCTCACCGCGCTCGTGTCGGCCAACGCCGTGCACCGGCTGTGGGCGCAGCGCGAGCTCGTGCATCGCGGCGCCAAGCCGGCGACGATCGCGCGGCTGCAGCAGTACGCGCTCGACCGCCAGCGGACGCGCGAGGCGCGCGCGTCGGCGATGTTCACGCTCAAGCTGCTCGCGGGCGCCCGCGCGAACGCGACGGTCCAGCGCATCGCCGCCGAGCCGGCGATGCGCGAATTCGCGCTGCACTTGCTGACGGACGACAAGCGGCAGCTCGCCGGCGTGCCGGTGACGCTGTACGTGACCGCGCTGAACGACGCGGACCTCGCCGTGCGCGCCGCGGCGATCAACGGCCTGGTGCGACTGAACGCGCGCGACCGCGCCGAGTCGATCGTGCCTCTGCTCACGAGCCCGGACAGCGCGCTGGCACACCTCGCGGTGCAGGCGCTCGTGTCGCTCGGCGCGCGCGACGTGGCGCTGCGCGCACTCACCGCGGCGGGCTCCGCGCCCGAGCTGCGGACGCGGGCGCGGTTCGTTCTGCAGCAGATGCACGACGCCGAGACCGTGTCGGCGGTCCTTGCCGCCGCGGGCAGCGCCAGCGATCCGGCGGCCAAACGCGAGATCGTCGCCACGCTCGCGCGGCTGTACAACACGGAAGGGCCGTGGAAGGGCGAATGGTGGGGGACGCACCCATCCACCGTCGGGCCGTACTTCACGCCGGTGACGTGGGAGGAGAGCGCGCGGATCAAGCCGGTGCTGCGCCAGACGCTGCTCGCTCAAACGGGCGGCGACTTTGACGCGCTCGTCGACCTGTACGCGAAGAACCGCGTGGTGCCGATGGGCGCGAAGCCACTGTTCGCCGCCCTGGCGACGTCGCCGGCCGCCGCGCAGCGCGACGCGCTGGTGGACGCGCTCGTCGGTACGTCGCAGCTCGCGACGTCGACCGTGCCGCTCGTGGCGCGCATCGACGCGACCAGCCCGGCGCTTCATGCCGCGGTGGCAGAGCTGCTGGCCGGCGAGACGACGTTCGAGGCGCCGACGCTCGCGCTGGCGCGCACGGCGGCGCTCGACAGCACGATCGCCGGCGCGACACGCGCCAAGCTCCTCACCGCGCTGGCCGCGATGCCGGGGGACGCGGGTCGTGATGCGGCGACCGAGATATTCGCTCGCCTCACGCCGCGACCGGGTACGCCCGCAGGCGCGAACGATCCGATCGAGGCGGCGTGGCGCAGCTGGGTGGGACAGCGCCAGCGCGCCGGACAGCTCGACTATTTCGTCGACCTCGCGCGCACGGCGAAGGATCCGGCGCAGCGAACGCTCGCCTACGCGGTGCTGCTCCAGTCGGCGCGCAATCAGCGCGCGCCGGCAGCGATCCGGGAGAAGGTCGTCCCGGTGCTCGACGCCGCATGGGCCGACGCGGCGGCCGCGCCGCGGCTGGTGGACGCGATCACGATCATGCGCGTCGAGAGCCAGTACACGCAGCAGCTCGAGGCGTACAAGGCGAAGCAGAGCGTGAGCGCGGGATCGAAGTAGAGCGCGATGCACGATGCACGATGCGGGGCGACGGATGATCCGTCGCCCCGCATCGCGTCAGGACTCCTGCGGCCAGGCGAGCGAGGTGCGGGCGCCGAGGTACGGCGCGACACGTGAGGCCTCGAGTCCCGCCTTGCGCACGTCGCGCGCGAGCGGACGCACCAGTCGCTCGCACAGCAGGTCGTACAGGATCGGGTCTGCCTCGCCGAGCAGGCGCTCGAGCGCGCGGGCGAAGCGCGAGAACTCGGCGACGCGTCCGGCAACGAGCAGGCCGACCACGTGGCGTCGCACCGCGTCGAACAGCGCGCGGTCGTCCGGCTCGTCGCGCGCCCCGAACGTGCGCCGATGCGAGTCCCACGATTCACGCAGCCCGGGGCAGGCGCCGAGAAGCGAGGATTCGAGGAAAGGGCTGGTCACGACCGGTGCGCTTCATCTCGAGAGATGAAGAGTGGGAGCACGGATGACGCGGATCTGTACTGCAGAACGGCCGGATCGGCTCCTCTCCAGGTCGAGACGCTCAGACCGGCGCACCGAATCGCTCCACCCACGACCATAAGATCTTCGGTTCTCCGTGCTCTCGCTTCTGGCACGCCACACCGACATTTCGGGCCCTCACCACGACGACTCCGCTGCCGCGCTCACCAGGGTTGGCACGTCCACCAGCTCGCCGCGCTGCTGGATGACGTGGTCGATGATCCCGTACGCCTTCGCCTCCTCGGCGGACATGTAGTTGTCGCGCTCGAAGTCGCGCTCGATCCGCTCCACCGGCTGTCCGGTGTGCTTGGCGAGCAGGCGGTTCACCGTCGATCGGGTGTAGAGAATCTCCTTCGCCAGCACCTCGATCTCCGCCGCCGTGCCGCCGCCGCCGCGCTGTGATGGCTGGTGCTGCATGATGCGCGCGTGCGGGAGCGCGCTGCGCTTCCCCTTGCGACCGGCTGCGAGGAGGAAGCAGCCCATGCTCGCCGCGAGGCCCATGCAGATCGTGTTCACCGGTGCCTTCAGGTACTGCATCGTGTCGTAGATCGCGAGGCCGGCCGAGATGCTGCCGCCCGGCGAGTTGACGTAGAGATGGATGTCGCGCGAGTCGTTGTCCGCCTCGAGGAAGAGGAGCTGCGCGATGATGATGTTCGCGACGTCGTCGTCGACCGGTGCGCCGAGGAAGACGATGCGGTCCATCAGCAGGCGCGAGAAGACGTCGTAGCTGCGCTCGCCGCGGCTGGAGCGCTCGATGACCGACGGCATGTAGATCGTCATGGGACTGTGCTCGGTGCAGGTCAGCTGGCGTGATGGAGATCGACGACCGCGCGGTGCAGGGCGTCGAACGAATCGTTCGGGGACGCGTTGCGGCCCGACCACCGCGCGAGCGCGCTCACCGTGGCGACGTGCGCCGCCAGCCGCGCGAGGAAGGAGGGCCACACGTTGGCGCTCGCGGCCGCTCCGACGAACGCAGCCGACGGCGCGCGCAGGCGTGCCTCGGCGCGTGTGTGCGTGACCGTGACACGCGTGCCCGCGACGCCGCCAACGTCGATCGGCGCGAGCTGGAAGCGAACCCGCTCGGTCGCGAAGTCGTTCCAGCTCGCCCGCCAGGTCGTCTCGACGACGTGCGGCGGGAGGACGGTCAGGTACTCGCCGGTGACCGTCCCGCTGGTGCCGTCGGGAGCGACCGCCGGCGTGTGCCATCTGGCGCCCGGCAGCGGATGCGAGTGGTGGTCGGGCGGCTCGTCGCGCGGTTCGGGCTGCTCGGGCGGGAGCGGCGGCACCGGCTCGCCGCCGAGCCAGGCCGCGAGCTCGCGCGGCTCGACGAGCGCGCGGAACACCTCCGCGGCCGGGGCGGCGATGTCCACCGACGCCCGCACGATGCCCGCCGGCTCGGCGGGCGCCTCGATCGGATCTCCGGTCACGTGACGCATGTCAGCGCCCCCTTCGCGATTGTCCGGCGCCACGCTCCACGTGGCGCTTGAGGCGCGACAGCCCGTCGCGCCAGAACACGGTGTACCCCTCGGCCCACTGCGCCACCTCGCGCAGCGGCCCCGGGGTGAGCTGATAGATCCGCTGCCGGCCGTCATCGCCCCCGCGCCGCTCGCGCACGAGCCGCGCCGCGCGCAGCACGCGCAGGTGGCGCGACACGGCGGGCCGGCTCATCTCGAACGCCGCCGCGAGCTGTGTGACGGGTGCCTCGCCCACGCGGAGTTGATCGAGGATCGCCCGCCGCGTCGGATCGGCGACGGCGAGGAAGGGATCGGCGTGGGCGATGGGGCGGGGCACGTCGGCAAATGGGTAAGCGAAACGTTACCTAACTGTACGCGTCGACAGAATGTGCGTCAAGCTGGGCGCGAGCAGGCGTCCTCTGCGTCCTCCGTGTGAAGCCGCGCCGTAGTGGCGCCTGGTCGACATCGCCTGTGCTGGTTACGCTAGCTTTCCCATGGATCCGTCGTCTCCCCTGCGAGGCCGACTCATGCGTCACGCCACTCCGCTCTGTGCCCTCCTGCTCGGCGCCTGCATGACATCGCATCCAGCTTCTCCCTCCGCGCCACCGCCCGTGTCCGGCACACCGGCCCTGAGCACTGCGGTCGGCGACCCCTACCTCTGGCTCGAGGACATCGAGGGCGAGCGCGCGATGCAGTGGGTCAAGGCGCACAACGTCAGATCGCTCGGCACCCTGCAGAGCGATCCGCGCTACGAGAAGCTGCACGCCGACGCGCTGCGCATCGTCGAGGCGACGGACCGCATCGCGATGCCCGAGATCCGCGGCCACACGATCTACAACTTCTGGCAGGATCCCACGCACGTGCGCGGCATCATGCGCCGCACCACGCCGGCGAGCTATCGCACCGCGAACCCCGAGTGGGAGGTCGTGCTCGACGTCGATTCGCTGTCGGCGCGCGACGGCGCGAACTGGGTGTATCACGGCACGACGTGTCTCCGTCCCGCGGAGCGGCGCTGTCTCGTCGCGCTGTCGAATGGCGGTAAGGATGCCGACGAGATGCGCGAGCTCGACCTCGAGACGAAGCAGTTCGTCGACGGCGGTTTCCGGCTCCCCGAGTCGAAGGGGAACGCGACATGGGTCGACGAGAACACGCTGCTCGTCTGGCGCGACTTCGGGCCCGGCACGCTCACGAAGTCGGGCTACCCGTTCCTCGTGAAGCGGTTGAAGCGCGGCCAGCCGCTCGACCAGGCGGTGGAAGTGTTCCGCGGCGCGCCCGACGACGTGTCGGCCAACGCGTTCACGCTGCGCGACGCCGACGGCCGGCTGCAGGCGCTGCTCGCGAGCCGGAACATCACCTTCTATGAAGACGAGATCTGGCTGCTACGCGATGATGGTCCCGCGGCGCAGCTTCCCTTCCCGAAGCGCAACGGCATCCGCGGGCTCGTCGACGGCCAGCTCGTCTTCACCACCGAGATCGCCTGGAACGGCTTCGAGACCGGCGACCTGCTCGCGTACGACCTCGCTGCGTTGAAGCGCGATCCGGCCACCGCGAAGCCGACGCTCGTCCTCCGTCCCGGCAAGCGCGAGTCGATCGAAGGGGTGGCCGTGACGCGCAACACGCTCGTCGTGAACCTGAGCGAGAACGTGAAGGGCGCGGCGTACGTCTACCGGCACGACGCGAGCGGCTGGACGCGCACGCGGCTCGCGCTCCCCGGGAACGCGACGATCGGCCTCGGCTCCGCGTCGCGCGAGAGCGACGAGCTGTTCGTCTCCGTGTCGAGCTACCTCCTGCCGAACAGCCTCTGGCTCGCCGACGCCGCGACAGGAAAGGTCGAGCAGGTGAAGGCGATGCCCGAGCGGTTCGACGCCTCGGCGCTGGCGATGACGCAGTACGAGGCGACGTCGGCCGACGGGACGAAAGTGCCGTACTTCGTCGTCGGCCCGCGCGCCATGCCGCTCGACGGCAGCAACCCGACGGTGCTCTACGGCTACGGCGGCTATCAGGTCAGCCTCCTGCCCGGCTATTCCGGCACCGTCGGCAAGCTGTGGCTCGAGCACGGTGGCGTGTACGTGGTGGCGAACACGCGCGGCGGCGGTGAGTTCGGGCCGGCGTGGCACCAGGCGGCACAGGGGGAAAACCGTCATCGCGCGCACGAAGACTTCGCCGCGGTGGCGCAGGATCTCATCGCGCGGAAGATCACGTCGCCGCGCCGGCTCGGCATCATGGGTGGCTCGCAGGGCGGACTGTTCATAGGCGTCGCGATGACGCAGCACCCCGAGCTGTTCAACGCCGCGGTGATCCAGGTCCCGCTGTTCGACATGATGCGCTTCCACAAGCTGCTCGCCGGCGCCTCGTGGATCGCCGAGTACGGGAATCCCGACGTCCCCGAGCAGCGCGCGTGGATCGCGACGTACTCGCCGTATCAGGCGTTGAGGGCGGGGCAGAAGTATCCTGAACCGTTCATTCACACCTCGACGAAGGACGACCGCGTGCACCCGGGCCACGCGCGCAAGGCGGTGGCGCGCCTCGAGGAGCTCGGCTATCCCGTGCTGTTCTACGAGAACACCGAGGGCGGCCACTCCGCCGCGGCGAACCTGAAGGAGACGGCGAAGCGCATCGCACTCGAGTGGACGTATCTGTCGCGGAAGCTGATGGACGACCGCGCTCCAACACCGTAGCGCATGGCGCACACCGGAGGAGAGCGCACCGCGCTCGTCGAGCGCGGCCTCGCGCTCAACTACCTCACGATCGGCTACAACGTCCTCGAGGCGGTGGTGGCGCTCGCGGCGGGGATCGTGTCGGGCAGCGTCGCGCTCGTCGGGTTCGGGCTCGACAGCGTGATCGAGGTGACGGCGAGCGGCGTGGCGCAGTGGCGGCTGCGGGCCGATCTCGACGCTGTGCGCCGCGAGCGCGTGGAACGCGCAACGCTCCGCATCATCGGCTGGTCGTTCCTCGCGCTCGCGGCGTACGTCGTCGCCGACAGCGCGAACGCTCTGCTGCGTCGCGAGCCGCCGGAGCGCAGCGTGGTCGGGCTCGTGCTCCTCGCCCTCTCGGCGATCGTGATGCCGATCCTCGCGCGGGCGAAGCGGCGGGTGGCACGCGCCATGACGAGCCGAGCGCTCGAGGCCGACGCGATGCAGACGTCGCTGTGTGCGTATCTCTCCGTCATCGCCCTCGCTGGCGTCGCGCTCAACACCGCCTTCGGCTGGTGGTGGGCGGACCCGGTCGCGGCGCTCGCGATGGTACCGATCATCGCGCGTGAGGGGGTCGAAGGGGTGCGGGCGAAATATTGTGATTGCTGACCATCTCATGGAGACGACGATGTCCACGAGCTCTTTCCGCCTGACCGCGATCGCGTGCGCCCTCTCATGGCTCCTCGTCGGCATGCATGCGCCGATCGTGCATCAGATCACGCATCATGGTCGCGTCCCATCCGTACCGCTGCTCATCGCCGTCCTGCTCGTGCTTGCGATAGCCGTGGCGACACTCGGCATGCTGTTGCGCGCCGGTCCGCGGCCGAGCGCCGGCACCTCCGCCACGTCATGAATCCGCGCCGATGAGCGCCGCGCCGGTGCGCGCACCGCTCGCGCTCGACGTCCTCGCGGAGTCGTTGAGCGTGTTGCGATTCGCCTCCGACGCCGACGTACCCGAGTGGGTGCTGCGGGCAGGATCGTTCGGCAGCATCACGCGCACGGCCGACGAGCTCTCCGTCATCTGTGCGACGGATCGTATTCCATCGACTCCATTGCCGGCGAGCACGACGCGCGAAGACGGCTGGCACGCACTGAAGGCCGCCGGCCCATTCGCGTTCACCGAGGTCGGCGTGCTCCTGCAGATCGCCGCGCCACTCGCCGCCGCCGGAATCAGCATCCTGGCGATGGCGACGTTCGACACGGACTACGTACTGGTGCCGGAGACACAGCTCGCGCGCGCGATCGCTGCGCTCCGCGAGGCCGGTCACACGGTGCGGCTGGTTCCGCGCTGAGACGGGAGGAACCGCCGGTCACGGGCGTGCGCCCAACGCGCTCGCTGGCAGCCCGCGCTGTCTGGCATGTTGCGCCCTCTGGCATCTCGCGCCCGCTGGCAGTCCGCGCTCCGGCTGCGCTGCGCTGTTCGGCGGTTCGCGCTCCTGCTGCTCTGCGCCAGTCCGCCATCCTGCCCCATAACCGGCATTCCCCGATGAACCAAGACTTTGCGATGGGGGATCAGCCCCCGCTCACCGCCGGCACGATCGTGATCGTCGCGCCGTCGTCGACGCGGGTGTCGAGGCCGTCGAGAAATGCGATGCTCTCGTCGCCGACGAACACGTTCACGTGGCGACGCAGCACGCCCTGCTCGGTGAGCACGCGGTCGATCACCGCCGGCCACCGGGTCGCCGTGGCGGCGAGCGCGTCGCGCACGGTCGGGCACGGCGCGTCGATCTGGAGCGTGCCCACGCCACGCGCGTACGGCAGGAGCGCGCGTGGCAGAACGATCGAGATGCCCACTGGATCGGCTGGCGCGCGCGTCAGACCGCGCCCACGACGGCGGTCTTCACGCAGCAGATCGACGGCAGCGAGTCCGCGATCGTCTTCCACTGCTCGCCACCACTCGACGAGCCGTAGAGCTTTCCGCTGCGCGTGCCGAAGTACACCCCCGCCGGGTCGTGCGAGTCCACGGCGAGCCCGTCGCGCAGCACGCTCTCGAACGCACGCGACTGCGGCAGCCCATCGGTGAGCGGCGCCCATGACGCACCCGCGTCCTGCGTGCGGTAGACGCGCAGCTTCGCCTCGGGGACGACGCGGAACTCGTCCGACTGCAGCGGGATCGCGTACACGGTGTCCGGCTCGTGCGGGTGCGACTGGATCGGAAAGCCGAAGTCCGATGGGACGCCGTTGGCGATGTCCTGCCAGCTGTCCCCCCAGTCGTCGCTCCGGTAGAGTCCCCAGTGGTTCTGCAGGAAGAGCCGCTCCGGACGCGCGTGATGGTGCGTCACCTTGTGCACGCACTGGCCGAACTCGGGGTGCTTGTCGGGGAGGAACACGGCCCGCACGCCGGAGTTGCGCGGCCGCCAGGACTTGCCGCCGTCGTCCGTTCTGTAGAAGCCGGCCGTGGAGATGGCGATCCCCATCCGGTCGGGGGTGGTCGGATCGAGCACGATCGTGTGGAGACACAACCCTCCGCCCCCCGGCATCCACTTCGGCCGGTGCTCGTGATTGAGCAGTCCCTCCACTGGCGCCCAGCTCACGCCGGCGTCGTCCGAGCGGAACAGTGCCGCCGGCTCGACGCCGCACCAGACGACGTCCGGCTCCTCTGGGCGCCCCGGCACGATCTGCCACACCTGCGCGAGCGAGAGCCCCGACGACTCCGGGAAACGCACCGCCTGGCGTTCGGGCTCGCTCCACGTCCGCCCGAAGTCGTCGCTCGTGCGGATCGTCGCTCCCCAGTGGTTGCTGTGCACGCCGGCCAGCAGCCGCGTCCGCCCGGCCCGCTGATCGAAGGCGAGGGAGTAGACGGCCTCGCCGGGAAAGTGCGGGCCATCGATCCGCCAGCGCGAGCGCTTCGCGTCGGACGTAAAGATGAATGCCCCTTTGGTGGTGCCGACGAGGACGAGGACGTCGCCCACGACGTTGCGGGCGGCGGAGATGCGACGAGCAGGCATGAGTGGTATGAGGGTTCGCAGGTTCAGGGGTTCGGGGGTTCGCGTCCCGAACCTCAGCCGTCGAGAGCACCAACGGTGCGCCGGACCGACCCGCTTCGCAAGGCGATTCCAGTGTCGATCGAAAGAGGGTCCGAGCGCGTCGATCTCAGTCGCGCCGCGTCCGCGGCCGGCTCGCCCGTTGCAGCCAGCTGGTCAGCACGTCCCAGTACCCTGGCACCAGCTGACCGATGCCGCGCATGGTCGTGAACTCGCTGGGTGTTCCCGTGATGCCGAGGAGCAGGCTGTGGTGGCCGCGCGGGAAAAGCTTCACGGTGACGTCGAGGTTGCCCGCCTCGCGCACCGTACGCTCGAGCCACGCCGACGACTGCACCGCCGGCTCGAGGACGTCGTCGGCGCCGGCCATGACGAGCACCGGACCCCGGAACCGACGCCAGTCATCGGTGGGATCGTACGCCACTCGGCGATCGAATCCGCTCGGCGAGCGAGCGCCGCGTACCCGATCGCGGCTCTCGGCGATCGTCGATCGGGCGGCGTCGAGCGCACTGTCGAGCACGCGACCAGTGAGTCCCGACTCCTCCGCGAGTCGTCGAGCTTTGTGGACGTAGGCGTCACCCTTGGTCAGTCCGCCGCCACTGATAGTGACGATGAAGCGCACGAGCGGCGTGCGGGCCGCGGCGAGCGGCGCGACCCAGCCACCCTCGCTGAACCCGATGATCCCGATGCGGCGCGGGGCCACGTCGCGGCGAGCGGCGAGCAGCTGCACCGCGGCGGCGACGTCGTCGGCCAGCAGTTCGAGGCCGACGTCGCGCCACGAACCCGACGAGGCACCGGTGCCCCGCTTGTCGAACACGAGAACGGCGTAGCCGCGACCGGCGAGGACGTAGGGTACGGGACCGAAGCTGTGACGATCGCTGTCCTCGCTGCCGTGCGCGAGCACGAGGGCGGGATACGGTCGCGCGCGTGAGTCGGGCGGCAGGATCAACGTGCCGACAAGGCGCGCCCCTCCGCTCGTGAAGGCGACGGGCATGGCACGCAGCGCGACGCGGCGCGCCACCTCGTCGGGGCCGCCATCGGTTCGGTGGAGTACGAGCGCGTCGACGCTCCGCGCGGGAGACCGACGCACCCGCACCGAGAGCTGAACCGGCGCGGGCCGAGCGATCTCGGGACCGGCGACGAACGAGTCGGTGGCGGCTGGAAACAGCATCCGGAGCTGATCGCTCGCGGCGTCGGCGAAGAGGAGTCGCGTCGCGCCTCCGCCAAGCGGTGACACCGCGATGAAGCCTCGCGGCCCCTCGTACAACCCGACCAGATCGCTCCCTCGCTCCTGAGGGCGGTGTGTTTGGCGACACTGGCCACCTGCTGACCGGACACTGAGCCGATGGATACCGTAAGCAGCGCTGCGGCGAGCGGTACCACGCACGCTCTCATGGAGCCGACTCCGGCGTTCGAGCGGGATCGAGGGCGGCCCGCAGGACCAGCGCGACGCGGCGACGGCATGTGTCGACCAGGTCGAATGCCCGCCCCTCGGTGATCCATTCGATCATCGCCGAGTTGATCGTCCCGAGCATCACGGACACGAACACGTCGCGCTCGAGATCGCGTCGCAGCTCACCGCGCTCGATTCCGTCGTCGACCACGCCGCGCAGCCACGCGAGGAATCGCACGCCATTGGCGTGATCGGCCGCGGCGAGCACGGGGCTCACGAACACGACGCGAACCACGGCCCCGGCCAGCTCGACGTCCCCGGCGACCCACCGCGCGCACGCGTCGCTCGTACGGAGCAGCGCTTCCTCGGCGCTGGAGCGCCGCGCCGCCTCGAGCGTGCCGAGGATGCTCTTCGTCATCTCGTCGTGATAGGCGGCGAGTACGTGATCCTTCGACGGGAAGTAGTTGAAAAATGTCCCCTTCGAAATGTCCACGGCCTCGGTGATCTGCTGGACCGTGGTCGCCTCGTAGCCCCGCTCGCGGAAGAGCCGGATCGCCGTGTCGTAGAGGCCCTGGCGTAGCTCGCGCGCACGCCGCGCTCGCCGTCCGTCCGGCATGATCGCACCAAGGTCAGTATTGACCATGGTCAAGTATTGCTCCGAATCACCCGGCTGTCGAGGCACAAGGGCCTCTGTTGCTTTCGGGGTTTGTTCGGCTTACTCTTGCTCCCCCGGCGCTTCCGCCGGGATCCAGGTAGGAGGACGCGATGGCGAAGACAGGGTTCGGTGAGCATGACCTCTCGGCGTACGCGCTCGTGGCCGACCGCATCACGCTGTTCTACGAGCGGTACCCCGCGGGCCGCATCGTCACCGAGCTGTTCTCGCGCACGGAGCGCGAGGTCACCTTCCGCGCGCTCGTCTTTCGAGGGCCGGAGGACGTGCAGCCCGCGGCGACCGGCTGGGCATCCGAGCGCGAGGGCGACGGCCAGATCAACCAGGTGGCCTGCCTCGAGAACACCGAAACCTCGGCGGTGGGGCGCGCCCTGGCGAACCTCGGCTTCACCGCGTCGAGCCGGCGGCCGAGCCGCGAGGAGATGGAGAAGGCGGCGCGGCAGCGCGCGCGGATCGTTGCGCGGCCTGCTCCCGTCGAGCCGATCCCGGTGCGTCAGCTGCCCCTCGACGCCGATCCGCTCCAGCGCCGCGCCAACGCCGTGCACGACGTCCTCGGCCTGATCGAGCGCGCCGAGGCGATCGGCTTTCCGGAGCGACGAGGAACGATCCTGCGTGCGGTGGTCGAGCGCCCCGAGCTCACACCGCGCACGCTGATGCGACTCGAGCGCCGCATCCGGGGATGGATGGCGCGCCACCGGCCGCATAGCCGGTAGGGATCGGGGCGCATGTCACAGCCCGGTGCCTTTCTCGAACAGCCCGGGCAGCCGACGACCAGCGACGCCGACGGTCGCGCGCCGAAGGGGAGCAGCGAGGGGGCGTCGTCGATGCGCAAGGCGAGCGGTGCGATCAAGGACTACGACATCGTCGTCGCCATGCGGCGCGGCGAGGCGGTGGCGTTCGAGCACTACATCGAGCGCTTCCACCGCATCCTGCTCGACTACGCGCGCCGTGCCGGCGTGGCCGCGCCGGAGCGCGACGAGCTGGTGAGCGAGCTGCTCGACGACGTGGCGATCCAGCTGATCACGCGCAGCGGGCCGCTCCCGCAGAACCCGCGCATGTATCTGCTCCGTGCGCTGCGCCACAAGCTCCTCAACCGCAAGCGCGGCAGCGAGCGGCGGCGGCGCGTCGTGTCGGAGGCCGCGCGCGCCACGTACGCCGATCGTGATCCCGCGGCGGGCGAATCGGCCGCGGGCTGCTCCGAGGAGATGCTGCGTGCGAGCCATGGACCCGAGTGGGAGGGCACGCCGCTGCCGCGCGTGCTCGATCGGCTCGCCGGCCGGCTGAGCGAGGCGCTCAGCGACGACGAGCGGCAGCTCCTCGTCGCCGTGGCCGAGAACATCCCGCAACGCGAGATCGCCGAGTGGCTCGGCGTGTCGTACACCGTGGCGCGCAAGCGGCTCGAGCGGTTGCGCGCGCGGCTCACCGACGTCGCGATGCAGTACGCCAATACGCTCGAGCCGGACGACGCGCGCGCGCTGCAGCGCTTCTTCCACCGATGCCGTGCGCGGATCGGCGCACGCGCGATCACGACGCCCGAGGGCGACGCGATCCCCCGCGAGACACGGCCCGCCCCACCGAGGATGACATCATGAGACGCACTCCACCGACCGATGATCACTCCGCACCAGCGCCAGAGCCGCGCGACGAGCGGATGGCGACGCTGCGCAGCCAGCAGCTCCTCGCCGAGCTCGCGGCGCGCGCCGAGATGGAGCGCGGCGACTCGCCGTACTACGTGGACGAGCGCGTCGTCGGCTGGCTCGCGCGCGAGGTGAGCTCGCCGCACCGCTCGAGCGACGGCTGGAGCGCGGCGCGTGTTCGCTCCGCGGCGACGCGGCTGCGTGCGCGCGCGGAGGCGGCGCGGCTCAAGGTGCGGCTCGTCGCCGGGCCGCCGCCGGTGGAGCGCGCCGTCGCGCCGGGGATGATTGCCGACGTGCTCGACGTCGCCCGCGCTATGCGTGCCGCGCCGCGGCTCGACCTCGGCGCCGCCGCCGGTTTGGGGCGCGACCTGTGGGACGAGCCGTGCGAGCAGTGGGTGCGCGTGCCCGATGACGCGCCCGCCGGCAGCTACGTGTCGCTCCGCGTCGTGGGGGAGAGCATGGACCCGCTGCTGCACACGGGCGACTCGGTGCTGGTGCAGGTGGGGGGCAAGGTGGCACGCGACACGGTGGTGCTCGCGCGCCTCCCGGACGCGGGGTACGTGGTGAAGAAGGTAGGGAAGGTGACGCGCGCGCAGCTCGAGCTGCAGTCGCTCAACGACGCGTTCCCGCCGATCGTCGTGCCGCGCGACGAGCGCACGATCGTCGGCACGGTGGTGCTGCGCTGGTGCCCGCACGGCGTTCAGGTGTGACGTCACGACATGTCACACGCCGGTGCCTTTCTCATGCGATCGCTACAACGGCGAGGACATGAACCGAAAGGACACGGAGGTGTGTGATGACACGGATTGCAAAGACGTCGCGGATGGTGAAGGGCCGCTTGGTGAGCGCGCAATACGATTGGTGCAGTGCGCGACGCTAACTTCCCTTCATGCCCCTCATCGACCTCCTCCGCCGCCGCCGCTCGATCAAGCGCTTCACCGAGCGTCCCATGACGCGCGCCGAGATCGAGACGCTGCTCGACGCCGCAGTCCTCGCTCCCAACCATCGACTCACCGAGCCGTGGCGATTCTACGTGCTCGGCCCCGACGCACGCGAGGCGTACGGGCTCGCCGTCGGCATCCGAAAGGCGCGCAAGATCGAGGACCCTGAAGCGTCGCGCGCGATGCGCGACCGCGTCGCCGCGGAACATCGCGCGCTGCCGGCCATGATCGCCGTCGCCATCGTGAAGAGCGACAACCCGGAGACCGCCGAGGAGGACTACGCGGCCACGATGATGGGCGTGCAGAACCTCGCGCTCACCGCCGTCGAGCTCGGACTCGGCACGGCGATCCGCACGGGCGCCGTGATGGGCGATCCCGCCGCGCGCGCGGCGGCCGGCGTCGCCGAGAACGAGCGGATCGTCGCGATCGTCAACGTCGGAGAGCCGGCGGAGATACCCGGTGGGCCGAAGAAGAGGGCGGCGGCGGAGCTCACGAAGTGGGTTTCGTAGATCACCGCGACCAGTACTCGAGTACGACTGACGTCGTCGTGCTCGAGTACTGCAGTGCAGTGGAGAGCTACACCCTCTTCTCCCCCCCCGGCCGCCGGATGATGATCTCATCCCGCCCATCATCGCCGCGCTTGAGCACCACGGCGTCGTCGCGCTCCACCGGCACGCGGATCTCATTCTCGCGTGCATCGCGCTCGACCACGCGCTCGGTCGCGTCGCGTCGCACCTCCGCCTCGCGCTCCGTGTCCACCCTGGCCGCCTCGGCGCGCTCGGCCTCGATGCGGCGCGCCGCAATCTCCTTGTCCTCCCGCGGCGGCCGGCGTTTGCCGAAGAAGCGGCGGTCGTCGTAGCCCGCGTCGTCGTAGAAGTCGCGCGCCGCCGTGGTAGCAGCCGTTCCCGCCGCCGCGGCGGCTGCCGCTTCGCCAAGCGAGAAGTGGCGGCGCACTTCGAGCTCGTGGGTGCGAGTGAGCCGACCATGATCGTACACCGGCAGCAGCCCGACCCGCTCGGCGGTGAGCGGCACGCGCACCACGTCCTTGCCTTCGACGACCTGCGCCGTGCCGATCGGGACGAGCACGTCGCGATCGCCCGGCGACGCGGCCAGCTCCTTCGTGAGCCGGACGTCGAGGTAGCGCGTGCGCATCTGGTCGACGTCGATCAGCAGGTCGTGCACCTTCCCGACCTCCTGGCCGTCGGTCGAGGCGACACGCCAGCCACGGATGTCGGGATAGCCCTCCGCGACCTCGAAGTCGTTCAGCGCGCTCAGCGGCGCGATGCGGGTGCCGTCGTCGGTCTCGTAGATTCTGTCTTTCGCCATCGGACGCTCCGAGGAAAGGCGATCTCAAGCGATCGCGTGATCACGACGTGGAGAGCAATGCGCGTTCCATGGTGGGTGCGCGGGTGCGCGATGGTCGCGCGCCGAGAGCACGGTGGTGAGATTGATCTGGCGCACGCGACACTCGCGCACGCGGAACAGCGATCACTCACGTGAGGACGAACCCATGTCGATCACCACCCGATTGCGCGCCATCCCGCTCGCCTGCTTCACCGTTGCAGCCAGCGCCGCCGCCCCACGCGCCGGCGCGCAGGCGCCGCTCGCCGGCGTTGCGGAGGCGCTCGGGCGGGCTGGTGCCGATCAGCCGGGCGGCGTCGTGCGGTTCAGCTTTCCGCGGAGCGACCTCACCGTCGTCGCGAACGGGGTGACGCTCAAGCCCGCGCTGGCGCTCGGCTCGTGGGTGGCGTTCGAGCCGATGGAGCCGCACACGGCGACGGCGATGGGCGACCTCGTGCTGCTCGAGGCCGAGGTGGGCGGCGTGATGCGTGCGCTCCAGGCTGGCGGCGTGGAGCAGACGGCGCTGCACAATCACGTGCTCGGCGAGTCGCCGCGCGTGATGTACATGCACGTCTCGGCACACGGCGACCCGGTGAAGATCGCGCAGACGATCCGCACCGCGCTCGCCACGACGAAGACGCCACTCGGCACGCCCGCAGCGCCGGCTGCGCCCTCCGCTGCGGAGCTCGATACTGCCGGCGTCGCGACAGCGCTTGGCGTGGCGGGGAAGCTCAACGGCGTCGTCTATCAGGTGAGCGTGCCGCGCCGCGAGCGCATCATGGAGCGCGGCCACGAGGTGCCGCCATCGATGGGCGTCGCGACGGCGATCAACTTCCAGCCGACGGGCGGCGGCAAGGCGGCGATCACGGGCGACTTCGTGATGCGCGCCGAGGAGGTGAACGCCGTGATCCGCGCGCTCCAGGCGCACGGCATCAATCCGACTGCACTGCACAGCCACATGCTCGACGAGTCGCCGCGGCTGTTCTTCATGCACTTCTGGGCGAACGACGATGCCGTCACGCTGGCAAAGGGGCTGCGAGCGGCGCTGGATCACACGGCATCCAAGATCGGGAGGTGAGGACCCGCCATGCGCGATGCGCACCGCGTGCAGCGGGATGAACCAGGTCGCCCTCAGCTGGTCCGGCGGCAAAGACAGCTCGCTCACGCTGCAGCACCTCCGCGCCAGCACCGAGCACGAGGTCGTCGCGCTGCTCACGAGCGTGACGCGGGGCTACGATCGCGTGAGCATCCACGGCGTGCGTCGCGCGCTGCTCGAGGCACAGGCGGCTGCGCTCGGCCTGCCGCTCATCGAGGTTTGGCTCGAGCCGAAGTCGTCCGACGAGGCGTACCAGCGCGCTTTCCTCGACGCGCTCGATGTCCTGACTGAACGGCATCCCGCAGTGAACCAGATCGCCTTCGGCGATCTCTACCTGCGCGACGTACGCGACTACCGCGAGCGGCTGCTCGCCGGCACGCCGTACCGGGGCCTCTACCCGTTGTGGGAGCGACCGACGCGCGCGCTCGCCGAGTCATTCGTCGCCGATGGGTTCGAAGCGACGCTGGTGTGCGTGGACGAGACGCAGCTCGACGGGCGCTTCGCCGGCCGCCGGTTCGACCGCGCGCTGCTCGCCGAGCTGCCGGTCTCGGCCGATCCGTGCGGTGAAAACGGCGAGTTCCACACCTTCGTGCACGGCGGGCCGATCTTCTCGCGCCCCATCGCCGTAACGGCGGGAGAGATCGTTCGACGCGAGGAGCGGTTCACCTACTGCGACCTGGTGCCCACTTAGTACCGCTCTTTCCGGGCGAAGGGCCGTAGGCCCGGAGTCGCTCGTCTTCCAACACTCACCACAGCACTCGTCTTCAAGCCGTCTTCCGCATCGGGAGCCAGAGCGTGAATCGCGCACCGCCGCCCTGGCCTCCGCTCACGGTGATGTCGCCGCCGAGCAGCCGCGCGACGCGGCGCGCGATCGAGAGGCCGAGCCCCGCGCCGGGCTTGTTCGCCGAGTCGAGCCGCGTGAACTCGCCGAACACTTCCTCGTACTTGTCCGCCGGGATGCCGGGCCCGTCGTCGGCGACGTGAATGGCGAGCCGCGCGCCGTCGTCCGTGTCGCGGCGGGCCAGCATGTCGGTCATCACCTCGATGCGTCCGCCCGCCGGCGTGTACTTGATCGCGTTCGACAGCAGGTTACCGAGCACCTGCGTGACGCGCGCTGGGTCGGTGACGAGGATCGTCTCCGACTTGTCATCAGCGTGCACGAGCGTCAGCCCCGCCGCCTCGGCCGCGGCGCGATGCTCCTCCACCGCCTCGCGCACCACGTCGCGCAGGACGACGCGGTCGAGCTTCACGGTGAGCTGCCCCGATTCGGCGCGCGCGAGCTCGAGCAGATCCTCGATCAGCGCCATGAGCGCGCGCGCCGAGCGGCGGATGCGCGCGATGCTGTCCTGCTGCTCGGCGGTGAGCGGGCCGCGCAACCCCTCTTCGAGCAGCTGGGCGTGCCCATCGATGGCGTGGATGGGATTCTTAAGATCGTGACTCACGCCGCGCATGAAGCGCGCGCGGGACGCGACCACCTCGGCGAGCGCCGCGCGTCGCTCCTCGGCGGCGCGCGCATAGGTGTGGGTGCGCTGCGACAGCCACCACGTCGCCGCCGCCGCCGTGAGGGCGAGCAATCCGAGCAGAACGCTCGTACGCTGCTCGCGCTGCTCACGCTCGGCGATCCGGTCGCGTGTGTGGCGCGCGGACTGCGCGATCGCATCGTCGAGCTCCGCGGCGGCGACGAGCATGCTGTCGTAGATCGCTTCCTGGACGGGACCGTGGCGCGGCGCGGGTGGAGCGGGCTCCGCGAACAGCTCCGTCTCGATGGCTGTGTGCCACCGGCGCTCGAGATCGAGAAGGTGGTCCATGCGTCGCTTCGGCGCACTGTCGAGTGACGCGACGAGCGGCACGAGCTGCGCGTAGGCCTTCTGCTTGCTCGAATCCGCGACGCGGAAGCGGCGCATCGTGGCCGGCGCGTGGTCGTCGATGTAGTCGTCGACGGCGGAGCCCTCCTGTGCCATGTGCAGGTGGATCTGCGTCACGAGGCGGCGTCCCTCGTCGGCGACGCGATTCGCATTCTCACGATCCGGCTGCAGCCGCTGGTCGGCGGCCCATGGGATGACGATGAGTGCCGCGAGGCTCAGCAGAACGAAGGCGAAGAGCAGCCGCGTCGCCCACTCGGGAGCGGGTTGGGTGGAGCGCGGCAGTTCGTCGGTCATGGTGAGCGCGTGACGAGGAGGAGCGGCGTGGCGCGTCGAGTGGAGTTCGCGCAGCCGACGCGCGCGCTTCGTGTGTACGCAAGCGGGCTCGGGGACGTTCCTCTCGAGCTCGACGACGCCGTGCGCTGCGACCTACACCGTGCCGGCGTGCGGGGTCCACTCCTTGCTCGTGCATGGGACCGCGCAACGACGCGCGATCCCGGAACGCCAGCCACGAAGAGGTACGACGATGAACATCCTGGGCTCTCTGATGGGGAAGATTCTCGGGCACAGCGCGCGAGAATCAGAGGCGAAGGCGAATGCGGCGCGGCCGTCCGCTCCCGCTGCAGCCGCGGCGCCATCTCCTGCTCCGGGCTCGGCGCCGAGCCCCGTCGCGACCGCCGCCCCACCCGCCGTGGACGTCGAGACCGTGCTCGAGACGATGGCCGCCGGCACGAAGCAGACGCTCGACTGGCGCCACTCGATCGTCGATCTCATGAAGCTCGTCGGGATCGACAGCAGCCTCGCCAACCGCAAGGCGCTCGCGCAGGAGCTCGGCTACACGGGCGACATGAACGACAGCGCGACGATGAACATCTGGCTGCACAAGCAAGTGCTGCGCAAGCTGTCGGAGAATGGCGGGCAGGTGCCCGCCAACCTGCTCGACTGAGCACGATCAGCGAGCACGATCAACGCGCGCGGCGCGGCTTCCACCGCGGCGAGTTCGAGCGGCGCTGGACGTGGGCCGACGTGCTGGCCCGGACGGCGCACGATGCGGGGGACGCGCCGGGGTTCGCTCGTCCGCAGGTTCGTTAGTTCGCGGGTTCGCGGGTTCGCGGGTTCGCAACAGCAAACGGCCTCGGAAGGCAACTGCTTCACGAGGCCGTTTCGAATCCGCGAATAACGAACTCGCGAACCCGCGCTACGAATAAGGAACTCGCGAACCCGCGCTAAACGAAATTCGCCTGCTCCTGAACCGCCAGGCGCTTGTCCGCGCATACGTCGCACAGGGCGACGCGCGTGCGACGGACGTGTCCCTCGTCACTGGGCGCGCTCACCGCGCCGAGGTGCAGGCTCACCGACGCCTGTGCCGCACTCTTTCCACAATCAACGCACTGCAGTGTTTCCGGGAGCTCGCCGCTCATCAGGCTGTCCTCCGTGCTGGTGGGGAATTCTCGGTTCAGCTTGCAAATAGCCCGCCTGCGCTCAGCCAATCCAGAGGCTGCTTCCACTGCTGCACCGGCCGAGCCCGCCCGAGCGAGCTGTCAACACGAATGTGCAAAGGTGGTGGATAGCACGCGGGGTGCCCTGTGAGGGTGGCACTATGGCCTCCATCTGGAAGGGCGCCCTGGCCTTCGGGCTCGTGAACATCCCCGTGGAGCTCCGCTCCGCGGTCCGCAGCGCCGAGAAGCTCTCCTTCCGGCAGCTCGACAAGAAGCACCACCAGCCAATCAAGTACGAGCGAGTCTCCTCGGTCGACGGCAAGACGGTGCCGTGGAGCGACATCGTCAAAGGCTACGAGATCTCCAAGGGGAAGTTCGTCGTCATGGACGATGCCGACTTCGCCGCGGCGGCGGTGGAGATGTCGCGCGTGCTCGAGATGACCGACTTCGTCCCCGCCGACTCGATCGACCCGCGGTACTTCGAGTCGCCCTACTTCCTCGTGCCGCGCGAGGGCGGCGACAAGGCGTACGCGCTGCTGCGCGACGCGCTCGCCGAGACCAACAAGGTCGGCATCGGGACGTTCGCGCTGCGCAACAAGCAGCACCTCGCGGCGGTGAAGCCGATGGGAGACGCACTCGTGCTCGAGCTGATGCGTTTCCAGGCGGAGCTCGTGGATCCGGAGGAGATGCGCTTCCCTGACTCGGAGAGTGTGAAGGTGCGCCCGCAGGAGCGCGCGATGGCCGTGCAGCTGATCGAGAACCTCGCCGAGCCGTTCGACCCGGCGAAGTACCGGGACGAATACGAGGACAAGCTGCACGAGATCATCAAGGCGAAGGCGAAGGGGAAGAAGCTGGCGATCGCCGACGCGCGCGAACCGGAGCAGACGAAGGTGATCGACCTCGTGAGCCGCCTGCAGGAAAGCCTCGAGGCGAGCGCCGGCGGCAAGCGGCCGCGCGCCTCGGCGAAGCAGGCCACCCGTAAGCGGGCCGCGAAGTCCGCCCGGCGGAAGACCGCGTAACCACCGCACGCACACCGTACCCGACGGAGGGTCGATGAGCACAGTCGATGACCACGCCCGCGACGACGGTGGAACCCAGATGGTGGACCTGGCGCACTATCGCGCGAAGCGGATGCGGCATCGGCTGCTGCTCGTCGTCGAACGACTGCTGCGCGGGATCGAGCAGCGCGACGTCGAGCGTGTGTGGGCGCTCCTGGACGAGCCCGAGGCGTACCGGTGCATCCCGTCGAACGTGCGTCAGGAAGCGTTGATGCTGGCGCAGCTGCCGCGGACGTCGCTGCGCGCGCCGATGCGGCTCTATCGCTTTCAGTACCTCCTGCGGCGGCTGGGCGACGAGCCGCTCGACCAGCCGTTCGATCCGTCGCAGCTCGCACTGGAGCTCACGCCGGCGCCGATGACCAAGCGGCCGATCAGCGTGCGCGAGCTGGCCTTCCGGGAGCGGCGTTCGCCGAACGGCGGGCCGCGCCGCCGCGGCCGCAACCGGCGCCGCACCGGATCCCGGTGAGGCCGGACGCCGAGTCGAGCGCGCTCGTCGATCTGCTCGACGACGCGCTCGCCCATGGAACGGACGCGATTGCGATCGACGTCGATGGACGCTCGGTGGCGCTCACCAACCTGACGAAGCGCTACTTCCCGCAGGGCGGGGCCGGCGCGCGGACGAAGGGCGACATGCTGCGCTACTATCTCGCCGTCGCGCCCGTGATCCTGCCGCATCTCGCCGAACGCCCGGTGGTGCTGACGCGCTATCCGGACGGCGCGGGGACGAAGGGGTTCTACGTGCAGCGCGCGCCCGAACAGCGTCCGCCATGGGTGACGACGTGCACGACGTCGATCAAGCCGCCGAAGGAGCTGACCTTCCTGCGCATCGAGTCGACGGCGGCGCTGGCGTGGGTCGCGAACCTGGGCGCGATCGAGCTGCACCCGTGGTACGCGCGCTGCTCGGCGCCGACGAAGCCCGACTTCCTGGTGATCGATCTCGATCCACAGGAAGGAACGCGGTTCGAGAAGGTCCGCACGGCCGCGCTGCACGTGAAGGAGGCGCTCGATGCGTGGGGACTGCCCGCGTACATCAAGACGTCGGGCAAAACGGGGCTGCACCTGTACGTGCCGATCGTGCGCGGTCCGACGCAGCGCGAGGTGCACGCCGTCGCGCGCGACCTGGCGATCGCGATCGCCGCGCGCCATCCGCGGCTGTTCACGACGGAGTACCGCATCGCCAACCGTCCGCGTGGCAGGGTGCTGCTCGACTTCAACCAGAACTCCGCCGGACACACCCTGGCCGGTGCCTACTCCGTGCGACCGATCCCGTCGGCAACGGTCTCGACGCCGATCACGTGGGACGAGTTGCTTGCGGGCGCGGTGCCGAGGGACTTCACGACCGGGACCGTGCCGAGGAGGGTCGCGGGGGAGGGGGATCCGTGGTCGGATCTCGCTCGGCGTCGAGTGGATCTGATGAAGTGGAGGGAGGGAGTGATGCGGAGGGCGGGGTGAGTCGCGAACGGCCACTGCAGTACCGAGTACGACGGACGTAGCACGTACCCGGTACCAGTCGTCCTCTCACTATTCAGGGCTCGCCACCTTCCGGGAGCTCGCTGACCCGTACTGCGTACCTGCTACGTCAGTCGTACCGCGTACTGCAGTAGCATTGGCGTATCAATCCGCCCGACGCCTCAGCTTGATCGCCTCATCCAGGCTCCTCAGCATCGAGTCTCTCGCAAAGACTGCGTCCCTGATGGCGTCCGACAGCCTCGCGTGCCCGACGTCGGCACCGTGGTGGAGCTCGTCGAGGTAGCGGCAGGACTCGATGTAGCCGCGCAGGAGGCCCGAGAGATCGGGGTCGTGCGCCTCGACGATCGCGAGCCACTCGTACGGACCCGAGGCCTCGAGGCGCGAGGGGTCGACGCAGGTGGCGGCCGCGGCGCGGACCGTGTCACGCACGGCGGCCATGATGTGCGCCGGGAGGCGGCTGTCGCCCTTCGGACGATCGGGGCCGCGGCGCTCGCCGGATGGGCTCCCGGCGGGCGTGAACTTCGTGAATCCGTCATTCATCGCTACACGCCAGATCTCGGTCATGCGCTCTGGGAGGGAAGGCTCGTGATACGGAGGCGCACGTTCACTGATCGACCCTGATTTTGTGCGCGGCGTCACGTTTCATACAGACTACGCACGGCAGCGGCGGTGCGCTGTGAGCGAGCGCGGGGATGCGCGCCGAGCTGTTCCCGCCATCGGCGTATCGCGCGTTACTCTCGACCCGTGGATACCGCTGGTCCATGTTAGGCAGCCCTGGCTCGCGCCGTCACCATCGCGGCACGCCTCACCCCTTCGTCCACCTGGGCCAACCGAATGAGCATCGACCGCCGGCAATTCATGGGAGCTGTCGCCGGCGCCGCCATGGCGCCGCTCCTGGACCGCGTCGCGCCGCCGCCGCCGAGCGCCGACGGCCTCGTCGCCTCGGCGACGTCGGCCGTCGCCGAGGTCGAGGTCGAGGTCCGCAGCGTTCGGCGCCCGCCGACCACGCACCGGAACAGTCATTACCCGACCAACCGCGCCCCGCTGCTCGCCGAACCTTTCGTCAAGCTTCCCGTCACGAGCATCACGCCGGGCGGATGGCTGCGGCGCCAGCTCGAGCTTCAGCGCGACGGGCTCACCGGCCACTTGGGCGAGATCAGCATCTGGCTGTCGAAGCAGGACAACGCCTGGCTGAACAAGGCCGGCAAGGGGAAGCACGGCTGGGAGGAGCTCCCGTACTGGCTCAAGGGCTACGCCGACATCGGCTACGTCCTGCACGACGAGGCGATGATCCGCGAGTCGAAGTTCTGGATCGAGGCCGTGCTCGAGAACCAGCGCGACAGCGGCGACTTCGGACCCGACGTGTACAAGGGCCAGGGGAAGCGCACTCCCTCGCGCGACCTGTGGACGAACATGCCGATGCTGTTCTGCCTGCAGTCGTATCACGAGTACTCGCACGATCCGCGCGTGCTGCGCCTCATGCAGCGCTACTTCGCATGGCAGCGCACGCTCCCCGACGAGCAGTTTCTCGAGGACTACTGGGAGAACAGCCGCGGCGGCGACAACCTGGTCAGCGTCTACTGGCTGTACAATCGCACCGGCGATCCGTCACTTCTCGAGCTGGCGACGAAGATCCATCGCAACACGGCCGACTGGCGACAGAAGCGGAAGCTCCCCAACTGGCACAACGTCAACATCGCGCAGTCGTTCCGCGAGCCGGCGACGTACTGGCTGCAGAGCCACGACTCCCGCGACCTGAACGCGACGTACGACGACTTCGATCTCGTGCGCGAGCTGTACGGCCAAGTACCGGGCGGCATGTTCGGCGCCGACGAGGACGCGCGGCCGGGCTACGACGATCCGCGCCAGGCGATCGAGACGTGCGGAATGGTGGAGCAGATCACGTCGAACGCGCTGCTGATGCGCTTCACCGGCGACTCCCGGTGGGCCGACCACACCGAGGATGTGGCGCTCAATATGTTCCCCGCCGCGTTCACATCGGACTATCGTGCGCTCCGCTATCTCACCGCGCCGAACATGGTGGTGAGCGACGGCAAGAATCACCATCCGGGGATCGCGAACGACGGACCGTTCCTGATGATGAACCCGTTCAGCAGCCGCTGCTGCCAGCACAACCACTCGGCGGGTTGGGTCTACTACGCGCAGAACAGCTGGACGGCGACCCCGGACGACGGGCTCGCCGCGCAGCTCTACGGCGCCAGCGAGGTGCGCGCCCGCGTTGGCGACGGTGTGGACGTGCGCCTCGTCGCCGACACACGCTATCCGTTCGAGGAGCAGGTGCGCATCACCGTGGACACGCCGCGGCCGGTTGCGTTCCCGCTGTACCTGCGCATCCCGCGCTGGTGCCGCAACGCTGCGCTTCGCATCAACGGCCAGCGTGTCGCCGCCGCGGCGCGGCCTGGCGAGTACCTGCGCATCGCGCGCCACTGGCGCACGAACGACCGCGTCGTGCTCGACCTCCCGATGGAGCTCGCCGTGCGCGAGTGGCGGAAGAACCGGAACAGCGTCAGCGTCGACTACGGGCCGCTCACCTTCTCGCTCGCGATCGCCGAGCGCTACGTGCAGCGCAGCAGCACCGAGACCGTGCAGGCCGACGCGCGCTGGCAGGAGGGCGCCGACGCGAGCAAGTGGCCCGCGTTCGAGATCCAACCCGCGTCGGCGTGGAATTACGGTCTGCAGCTCAACGAGGTGGATCCGCGCAGCTCGTTCACCGTGGTACGAAAGCCCTGGCCCGCCGACGGCAATCCGTTCGCGACTGGTCAGGCCCCCATCGAGCTGCGCGCCACGGGCAAGAAGCTGCCAGCGTGGGGGATCGACGAGAACGGGCTCTGCGCCGTCCTCCCACAGAGTCCCGTCGCGTCCGACGAACCGGCGGAGACGCTGCGACTGATCCCGATGGGAGGGGCGAGGCTTCGGATCTCCGCGTTTCCCACTGTGGGGGAGGGCTGAACTGCTACTCGCTACGGCGGTACTTTGTACGACTGACGTAGCACGTACTCAGTACCGGTGAGAAGCTCCCGGAAGGTGGCGAGCCCTTCGCCGTGAAGGACTCTGACGGTCGCGATCTCGGGGGCATTCCGGGAGCCGACGACTGGTACCGGGTACGTGCTACGTCAGTCGTACTCGGTACTGTAGTGGCAGCTCATTTCGCCACCAGATGCTTCTTCAGAAATGCCAAAAACACCGGCCAATCATACGGGAGTATCCCATGTCTCCCCTCGTGCATCGAGTAGCCGAGGACGCTGAGCACTGGCTCGCCCGGCGCCGGATAGTGATCGGCCGCCAGCCCTTCCTTGCCGAACAGCTTCCACACCGGTGATGCGGCCACCGCGGAGAGG
>JBJMNN010000193.1:0-30641 GCA_045804245.1 Gemmatimonadaceae bacterium | reverse complement strand
TGGACTGCGGCGGAGGTGACGGCGCGCGCGCTCGAGCGCTGTCGGAGCGACGGCGCGAAGTGGCGCGCGATCGACACACTCTCCGCCACCGCGCTCACCGACGCCCGCGCGGCCGACGCGCGGCTCCGCGCTGGTCGCACACATGGCCCGCTGGACGGTGTGCCGGTGTTCGCGAAGTCCATCTACGACATGGCCGGCTACCCGACGACCGGCTCCAACGCCGACTGGGCGCGACTGTTTCCGGAGATGGTGAGACAGGACGCGATCGAGGTGGCGCGGCTGCACGCCGCCGGCGCCATCGTGCTGGGCAAGACCGCGGCCGACGACTTCGCCTATCACGGCAACGGCACGAGCAGCCACACCGGGCAGGTGCTGAACCCGCGCGATGCGACGAGCACGCGCACCCCCGGCGGATCGAGCGCCGGCTCCGCGGTGGCGGTCGCGACGGGAATGGCGTTCGCCGCGCTCGGCACCGACGACGGCGGCTCGAATCGCATCCCGGCGCAGTTCACCGGCGTCGTCGGGATGAAGCCGACGTTCGGGCTCGTGCCGCGCACCGGCGTGATCCCGACGTGGCCCTATCTCGACACGCACGGTCCGCTTGCGCGTTCGGCCGCAGACGCCGCACTGCTGCTCGCCGTCGTCGCGGGCGCGGACGCGTCGGACCCGCTCGCGCTCACCGCACCCTGGAACGGCGCCCCACTCGCGCACCTGCGCGACGATGCGCTGCGCGGCGTGCGGCTCGGGCTCGTGGAAGTACACGCGCCGCGCGAGCAGATGACCGCCGAGGCGCTCGCGGCGTGGGATCGCGCGCTGGACCGGCTGCGCGCCGCCGGCGCCGTCGTCGAGCCGTTCGCGCCATTCGTCACGCGCGTGAACTACCGCGACGAGTTCGCCGCCGCGGCGACCGCGCGTGGCGACGTCGCCGTCGATCCGAAGTCGCCCGCGCCGACCGCGAACGCGCTGTACCAGTACTTCGCGCGCCGCTTCGACGATCCGCGTGCGGCGATGCGGCGCGGCTACGCGGCGTACCGCGCGTTCTACGACGTGCTCCCCGCGACCTACGACGAATGCGAGCCCCTGCTTGGGCGGGCCATCACGGACGATCCGGCCGGCCGCTCGTTCGCGCGCTCGCGCGTCGAGGTAGTAGCGAGGGTCGCCGAATCGATGCGCGCGTCGCGCGTGACGGCCATGGTGTATCCGACGATGCCGTTCAACGCGCCGCGCGCCGTCGACCCGTGGCCGGACGTGCGCACGCCGCTCGGCTACGGGAACTGGCTCGGTCTGCCCGAGGTGTCAGTGCCGGCGGGGCTCGGCGCGGACGGCATGCCGGCGATGAATGTGTCGTTCGTTGGGTTGACGGGCGAAGATGCGAAAGTGTTGGCGTTGGGGCATGGGTTCGAGATGACGCGGTAGTGCGCGGGTCGCCATGCGCCGCCGGGACGTGGAGACGACGGCGACAAGGCACATCGCCGCCGTCGCGAGTCAGCCACGCTGACGCGTCAGGTCTCCGGTACGGCCACCGGCTGATGGGCTATCGACGCCGGCCGTTTCGGTCCGGCGAGGTAGCCGAGCACGATCCCCGCCGCGATGATGCCGAGCGCGATCGGGATGCTCGTCGGCTTCGTCACCATGTCCAACGCGACGGCGAGCGCGATGCCCGTGTTGATCGTCGGCAGCATGACCACCGCGGCGGGCGGCTTCATCGTTGGCGCCGGCTGGTCCACACCCTTCGCGGCAATGCCCTCCAGCACGCCCTTGAGCGCGCCGCCCTTGATACCGAGGAAGGTCCCGCTCGCGAAGAGCCACACGAGGCCGAACACACCGGCCACGATGAAGCCGTTGGACATGCTCACGTGCGTGAGGCTGAGCATGTACCCGCCGGTGACGGCCAGGACGACGAGGCAGACGGGAAACAGCTTCGAGGCCGAAATCAGCGTGTTGTGCCAGTCCAGCGCCTCACCGACGGTGCGCGCGCGCATGCGCCGGCCGGCGGCGAGCTTCGTTACCGCCGTAACACCGGCGGCGACGAAGAGCGCGGCGAGATGGAGGTATTTCGCGATCGGGTACAGATCCATGGGTTCGCTCGGTGAGGGGTGAGTCGAAACGAATTTCGATTACCGCGCCGGAGCGCGGAAGGGCCGATGATGGTGTATTGCCTACGACCCACCGGGAATCACATTTCACCGCCCATGGCTGCCGAGAATGCCGACATCATCGTCGTAGGCGCAGGGCTCGCCGGACTCGTCGCCGCCGCCGAAGCGGCTGACGCCGGACGCCGCGTGCTCCTGCTCGATCAGGAGGGGGAGCAGAGTCTCGGCGGGCAGGCGTTCTGGTCGCTCGGCGGCCTGTTCCTCGTCGACTCGCCCGAGCAGCGCCGACTCGGAATTCACGACTCGCGCGAGCTCGCGCAGCGCGACTGGATGACGACGGCCGGATTCGATCGCGCGGAGGACGCCTGGCCGCGACGGTGGGCGGATGCATATCTCGACTTCGCGGCGGGTGAGATGCGCACGTGGCTGCGCGCGCAGGGGATGCGCTGGTTCCCGCTCGTGGGATGGGCCGAGCGCGGTGCGTCGGGAGCGAGCGGCCCGGGGAACAGTGTGCCGCGATTTCATGTCACGTGGGGCACGGGGCCCGGCGTCGTCGAGCCGTTCGAGCGCCGCGTGCGCGCGCACGTGCAGGCAGGTCGCATTCGGTTCCACTTCAGACATCGCGTGCGTGGGCTCGTCACCACCAATGGCGTCGTGCACGGTGTGTCCGGCGACGTCCTCGAGCCGACGAGCGCCGCGCGCGGTGTCAGCAGCTCGCGCCTCGCCGTCGGCGAGTTCGCGCTGCCCGCGGGCGCGGTGATCGTCACCTCCGGCGGCATCGGCGGGAACCACGATCTCGTGCGACGCTACTGGCCGAACGATCGACTCGGCGTGCCACCGAGCTTCATGCTGTGCGGCGTGCCGGCGCACGTCGACGGGCTGCTCCAGCAGGAAGTGCACGCGGCGGGTGCGCGTTTGATCAACTCCGACCGGATGTGGCATTACACGGAGGGGATCAGGAACTGGGCGCCCATCTGGCCCGCGCACGGCATTCGCATCCTCCCCGGCCCGAGCAGTCTGTGGCTCGATCCGTCGGGCGAGCGACTTCCATTTCCGAACATCCCGGGCGCGGACACGCTCGGCACGCTGCAGCACATCACGACGCGCGGCTACCCGCACAGCTGGTTCCTGCTCAACCGCGCGATCATCAAGAAGGAGTTCGCGCTCTCGGGGAGCGAGCAGAATCCCGATCTCACCGGGAGGAGCATGCGTCTCACGCTGCGTCGGATCGGCAAGGCGGTGCAGCCACCGGTGCAGGCGTTCATGGATCGCGGCGCCGACTTCGTCGTGCGCGCGTCGCTGCGCGAGCTCGTCGATGGGATGAACGCGCTCGTCGCCGGCGACGATACTCCGCGCGTCGACTACGACACGGTCGAGCGCGTGGTCCGCGATCGCGACCGGCAGCTCGCGAACGTGGTCGGCAAGGATCCGCAGCTCGCGATCGTGGGCGGCGCGCGGAAGTTGCTGAGCGAGCGGCTCGTACGAATCGCAAAGCCGGCACCGATACTCGATCCGGCGGACGGACCGCTCGTCGCCGTGCGGCTCAGCGTGCTGACGCGCAAGTCACTCGGCGGTCTGGAGACGGACCTCAGCGCGTGCGTGCTCGGCGCGGACGGCGAGCCGATCCCGGGACTGTACGCCGCCGGCGAGGTGGCGGGGTTCGGCGGGGGCGGGATGCACGGGTATCGCTCGCTCGAGGGGACGTTCCTCGGCGGCTGTCTGTTCGGTGGACGAGTGGCGGGGAGAGCGGCCGCGGCGGCGACGTAGCGCGACGCGCGCTGTATCGCCGCCGCTCTCCGAGGTCGGCGTTACATGACGTCCGACACCGCCTCGCTCGTGAGCCTGCTGTCGACGCGTTCGACTCCGCGCACGCGCTGGATCGCCTCGACGACGCGCGTCGCATCGGGCGATGGCAGCCGTCCGTGCAGCGTGACGGTGTGGCCATCCACGACGACGTCGATGTCGCTGACGCGCTCAACCTGTCGCCCGAGCTCGGCGCGCACGCGCGCGAGGAGCTGTTCACCGCTCGCGCCGTCGCCGCGAAAACGATTGCGCGTCTTCGCGAACATCCCCTGCGCATGGTTGCGCGCGTTGCGCATCGCCTTCCCCGTCTCACGTTGACTGGTGCGCAGCATGCTGGTCCCTCGATCGGTCGCGAGATGGCGGCGCCGCGCACCGTCGCCGGGGTCGAGAAAGTACATCAGTGCGGCACCCATCCCCGCTCCCGCGAGCAGAGTCATCGATTGCTTCCGTCGCTCAGTGTTCATAACGGCCTCCTCCGCTGCAGTTCGGCGTCCACGCTGGACGCCCTGCGCGGGAGGATGCAATCGGCGTACGAGGGACCGCGGGTTCGCGGGTTCGCGGGTTCAGTAGTAGCCGACACGGCGCACCGATGCCGAATGACACCGCGCGCCCATGGAACGGACAACGACCTCGGGAGCTTGCGGCTCTCGAGGTCGTCCCGGACTCCCGGACCTCCGGACCCTCCGATCCCTACCGCCGTCCGATCTGCGTCGTCGCGGTCGCCGAGTCGTTAGAGCTCGTGGGGTCGAGCGACATCGTGATCACGGATGCGGTGTTGACGACGCTGCCCTTGAATCCGCCGTCGAGCCTGACCGTGAGCTTGATGATGCGCGAGTCGCCGCTCGCCATCGATGCGATCGTGCAGCCGAGCGTGCCGGTGCCGCCGGCGACCGGCTTCGTGCAGATCACGTCGGACGCAGACGAGGCGCTCGAGAAGCTCGTGCCCGACGGAATCGCGTCGCCGAGCGAGATCCCGCTCGCCGCGGTTGGGCCGAGGTTCGCAACACCGATCGTGTAGGTGAGCGACTTCCCCGACTGCGCGACGGACATGCTCACCGCGACGTCACCGCCGGCGACGCCGGTTCCCCGGACTTTCACGTCGGCGGAGGTCGTCGTGCCCGCCACGGTCAGCGTCGACCCGCGTGCGCCGAGCGCGATCGGCGCGAAGACGACGACGACGTTGCAGTACTGGCCCGGCGCGATCGGCGAGCCGATCGGGCAGCCGTTCGTCGTGTTCGTGTTCGCCATGAAGTCCCAGCCAGTGCCACCCGACGTGCTCACGCTGCTGAGGGTCAGGTCGGCGGTGCCGACGTTCTCGACCTTCACCGTCTGCTGGCTGATCGTGCCGACGATCTGCGAGCCGAACGACACCGTGTCGGGCGAGAGCTTGATGGTCGGCGCCGGAGCGAGCCCGGTGCCGGAGAGCGCGACGGACGTATTGCCGCCGGTGGTGGCGATGTCCAGCGTGGCCGCGCGCGCGCCGGTCGCGGTCGGGCGGAAGAGGACGGCCGTGTAGCAGCTCTCGCCGGGCGGCAGCGCCCAGCTCCCGCCATACGAGCATCCGGGACCGCTGGGCGCGACGTCGGCGAAGTCGTCGGGGTTCGCGCCGGCGTACGCGAAGTTCGCGCTGAAGTACAGCGGAGTGACGCCGGAGTTCGTGAGCTTGAACTCCTTGGCGCCGCTCTCCTGGCCGACCTGCACGCTGCCGAAGTCGTACGTCAGTGGCGTGACGTCGAGAACGCCGCTCGACGTCGAGACGATCGTCCGTTCCGGTTGCGATGGCGCGAGAGGTTGCGCGCGCTCGTCGGCGCACGCGGAGAGGGCGCTGGCGATGGGGACGATCAGCGTCGCGATGATGCGGAGCGACGCGGCGTGGGAAGAGCCGAAGCTGAGCATGGGAGTATTCCTCGAAATCGGATGGTGTGTGCGCGCGTTGCGCTGCGCTCGAGAGACGCCGCCGGCCGGCGACGTCTGCACACTCCCATACCGGAACGACTCCCTAACCGGCTCACGTGAGCCCGAGATACGCCATCAGCTCGCTCGCCGCCGCCGCGCCCGCGCGGTTGGCGCCGATCGTCGACGCTGACGGTCCATAGCCGACGAGATGGATGCGCGGGTCCTTCGCGACCTGCGTCGCGAGGCGCCCGGTCATCACGATCCCTCCGTTCGCCTCGCGCAGGCCGAGCGGCGCGAGATGATCCAGCGCGCTGCGGAATCCCGTGCACCAGAGGATGACGTCGGCCCGCAGCGTCGTGCCGTCGTCCCAGCGCACGCCGTCTTCGAGGATCTCGCTGAACATCGGTCGCCGTTCGAGCACGCCGCGCGCGCGCATCGCCTCGATCGCCGGGGTGACGGGCAGGCCCGTCACCGAGACGACGGAGCGCGGTGGCAGTCCGGCACGCACCCGCTCCTCGACGAGCTTCACCGCGGCGCGACCAGCTTCCTCGTCGAACGGACCGGTACGCCACTCAGGCGGACGACGCGTCACCCACGTCGTCGTCGTGACGCGCGAGATCTCGTCGAGCAGTTGGATGGCCGAGATGCCGGCGCCGACGACGATCACGTGCCGACCGGCGAACTCCGTCGCTGTGCGAAAGTCCTTCGTGTGCAGTTGGCGCCCGCGGAATCGATCCGCGCCGGGCACGTCGGGGATGTACGGCCGCTCCCACGTGCCGGTCGCGTTGATGATCCCGCGCGCCGACAGCTCGCCGCGGTCGGTCTCGACGACGAGCCGGTCGCCACGATCGCAGACGACGGTCACGTGCACGGGGCGATAGACCGGCAGCGCGAACTCGCGCTCGTACGCCGCGAAGTAGCGCGGCACCGCCTCCGCCGCCTTCACCTCGGCCGACGTCGCCTCCAGCGCGTCGGCGAAGCGCATGCCGGGGAGATCGTGGATGCGGTTGACGGTGCTCAGCGTGAGCGACGGCCAGCGATACTGCCACGCGCCGCCCGGCGACGGCGAATGATCGAGCACGACGAAGCCGCGCACGGCAGCGAGCCCGCGCTGCTCGAGATGGTATGCCGAGGAGAGCCCCGCCTGCCCCGCGCCGATCACGACGATGTCGGTGCGCAGGCGCAGCGGCGGGTCGGCGCGGTCGCTCACATCTCGCTCGTCGCCCACTGCGGCTGCTTCGCGCGGGCGTCGTAGCGTGCACGGGCCGCGTCCACTTCCGCGAGATGCGCGCCCGACCATGCAATCAGGTCGCGCACGAGCTCGCGCAGCGTCGCGCCCAACGGCGTGAGCTCGTACTCGACGCGCGGCGGCACCTCGGGGTGCATCGTGCGGCGTACGAGACCGTCGCGCTCCAGCCCGCGCAACGTCACGGTGAGCATGCGCTGGCTCACGCCGTCGACGCGTCGCCGCAGCTCGCTGAACCGCAGAGTGCCCGCGTCGGCGAGGACGTGAATGACGTACATCGACCACTTGTCGGCGACCCGCACGATCATCTCTCGCGCGCGGCAGTTCGCCGGCGTGTGCTCGGCTTCGGGGGGCGGGGCGGGCACCGCGGCCGTGCGAGTGCGTGTCGGCTTCGCGCTGCGGGTGGCAGGCATGGTTACTCCGGGGTCACCAGGGCACGTTGGCGTGCCGTCTTCACGGCGAAACTAGGCACTTTTATAGTTCTGGTTACGAAATGTAACCTGGGCCGGGATGGGAACCAGGGGACAGCCGTGAGTTGGTTGGTGGGATCGTGTGTTGGTGGGACCCTCACCAGCTCACCAGCTCACCAGCTCACCAGCCCACCAGCCCACCAGCCCACCAGCCCACCACAGAGGAATCACCACCATGTCCACCACCTACGCGACGGACCCACAGATGCTCGGCGTCGGGCTCCTCGTCGGGCGCCTCGTGCTCGGCCTGCTCATGGCAGCGCACGGCGCGCAGAAGCTGTTCGGCTGGTTCGGCGGCTATGGGCTCAACGCCACGGGCGAGTTCATGGTGCAGCTCGGATTTCCGTCCGGGCGCATGTTCGCCTCGGCCGCCGCAGGGGGTGAGATCGCGAGCGGACTGCTCGTCGCGCTCGGGCTGTTCGGTCCGATTGGGCCGGCGCTCATGATCTCCGTCATGATCGTCGCCGCCATCACCGTGCACTGGAAGAACGGCGTCTTCGCGACGGCGAACGGCATCGAGCTCCCGCTGCTGTACGGTACCGGCGCGCTGGCGATCGCGCTCGCGGGCTTCGGCTCCTTCTCGCTCGACGCGCTGCTCGGCATCGCCTCGCTCTGGACACCGCGGCTGACGGCGCTCGCGCTGGCGGTCGGCGTCATCGGCGGCATCGCGAACCTCATGGTGCGGCGGCCGCCGATGACGGCGGGCGGCGCGAGCCATTAGGCCCGCGTCGCGGGCGCGCGTCCGTCGATCAGCGCTCCCGTCTCCCACGACCGCAGGCCGAGCAGCTTCTCGCCAAGCTCGGTGAGCACCGCGCGCGGGTAGCGAGTTGCCTCCCAGTTCCGCGGGTCGCCCGGGAAGGCGAACCCCTCCGGCGCGCGCCGATCACGCCAGGACCCGATGCGCCATTGCCGGAGCGCCTCGTTCTCCTCCTGCGCCGGCATCATCGAGATGTACTGCGCCATGCGCACCTTGTCGCCCGAGCGGTTCGCCCGGATACCGTGCGGCTGGCTGCTGTTGAAGATGAGCAGGTCGCCCGCCTCCATCTTCACCTTCACCGTGTCGAAGCCGGTGACGTCGGGCTTGAAGCGATCGCGGTCGGCCGGCTGCGTGAGCTTCCAGCTGTCGTACGTACGAAAGAGCTCCGGAATGCACTGGAAGCCGCCCATGTTCTCGTCCGTCTGATCGGCCAGCGCGAGCACGCCCTGCACGTTCTGCGGCTTCGTCTCGGGGTCGTAGTCCCAGTGGATGAACCCCTTGTACTCGTAGCCGGGGCGCATCGGCAGGTTCAGGTTCGCGCGGTCGATCGTCACCCACAGCTTCTCCGTCCCCCAGATGTCGGCGAACGCGGCGTGCACGCGCGGGAGCTGCCGGTTGTCCCATTCATACTGATGGTTGTAGAGCTCGACCATTCCCGTGTTGATCAGCTCCTTCATCTTCATCTCGGCGCGCGGCGGGGCGTACCAGGTCGCGGGGTCGTTCGGATCCTTCTCCTCGAACTCCCAGAGCAGCGCGGCGAGGCGTTTCGCATTCTCGAGCGGGACGGCCCGCTTCACGACGACGTATCCGTTCTGCTTCCAGAACGCCCAGTCGTCGGCCGACAGCACGCGCAGCGATGCCGGGTCGGCGTGCTCCCGCAGGCGGATGGAGCTGGTGGTCGCGGTGCTCGGATTTCCCGGGATCTCCGCGTGCGCGTTGGCGGGGATCATGGTGTTCGTCGCCATGCTTTCCATGTGAACCTCTCACGGTTGGGGCAGCGATCTGACGACGGGCAAGGTCGCGTCATCGGTGCGAGAGGTGGTAGCACCCCGGTGGCCGGTTTTTGCACTATTTTGCTCGCCTTATGCGAAGCACGCTCGAACAGATTCGCCCTGACGCCGGGAGCTCCTTCCGGTTGCTGCTCACGCCGCATCTCAGCGACGTCTTCCTCTGGCACTACCATCCCGAGTACGAGGTGGTCTACATCGACGGGGCGAGCGGCACGCGCCACGTCGGAGACCACGTCTCGCGGTACGAGGGGAGCGACCTCGTCTTCATCGGGCCGAACGTGCCGCATCTGAACTTCGACTACGGGGTCACGACCGACTACCGAAAAGTCGTCGTCCAGCTCGCGCCGGATTTCCTCGGAGACGCGCTGCGAGATCGGCCGGAGCTCGCTGACATCGCCGCCCTGTTCGAGCGTGCGCGCGCCGGCATCGCCTTCCACGGTCGCACGAAGGCGACGGTCGGCCGGCAGCTCACGCGGCTCGCCGGTCTGCCCGCCTTCGAACGCTTCGTGCTGCTCCTGCGCGCGTTCCAGCGGCTCGCCACGAGCGACGAGTGGACCGCGCTCGGCGGCGAAGCGCTCGTCGGTGTGCACGACCCGCACGACGACCGGCAACGGTTGGCGCAGGTGAGCCGGCTCGTGGCGGAGCATTACGGGCGACGGATCGAGCTGCGCGAGGCGGCCGCGACGGCCAGTCTGACGGAGGCGGCGTTCTGTCGCTTCTTCAAGCGGATGACCAGGCGGACGTTCACCGAGTTCGTCAACCAGATCCGCGTGCACGAGGCGCAGCGTCTGCTGCTCACGGATCACTCGGTCACCGAGGCGGCGTTCGCGTGCGGTTTCGAGAGCGTCGCCTACTTCACGCGCGTGTTCCGGCGCGTCGCCGGCGAGAACCCGCTGGCGTTCAAGCAGCGCCACCGGTCCGGCCCGACGCCGCCGGACCGGACGCGGCTGCCCTAGTCGGCATGCGCACCGGCGTGTCGCTCTCGACGACGAAGCCGTGCGGCACGCCGGCTGTTAGCGAACGACGGAACGCGGATCCGCGTTCCGCCGACGCGTTCGCCTTGACTCAGCGGATCGTCACGTACTGCTCCAGCCGCGCGACTTCGGCCTTGTCCACGTACTTGCCGATCTCGCGGCGGAAGGTGTCCATCGACTTGTACGGCCGATACTCCTCGAACTCGTGCTCCATCCGCTTGCCGACGCCGGGGATGAGCAGGATCTCTTCGGGCTTGGCCGTGTTGAGGTCGATCGGCTTCCACAGCTTCGCGTACACCGTCTTGCGCGTCTCGGCGGACGGGATCGACTTGGCGAGCGCCTTGTCCACCGCGACCATGTCCTGATACGGGCGTCCCGCGATGAGCGCGTCGGCCGCGGCAGCGGTCATGCCGGGCACGGCGGCGAGCTGCTCCTTCGTCGCGGCGTTGGGGTCGACCATCGCGCGCGACGTGGCGGCTGGTGTCGTCGCTGCGGCGGCCGCCGAACCGGCGGTGTCCGTCGCCGCACCAGGGTTCGGCGACGGGACGCTCGCGCCCGACTGCGCCGGCGTCGTCGTCGCGGCGGCGGTGTCGGTGCGCGCCGCCTCCTTGGCACCGCTCGAACAGGCGGCGGCGATCAGGAGCGCGGCCGCGGTGCCGACGGCGCGGTGGGCGATGAGTGAGCTGCGTGTGCGCATCATGTCCTCTCCAGGGGCTCGATGGTGGTGCCCGGCGACTGCGCGGGCAGGTCGCGGCGAAGCGCGGGGTGACGATAGCTGTACACCAACCCGAGCAGTCCCAGTTGGGCCATCGCACCGGGCGCGAGCGCGGGAGTCGCGCCGCGGATCGCTTCCCAGAAGAGCTTCCATCCGTGCAGCGGCTCGTGTTCCAGCTCGAACTCGACGTTGCCGCGGTAGTGCAGAACGATGCCGACGGCTCCGGCGGTGACGCAGAGTGCCATGACCGTCTGGAAGAACCGTACCGTGGCCGGGCTCGGCAGTCGCCACACGAGCAGAACCGCGACGAGCACCACGCCCAGCAGAACGAGCGGTGTCCACTGGAGTGCCGAGTCGAAGTGCTCGAGCAGGAGCAACTCCACTTCGAGCCCCGCCGCGCCGATGAAGACGAGCGCGAGCAGCAGCCTGCGCATCACCGCGCTCCCGTCAAGCGATGTGGGTTCGGCGGTCATGGAGAGCGCGCTGCGACCGTACGCTGCGCACGATTCATCGCCGTGGCGTCCACGTCCTCGGCCAATCGGCGCAGAGCGGCGAGCTCCTCGCGCATGTCGTCCGCCGCACCCACGCCGGCGCCGACCCGCAGGAGCTGGATGCGCACGTTCTCGAGCGCCGCGGCAATCGTCGCGCGTCGTGCGCGCGTGGACTGCAGCGCATCGCGCATCTCGCCGAGCAGCATGACGCGACGATCTTCCAACGCGTGCTCGCTCGGCGTCGTGAAGCCGCCCGAGCTGGACTCGAGCGACCGATCTCCATCCAGGCGGGGCGCGTCGATACGTCCGCCGCCCGACTCCGTGAGAGCGCGCGCGACCTCCGCTTCGCGCAGGCGCAGGCCGGCCTGCGTCGCATCCAGCCGCTTCAGCAGATCGGGGAGATCCGGATAGGTCTCCTTCACCGCCGCGGGCGCGAGGTCGATGAGCCGGTACGATGGCGTGTCGGCGTTCGGACCGCGGCCGCGCTTCTCCGGGCGCACGCGGCCGATTCCCGCCAGCCAGAAGAAGCCGCGCGCGAAGCGGCTCTGCCACATCCACGCGGCGAGCCGGAACATCCGCCGCTCCGCCCGCGGCGATGCGTTCAACCCGATCACCAGGCTGACCGTGTTGGAGAGATCGGTCACGATCATGATCGGCACGAGCGCTCCCCGCGCGCCCGGCGCTCGATGCATGAACGCCCACTGTGTCGCGATCCGGATCACGACGCCGACGGCGAATACCCCCCACGCGCGCCGTCCCAGACGTCGGCGAGCCGCGGTGCGCCGCGCGTCGAACAGCCGGCGCATCTCCTCGGCGTGCGCCTGCTTCTCGATCGCGAAGCCGCGGCGTACGTCGCCGGCGTCGAAGCCCTCGCCGATCAGCTCGCGCGCGCGGCGGAACAGATCGATCGACACGATGAAGCCGCCGAAGGCGATCCCGATGAGAAGCGGGACGATCCGTCGCGTCGTCGGCAGCCCGTAGATGAGCGTGAACACGACGACGAGCGACGCCAGCCACAGCGTCTGCTCGGCGTTTCGCAGGAAGCTGCGCACCGGCGGCGCGACTTCCTGCGTGCCGGCGATCCCCGTGCCCTCCGACAGCGCTTCGGCGACGGCCTCTCCCGACGCGAACCGGTCGTGCGGCTCGCGTGCGAGGCAGCGGTCGATCGTCACCGCGAGCGCGGTCGGCACGTCCGGCCTGATCGAGGCGACGGCGGGCGCGGCGCGCGTGAACCGGGCGACGAGGATCGCCTCGAGCGTCGTGGCCTCGAATGGTGCGCGCCCCGTCAGTGCGTAGAAGCCGACGCTGCCGAGCGAGTACAGGTCGCTCCGCCCGTCGACGGGCTCGCCTGCGCCCTGCTCGGGACTCATGAACGAGGCGGTGCCGAGCAACTGCCCTTCGAGCGTGAGCCGGTCGGTCACGCCCGATCCGCTCCTCGCGCGCGCGATGCCGAAGTCGGTCACCATCGCGCGACCGCTCCCCCGCTCGATGAGGATGTTGTCGGGCTTGATGTCGCGATGCACGATGCCGCGGCCATGTGCGTAGGCGAGCGCCCATGCGACCTCGCGGAGGATGCGCGCCACCTCGTGCGGCGGCAGCGGTCCCGTGCGGCGCACGCGATCGGCCAGCGTCTCGCCGTCGACGAACGCCATGGCGATGAACGCGATTCCTTCGTGCTCCTCGACGGCGTGGATCGGGACGATGTGCGGATGCGAGAGTCCCGCTGCGGTGCGTGCCTCGCGCAGGAACCGCTCGCGCAGCAGGGGCTGCGCGGCGAGCAGCGCCGGGAGGAGCTTGAGCGCGACGAGCCGATCGAGCGAGAGATCGCGCGCGAGCAGCACGACGCCCATCCCGCCGCGGCCGAGCTCGCGCTCCAGCGCGTAGCGGCCCGCCACCACGCGCTCCAGCGCGACGACGTCCGCGTTCCTATCGGTCGAGAGCTCTGCCATCGGCGTCGCCTTCTACTGCTCCGCGCGCTGCACGAGCTCCAGCTTCACCGGCCCGAGCAGCCCGGAGTCGAGCAGCGGCGAGTCCTTCGTGAACGGCCGGAAATCGGTGAAGGTGTACGTCTGCGTCGCGCCGGGCTGCAGATCGCCGATCATGCGATTCGGCCACAGGTTGGTGACGCGAACCTCGAGGTGGTTGGTGCCGCGTACGAGCGCGGAGGTGATGTCGGCGCGATACGGTGGCTTCCACAGCACGCCCCCCACGCGCTCGCCGTTCACCAGCACCTCGGCGATCTCTTTCACCAGGCCGAGGTCGAGCTCGACGCGAGGACCAGGCCGGAACGCGGGCACGCCCGACTCGAAGTCGACCGCATACGTCGCCGTCCCCGAGAAGTATTTCACGCCGGGGTCCGACGACTTCGTCCACGAGGTCAGCGCATCGAGACGCACGGCGCTGTCCGGTGCGCCGCGCGCCGACTGGAAGGTCAACGTCCACGGACCCGCGACGGTCGCGAGCGTCGTGCGCGTCTCGGGCGCGATCGTGCGCTGCGTCGCCATGGTGGCACGCCGGAAGACGACGAACGTCGAGCCGTAAGGGTCGAGCGCGAACGGGACCTCGGTGCGACCTTCCGCCGCGACGTACGTGGCGGGGGTCGTGGTGCCCGTCGCCGGATCCCACAGCTCGGCGGCTTTGCCGGTGATGCGGAAGCTCGCCGTCGTCTGCTCGGGGCGCTCCTGCTGGTTCGCGATGAACCAGATGTCAGCGTCGGTGGTGCGCCGGTGGATCCACGAGAGCTTCGCATCGTTCGCCCCTTTGAAGGTGACGTCGGGTGCGACCCCCTGCTCCGCGAGCACATGATCCACTCCCCGCTTGCTGAATCCCCAGTACACTTTCCCTCGCCCATACTCGTGCGACGTGACGGTCATGCCGTCGATGTCACCCCACACGAGGCGCGCGATGGCGCGCACGCTGTCGTCGCCGGCGACGCCGTCGCTCAGGCTCGGCGTTCCGGTGGGCGGCGGCGCGATCAGGATCGCGCCCGCGTTCACGAGGTCGCGCAGCTTGCGCACCATCGGCAGTGAGAGCTGCGTGACGTCGGCCGGGAGCACCAGCGCGCGGTAGCGCATCCCGCCCGGAAGCTGCAGCGCGCCTCCTTCGTACTTCATGCGGCCGAGGATCACCTCGGCGTTCACCCAGTCGAAGTCGTAGCCGGCAGGCGGCGCCGGTTCGACCTTCTTCCAGTACGGCACGGCGTTCGGCGCACCCTCGCCGTAGAAGTACGCGAGGTCGGCGACGAAGCGGCCCTGCTGCAGCAGGTGCGACGCCCGCGCGAGATACGTCGTCCACGCCACCGACTGCTCGGCCCACGTCGTGTTGCGCGTGAAGTGCTGGCCGAAGAAGCCGAGCGTCATGCCCGGCGCGTGCTCGTGGTCGACGAACGGCTGATGCACCGACGTGTGGATGACGAAGCGGTTGATGCCGTTCACGAGCGCGCGGTCGGCGAGCCGCTTCAGGTAATACGGCGACTGCGCGAATGCGGGGACGATCGGTGGCGGCATCGTCGTGAACGACTCCGCCGCGACGATCGGCTTGCCGTACGTGTGCGCTGCCGACGCGGCCTCGCGCATGTCGGCGATGTGATTGGGCCCGTCGTCCTGCCCCGGGCCCGGCGTCCAGAACTCGGCCATCGGAATGCCGACGCGTCCCTTGTCCTGCAGTCCCTCACCGTGCGTCGGGAAATCGGCGCCCATCGCTTCGGCATAGAGCCCGAGCCCCTGGCGCTTCAGCGCGTCGGCGATCGTGCCGTAGTGGTTGTCGGCGAACAGATCGGCGATCGTGCGCCGATAGTCCCAGAGGAACTTGTCGCTCTCCGCCGCGCTGCCGACGACGCGTCCCGTGAGCACCGGCAGATACTTCGTCGGGTCGTAGCCGCGGCGCGTGCGGAACTGGGCGATCATGTCGTCCGTCCAGTTCTCCATCCCCGCCTCGTAGCTGTCGAGGAGGAGATAGCGGAAGCTCTTGCCGTACAGCGGACCGAGCGCGCCTTTGATCTGGCCCGTGTAGTGATCGATGTACGACGAGACGTTGAGACGATTGAGCTTGTCGACCTCGTATCCCGTCGCCTCGGGCGACGCGGGATGGTTCTTCGTTCCCTCGAGCGAGTAGCCGAGGCGAAGCACCGCCCAGCGGCCGGCGGGCACCGTCCAGTCGAGCGTGCCGTCCTTCTTCAGACGCGCCGTCAGATCGACGACGTCCGTCGTGGCGATCGCCGCGTCGGTCTCCGGCGTGGCGAGTGCAGGTCCGATGTCGTTGAGGATTCCGTACTGCGCCTTCTCCTGCCAGCGGTTCACGCGCGGTGTGCCGCTCAGCTCCAGCTCGGAGATCGCGATCCCCTTCGACGGCGGAACGCCGAGCATGGCGCCGAACCCGCTCGGTGGATGCGGCTGCATGACGACGCGCCAGAAGCGCGCCGTCGTCGGTGTGAAGGAGTACGTGCGCACCGGAAACATCGCGCTCGTCGGCTCGTCGCCGGGCAGCGTGACGAGCTTCGTCCAGCTGCTGCCGTCGTCGCTCGCCTCGAGCCGGCCGAGCGGGATCGGTGGCGCGCCGACGAACTGCATCGCCGGTGCGCCGGCGAAGGTGAACGCCTCCGCGTGGAAGAGCGCCGGGAACTCGAATTGCACCCACGTCTCCTTCGCACCGTCGGGGAGACCGAGCGTGATCGTCTTCGCGAAGTCGCCGTCGGTGAGGGTCGTCGCGTCGAGCTCACCCGCGGCGCTCGTGACGCGCGGATTCGCGTCGCGCATGCGCACGTCCGAATCGGGGAGACGATACGCGAGCACCTTCGTGTCGGCGTAGAACGTCGGGTCGGGCGCAGCGGGAGGCTCGGGCGCCGTCGGCTTCGCGCCCGGCAGGTTGCGCTCGGCGGGGAAATCGAGGCTCGGCGCGTTGCCCATCCCCTGGAACGGTCCGTTGTTCGACGGCGGCTTTGGCAGCCGGCCGACGAAGCGGCGCGGTCCCTCGAGCGTCGTGTCGCTCCACACGATCTTCTTCATCGCCTGCGCCGGCTTCACCCATGGCCCACCCGTCTCGCTCCAGCCGCCGCTCGCCGCCATCGTCATCTCGAGACCGAGGCGATTCGCTTCGGCAGCGGCATGCCGGAATGCCGCCTTCCACGCGGGCGTCATCCACACGAGCCGGTTGTCGACGAACTGCGGCGTGCCGAGCGAACCGTCGAACATCTGCATCCCGCCGATGCCGATGCGCTTCATCCATTCCAGGTCGGCCGTGATCCCTTCGCGCGTGACGTTGCCGTTCATCCAGTGCCACCACACGCGTGGCTTCGCGTCGTCCGGCGGCGTTCGAAACGTGCGCTCGAGTGACGGGCGGGCAGCCGTCGTGTCGGCGCGCGGTGTCGCGGCGCGCTGCGCGTCGGCGTGGCTCGTCGCGACGGCGAGCGCCGTTATGACCAACATCAGGGAGCGTCGAGTCGACATCATGCTTGAGTCAGAGGAACGAGCGCTGCCGGCGTTGATGCCACGCGCGATCATTCTCGTGCCGCGATCGACGCGTCAGCGCGGCAGAATATAGGCAGGCGATCGCCTCACGGTGCTCAAGCCGAGTCCGGTTCCGCGGCGCTCGACGGAGCGGCCACGTCGCGGCAGTAATTGGAGAGGCCTTGAAGCCCCAGAAGGTCAGGTAGACGCCCAGCGAGAATTCCCATACGGCGACGGGCTCAATATGTGGCTCGCCTGAGCGCATGGGCCAGCATGTGCGCGGAGCAGCGACGAGGCCGGGCGATCACGACGTCGTCACGAGCTTGACCGATCCCTCAATACGTCGAAGACTCGCGGGTTGACCACGTTGATCGGCGTACCCTCGGCATAGGCGGTGATCTGATCGAAGATGTCCGAGAACTGGATTTCGTATTCGTCCCGGGTGACGTAGCCGATGTGGGGCGTGCAGACGACGTTGTCCATCTTCAGCAAGGGATGGTCCGGGTCGAGCAATGGCTCCTCTTCGTAGACGTCGATGGCGGCACGGCCGGGCCGTCCGGCGCGCAACGCCGCGACGAGCGCGCCCGGCGCGATCAGTGGGGCGCGACTCGTGTTGACCAGCAGGGCGGTGGGCTTCATGCGCGACAAATCATTCCCCGTGACGATGCCCCGCGTCTCCTCGACCAGCCGCATGTGCAGCGACATCACGTCGCATGCTTCGAAGAAGGCTGGCTTGCTCTGCGCCACCGCGTAGCCATCATCGCGCGCGCGTTGCAGCGACGCCTCGCGTGCCCACACGAGAACATGCATGCCGAAGGCTCTTCCATAGCCTGCCACGGTCTCGCCAATCCGGCCGTATCCGTAGATTCCAAGTGTCTTGCCGCGGAGGCTGTCGCCCACCCCGATCTGCCACCTGCCGCTCCGCAACGCGTCCATCTGTCGTGGTATCTGCCGCAGCGCCGCGAGGATCAAACCCCATGTCAGTTCGGCGGCCGCGTAGGATGGAGTACCGGCATGCTGTTCGGACGATACGATGATTCCCCGTCGCGTACAGGCGTCAATGTCGATATGAGGATAGACGCTGCGCTGACTGATCAACCGCAGCGCGTCGAGGCGTTCCAGCAACGGTTCGCGGATTGCCGTGCGCTCGCGAATGAGGACGAGCACCTCCGTACCTTCGAGGCGTGTGGCAAGAGTGTCGAGGTCCTGCGAATGGTCGTTCCACACCGTCACATCGTGCCCGTCGAGCTTCCGAAAGCAGGCGAGCGTGCGCAGGGTGTCGAAATAGTCATCCAGGATCGAAATCTTCACGGGGAGTTGGCTCCGGCGTCTCACGTCGGCCCGCGCGGACCAACACGACAGAACGAACATTAGCCAGCGGGATGGTGCCGGCCTATTGTGAGTATGTCAGGTCTGACATATACCAGCTGGTATGGCGCCGACCGACAAGCGGCTGGTTCGGAAGCGGCGCCGGCTTGAGAAGGCCGGCTGGTCAGTCGGCTCAGCGGCGGCGTTTCTCGGCCTCTCGGCTGAGGAAGCTCCGCTTGTCGAGATGAAGCTCGCACTCAGTGAGCATGTGCGTGCTTGGCGCGTGCGCGCTCACATGACACGGGCCACGCTGGCCAAGCGCATCAAGTCGAGCCAGTCGCGTGTTGCCAAGTTGGAAGCGGGCGACCCCTCCGTCTCGCTCGACCTTCTCGTGCGGGCCTCGCTGGCGACAGGAGCAAAGCCACGAGAAGTCGCGCGAGCGCTCACGGCGCAGAAGCGGGCGGCCGCTGGCTAACGCTGAAGCTCAGCTGCGGACGAATCAAACAAATGCGAGCGAAGCGAGCTTCCGAAAATCGCCCGTCTGGTGCAACGCACGTCATACTTCAGCCCGTGCTTGCCACACACGTGGATCCCGTCGATGATGAAACGCGGCGATGACTTCTATCCAGTCAGCGTGAGGGCGGAAATAGATCGCATACGGAAAGTCCAGCAGCGCCGAGGGACGGACTCCGCGCCGCACGGCGGGATACGCTTCGGGATGCGCCCCCATTCGAGCAATAGCGCCATCAATGGAACTCGCGAACTCCTCGCCCAGCCCGGGCAGTGCGCCTCGTACCAGTTCCGCGCCTCGAGCAATTCCTCGCGCGCTGCGCGCCGAAATACCAAGCGCGGCGTCATCCGCCGCGCTTGAACAATTCAGCCCGAACCTGCTCCCACGGTATTGTATCCTCGGGATGTGCATCGGCGTCGGCAATCCGCCGATCCAGCTCGGCACGCTCCGCGTCCGTCAGAGGAAGCGCTTCCGGATTCACATTCGCCTCCTCGCCCCGCCGGTACGCGACCTCACCATCGAATCACAGCGCCAGCAGCCGCCCGCTCACCGACCTCCCGTACTCGACGGCGTAGTTGCCGGCGTACTCGCGCCGTTCACGAACGTTGCGGTCGTCACGATGAACAGCATCGCCTGCGCTTTCGCCTGCTCGTTCCGGAACACGAAATACACGTCGTGCACACCGGTGGTCGGCTTGAGCGCGGCACGCGCCTGCACCGGCGGCGCGTTGGCTGTCGTCTGCGGTGCGATCATCTCCGTCTCCCCGAGCAGCGCGCCCTCCGGCGCGTCGATGCGCACCTCGACCTTGCCACCGACCGAGCCGTACTGCGCCGGCGCGCTGACGGAGAACACCACCTCGGAGATGTTGCTCAGGTCGAGCTGCCGGAACTTCGAGTACGAGCCCGACCTGTTCGGCATAGCGAACGGCACCGGGAACTGCGGCACCTGCATCTTCGACACGCCCTCACCGAGCTCGCCGCTCGACACGACGACGATCGGCGCGCGCAGCACGACCGTCTTGTCGGCCTCCGCGCCCGGCAAGCCGTTCGCACCCTTGTCGGTGTACTCGGCGCGCAGCACCACCGCGCCGCCGCCCGGCGCGGTCGCCTCGGCCGAGGCGGCCGGCGGCGTGTACTCACCCTTCGCCGGCAGAGACGGCCCGCTCTTCTTCTGTCCGAGGCTCAGGATGTACGCGGCCATCTGCGTGCGCTGCGCCTCGGTGAGCTGCGGATGCGGCGGCATCATCACGTCGCCCCACACACCAGAGCCACCGCTACCGATCTTCGTCGTGAGCCGCGCGAGCGCCCCCGCGTCGCCGCGGTACTTCGCCGCGACGTCGTTGTACGCCGGACCGATCGACTTGCGGTCGATCTGATGGCACGACAGACAGGTGCCTGCCTCGATCAACGCACGCCCCGGGTGCACCGCCGGCGCCGAGCGATGGCCCGACACCGTATCCGGCGCCGGCGGACCGTCCTTCAGGTACTCGGCGGTGACCGTGACGCGGTCGGCCGGAATGCCGCCGCTCTCGAGCGATCCGTCCTCCCGGTCGGTGACGCGCGTGGCGTAGCGGATCGGCGTGCCTGGGAAGTAGAAGGAGCTGTTCCCCACCACGTCGAGCGCCACCTGTGGCGGCTCGTTGCCGGCGACGATGCGCGTCTGCGCCGTCGACTTCGCACCCTTGGCGTCGGTGACGGCGAGCGTGGCGGTGTAGACGCCGGCGTTGGCGAAGGTGTAGCGCGGATTGGGGCTGCTGATCTTCGCTGTCACCACGCCACCTGGCCCGGTGATCGTCCACTCGTAGCGCAGCGCGTCGGCGTCGGCGTCCGACGTCCCCGCGGACGAGAGCGCGACGGTCAGCGGCAGCGGACCGGCCGGCTTGTCGACGTCGGCGACGACGACCGGCTTCCGGTTCCCACCGTTGTACTCGATGCGCACCAGCCGCGCGTCCGGATTCCCCTGGAACCAGCCGGTCCCGTACTCGAGCATGTACATGTCGCCACTCGGCGAGAACTCGAGGTCGATCGGATTGCTGAACTTCGTGCTCGGCATGAACCGCTCCATCGACACCATGTCGCCCTTCGCGTCCATGGTCACGGCCATGATCCAGCCGCGCATCCATTCGTACGCGAAGAACTTTCCATCGTAGTACGCCGGGAACGCGCGCGGCGCGATGCGGAAATCCTCGCGGTGGAACACCGGGCCCGCCATCGCCGTGCGTCCGCCCGTACCGACGAGCGGGAACTCCGTGCTCTTCCCCGCCGGATACCAGAACATCGGCTTCTGCGCCGGCGGCAGGTCGCGCAGCCCCGTGTTGTTCGGCGAGTCGTTCACCGGATGCGCCGGATCGAACTGCGGACCTGGCGTCTTCGTGGCGAAATCGTAGTCGAAGTACGCCTTGTTGTCGGCGACGAAATACGGCCAGCCGTAGTTGCCCGGCTTCTTCGCCTGGTTCACCTCGTCGTGACCCATCGGCCCGCGCTGCGCGGAATCGACCGATGCGTCGGGTCCGACCTCGCCCCAGTACAGGAACCCGGTGTGCTTGTCGACCGAGATACGATAGGGATTGCGATGCCCCATCGTGTAGATCTCCGGGCGCGTCTTCTCTGTCCCCTTCGGGAAGAGGTTCCCCTCGGGGATGGTGTACGAGCCGTCCGGCTCGGGATGGATGCGGATGATCTTGCCGCGCAGATCGTTCGTGTTGGCCGATCCCTTCTGCGCGTCCCACGGTCCGCGGCCCTCGCGCTCGTCGATCGGCGCGTAGCCTGTCGCATGCGGGTTGGTGTTGTCGCCGGTGGACATGAACAGGTTGCCCTTCGCGTCGAACGCGATCGAGCCGGCGGTGTGGCAGCACTGGTCGCGCTGCACCGGCACCTCGAGCATCACCTTCGGTGACGCGAGGTCGATCGAGTCTCCCTTCATCGTGAACCGCGCGAGCTGGTTCCTCGGCGCGCCCTCCACCGGTGAGTAGTACATGTACACGAAGCCGTTGCGCGAGAAGTTCGGATCGGCTGCGAGACCGAGCAATCCGTCCTCCGCTTCGTCACCGCCGGTGTATTTGTGGCTCACCGGGATCGTGCCGAGCTTCTTGATCGCCTTCGTCGACGGCGAGTAGAGCAGCACGTCGCCGTGACGCTGAATGAACAGGATGCGATCACCCGGCAGCACCGCGAGCTCCACCGGCTCGGCGAGGTTCTCGGCCAGCACGACCTTCGTGAAGCGGTTCTCCTCGGGCTTCGAGCGCGCGTAGTTGAGCGGCTTCGTCGCCATCGCCCAGCGCAATCCGCCGAGCAGGTGCTTGAGGAAGGGCGCCTCGGTGAACGTCGCGTCGGTGTGCCCCATGTTCGTGTACCATGCACGACCGCCGTCGTACTCGTGGTACCAGCTCATCGGGTGGTTGGCGCCGTTCGTGCCGCCCTGATACGACGTCTCGTCGATGTCGACGAGGACGTGGATGTCCGGACTGATGTTGCGGAAGTTGTAGAACTCGTCCTCGCGCGGCCACGTGGGCGGAAGACCCTGCGTGGAGACGTGCGTCTTGTCGAGCACGCGGAACGTCCCCTTCCGCACGTTCGGGTTGAGCGGATGGCTGGTGAAGTACGCGCCGGCGAGCTTGCCATACCACGGCCAGTCGTACTCGGTGTCGGTCGCCGAGTGGATGCCGACCCAACCGCCCCCCGCCTCGACGTAGCGCTGCAGCGCGTCCTGCTGCGGGTCGTTCAGCACGTCACCCGTCGTGCTGAGGAAAACGACGGCGCGGTACTTCCTCAGGTTCGCGTCGGTGAACGCGGCCGCGTCCTCCGTCGCATCGACGGCGATGCCGTTCTCCTGGCCGAGCTTCTTGATCGCCGCGATGCCCGCTTCGATCGACTGGTGACGGAAGCCCGCCGTCTTCGAGAAGACGAGGATCCGCTGCGCCTGCTGCTGCATCGGTTGCGACGCGCCGTGAGTGAGGCCAGCGGTCGCGAGGATCAGCAGCGCGGGGACGACGAGGAGACGGAGCAGCGTGAAGCGCGAGGCCATGCGAGGAGTGGGCGGCATGTTCGAACCATCCACGGAGTGTGGATCAGCGGTTGGACGCGGACGTTACTTCGCGGGCGCGGACGCGGCCACCGGCGTGGCGGTGAACTCGCCGGAGACGTCGAACGGCTTCACCTCGATGGTCCCCTTCATCTCCTTGGCCGAGGGCAGCGTTCCGGTGTAGATGATCTTGAGCTCCTGGCCCTGATAGTCGCCGCCGTGCTCGAAGATCACCTTCCCTTCCTTCACTTCGCCGATGATCGGGTTCTCCTTTCCCTCGGCGCTCTTGCAGGTGCCACTGATCTTGGCCTGGGCCGAGACGATCGTGCAGGTGGTGACGAGCGGGTTGCCGGCGACCTCGCCCTTGATGAGCCAGGTGCCGGAGATGGAATCGGCGGGGGCGGCGAGGGCAGCGACGAGGGCGAAGGTGAGCAGCATGATCGAGATCTCCGGTGTGGGCGGCGAGTGTGTTCGCTTCGACTGGCGGGAAAGCGCGATTGCGCGGTCCGTGAGCGGAAGCTAGGTTGGGGCTCGGCTGAATGAATGATCATTCATTCGTCGCCCGAGTCTAGGCGCCCCGCCTTCGGGTGTCAAGCGAACGACGCAGAGGTCGGCGATGACGGACGCTACCATAGAGAGGCCGGTTGCCGCTCCGGCCGGGGCCAGCCCGGACAAGCGCGAGGCGATTCTCACCGCCGCGCTCAGGCTCATCGCGCGACTCGGGCTCCACGCAGCGCCGATGTCCGCCGTCGCACGCCAAGCGGGTGTCGCCGCCGGCACGCTCTACCTCTACTTCCCGAGCAAGGAGGCGATGATCAACGCCCTCTATCTGGAAGTGCTGGCGCACCGGCACCGCAGCATGGCCGCCGATGCCGAGGGCGCGCGGAGCGAGGGAGCGATCGGCCGCCCGGGGCTCTGGGCTTTCTGGAACGGGCTCGCCCGATGGCACCTCGACCACGCCGACGCCTCGAGCTTTCTCCTGCAGTGCAAGTCCTCGACGATCCTCACCGAGGAGACGCGGGAGGCCGAGCGCCGGATGGACGCCGAGGGGCTGGTGAACTTCGAGCACGCCGTCGCGGGGGGGCGTCTGCGCGACCTGCCACTGCAGGTCTTCTGGGCGCTCGTCGCGGGCCCGATCTTTCTGCTCGCTCAGATGCGCGACGCGGGCGAGATGGAGATCACCGACGACGTGCTGCGCTCGACGTTCGACGGTGTGTGCCGGAGCGTCCTCCCGAGCGCGACGCCGTGACACCCGCCTGACGGCCGTCGTCGTACCGCACCACTCGCTCTGCCCCCCGACGTCGATGCGCACTCGAACCGGTCTCGTCGCTCTCATCGTCCCGGCGCTGCTCTGCGCGATCCGCGCGGCTGGCGCGCAGGTCGAGGGAGCCACGCCGCCGCGCATCCTCGCCATCGACCGCGCGGATCTCCGGCTCATGCCACTTCCCGTCGCCGCCGAGATCAGCGCCGGTTCGCTCGATCTCCGTCGCGGCCTCACCACGGTCGGTGTGCGGTGCGGCGATGCGCGCGTCGCTCGCGCGCTCGTGCGGTTCGGGCGACAGCTCTCGCAGATGCGTCCGCGCGTACCAGGCGTGCGGGCTGGCCGGGCCTCGTTCACCGTGTCGTGCGCCCGGCGCGTCGGCTCGGTCCAGCTCCCCGTCGAGGACGAATCTTACTCGCTGACCGTGCGACCGCTCGAGCTGTCGCTGTCGGCGCAGACGCCCTACGGAGTGCTGCGCGGACTGGAGACGATCCTGCAGCTCGTCGAGCGGACCGACACCACGATCAGCCTCCCCGCGCTGACGATCGAAGATCGGCCGCGCTATCCGTGGCGCGGATTGATGATCGACGTCAGCCGGCACTGGATGCCGAAGAGCGTCATTCTGCGGAACCTCGATGCGATGGCGGCGGTGAAGCTCAACGTGCTGCACCTGCACCTGACCGACGACCAGGGCTTCCGCGTCGAGAGCCAGCTCTTTCCTCGGCTGCACCAGGAAGGCTCGGGCGGCAACTACTACACACAGGACGACATTCGCGAGATCGTCGGCTACGCGGCGGATCGCGGCATCCGCGTCGTCCCCGAGTTCGATCTGCCCGGACACGCCACGAGCTGGCTGGTCGGGTATCCCATGCTGGGCAGCGGGCGCGGTCCGTATTCTCTCGCGCGTGAGTACGGCATTCGAGACGCGACGCTCGATCCGACGCGCGAGGAAGTCTATGAGTTCCTCGACAGCTTCTTCCGTGAGATGGCCCGCCTGTTCCCCGACCCGTTCGTTCACATCGGCGGGGACGAGGTGAGCGCCAAGTCGGACTGGAATACGAACCCCCGCGTCCAGCGGTTCATGCGGGACCACCGGCTCGAGGGGAATCACGCTCTCCAGGCGTATTTCAATCAGCGGCTCCAGACGATCCTCCGAAGCGTCGGCAAGGCACCGGTCGGATGGGATGAGATTCTGCACGACAGTCTCAAAACGCCGGTCGTGATCCAGGCGTGGCGCAGCCAGGAGAAGCTGTTCGAAGCGGTGCATCGGGGCTTCGGCGGACTCCTGTCGGCGGGCTGGTATCTCGACCACAAGCTTCCTGCGGCCGATCTCTATCGCGTGGATCCCACCCGACTGCGCGACGTCGTCACGATCGTTCCGGATTCCACGCGCTGGAAGACGTGGAGCATCCGCGTCCGTGCAGGCGAGTCCGTGCTCGATGGTCGTCTCGCGCTGTTCGGCCCATCGGAGCACCCGACGGGCGCGCTCGAGATCGCGGGCACCGTGCGGCCGATCACGACGGGCACGGTGTCCGGCGACACGCTGCGGCTCGCGCTCAGAGCGCAGGACGGGAGCTCCATGCTCGTCGGCATCCCCCGCGCCGATTCGCTCACGGGCACGATCGGGATGTTCGGCTTCAATCTTCCGTTCGCCGGCAAGCGCACGGGCGGCAGCGACATGCCCGGCTCCGCCTTCCCTGTCTTCGAGCCCGTTGCCCCGCTCACGCCGGAGTCGGAGAAGCGCATCGTCGGCGGCGAAGCGGCGATGTGGTCGGAGGCGGTGTCCGCCGGCACGATCGACTCGCGCATCTGGCCGCGTTCGGCCGCGATCGCCGAGAAGCTGTGGACGCCCGCGGAGCTCACCGACGACGTCGGCGACATGTATCGCCGCCTCGACCACGTCTCGACGTTTCTCACGATGCGCGGTGTGACGCACGAGTCAGCGTACCCTGCCGAGCTGCGCGACCTGCTCGGCAGCGACGCCGACGTAACGCCGCTGCGCACGCTCGTCGATGCGCTCGAGGAAGTGAAGTTCTACGGGCGCATGGCGTACAATCCGGCGCAGCTGCTGGAGCCGGAGCTCCGGAGCCTCGCCGACGTGGCGCGGCCGGAGAGCCGTTCGGCGCGGCGCTTCGCGGCGCGAGTCGATGCGTTCCTCGCCGACACGGCGCGGCGCGCCGAGGTGCAGGCGATCCGCGCGCAGCTCGTGCTCTGGCGCGACAACCACGCGCGCCTCGCGCCGATGCTCGGAAGCGCGAAGCAGGCACAGGACATCCGCGCGCTGTCGGAACGACTCGCGGCTGCGTCGACGATCGGCCTCACCGCGCTCGACGCACTCGAGCGGAAGCAGCCGCTCCCCGCGGCCGATCTCGCACGCTACAAACAGGAGCTCACCGCCGCGGCGACACCACGCGCGGCCGTGATGTCGCCGGCGATCCCGGCGATCCAGAAGCTGATCGATCGCGCGGGATCAACGACGGAACGCGGATCCTGAACGGCGATGGCGCGGAAGGAGAAGGATGAACGGCTCTCTGGGTCGAGATGCTCAGAACGGCGCGCAGATTCTCTCCATCCACGCGTTCAAAGTCTTTGATGGCCCCGGGGGAGGAGATCTCCCCTCGCGTGTAGTTCTCTGCGCCTCTGCGGGCCGCGGCGGTGGTGGCCTGTCCGGGCGCACCACTCTGCGCCTCTGCGTGAAAACCGCGGCGCGAAGGACTCTACCGCCGGAGTTTCACGCAGAGGCGCAGAGGTGCGCAGAGGCGCAGAGATCCGCCCTCGGGGTCGAGACTCGTGCACCGCGCGCTGAGCGCTGCTCGACTCGCCCCCGAACGTCGGTGCCGTCTTAGATTTTCTCGCATGCCCCAGCCCGGTCGCGTCGCGCAGGTCTACACGGCTCGTCGCCCATATGTCTGGGCGCTCGGCCTGGTGCTGGCGCTCGCGCTGGTGTTCGATCTGTGGGGGAGGCAGTGGGGGTTGTACAACAGCTGGCACGCCGATGAGTTGGGCGAGCAGACGGCGGGGCTGTTCCGGCAGCACACGGTGAACCCGCACTACTTCATGTACGGCAACATCGCGTTCTACCGGACGGCGTTGGCGGTCGGGCCGGCGATCGCGTACACGACCGTGTTCGATCCCGCTCCTGCTGCATCCGACGTGTCGGCGCGCGCCGACTGGGTCGATCGCTACCAGCGGCGTATCGCGGCGTGGCCGCGCGTGCTCTCGCTGATCGAAGCGGTCTTCCTGGTCGTGGCCACGTGCCTCATCGGCGCCACGCTGTGCGATCGGTGGACGGGACTGCTCGGCGGAGCGGCGCTCGTGTTGGCACCGACGAGCGTTTACATCGCGCACGTCTCGACCGTCGACGGCTTCGCGAATCTCATGATGTGGCTCGCCACTCTCGCCGCCCTGCGCGGGTGGAAACGGCGGAGCGACGGAGCCTTCATGTTCGCCACCTTCCTTGCCGGTGTCGCCGGAGGCATCAAGCTGGATCACTTCCTCGTCGTCGTTCCGGTCGCGGTCGCGTATGCCTGGCGGGGCGCGCCACGCTGGCGCGACGTCGGTCTGCTGCTGCTCGTCCCGGCGGGCTACCTGTTCGCCAACCCCATCCTCGTCATACGTCCGTTCGAGTTCGTCGACGGCCTGACACGCGACATGTGGTTCGGCGCGATGGCCGACGTCGGCTCGAGGAGCTCGTACGGCGTGCTGTTCGACTATCTGCGGAACGGCATGGGCTGGCCTCTGCTCGCGCTCTCCCTCTTCGGCTTCGGCTACGCTGCGCTGCGCGTCGCGCGGGGGCTCCAGCGCCGCGAGCTGCTCTGGCTCGTCTCGACCTTCCTGCCGTACTGCGTGATCTTCGGCTCGAAGCGTGTCTATCCGCATTACATCGGACAACTGCTACCGGGGTTGAGCCTGATCGGTGCATATGGCGCCATGCAGGCGATCGCCGACGCTCCGCGCGCCTGGCGGCCATGGTCGGCGGGCGCGCTCGCCGCGTTCTACGCGCTGGCGCTGCTCGGCCCGATCTCCCTCGATCTGCAGTTCACTCACGACCCGCGCGACGCCGCGGGTCGCTGGATCACGGAGCACATTCCGGCGAGCTCCACGATCTTCGTCTCGGAGCGCGGGCCGAAGCTCTCGTCGGTTCGATATCGGCTGGAGCCGATGCTCCCGGACCGCGAGCGATGGACGAGCTACACGACCAGTCCCCGGCAGCGCATGGACGAGGACGGATTGTACCGACGCGTGCGTCGCTCGATCCTCGCTGGCGAGCGCTGGGCCGGCCGCACGCTCGGCACCCCCGTGCGCGAGCAGCCGTATCAGGGATGGTACGACGACGTCTTTCGCGATCTCGACACGCGGCCGAACGCGAGGGAGCGGCTGAAGGCCGAACGACCCGACTACGTCGTGATCGTCGAGAACATGTCGCCGACCGTGCTCACGTGGCTGCGGACACCGGGCTCGGGATACGCGGAGATCGCGGCGTTCGCGTATCGCAGCCCGGTGCGCTCGAATCTCGAGATGCCGATGCTCAACCAGAAGGTCTGGATCTTTCGGCGAATTTCATAGCGCGCGGGCTCACGCTCCCTCGTCCTCCATCGCGATCTCGAACGCGAGGCTCTGCTCGTCGCGGAAGATCGTCGCCAGAGCCAGCGCCTTGCCCGCCGCGTCGAACCGCACGGCGACGTCGTGCTTCGCCGGATCGCCTTCGACGGAGGTCGCGTCCCACCGCTCGGCGTGACCGACATAGTTGATGCTCACGTCGTAATGCGCGCTCCAGAAGAACGGCACGTCGTCGAACCGTTCGCGCGCGCCGAGGATATTGCGCGCCGCCGCTTGCCCCATGCGCTCGGCCACGACCCAGTGCTCGACGCGGATTCGCTCACCGGTGTGCGGGTCGGGCCAGCGCGCGATGTCCCCCGCGGCGTAGATCCCCTGCACGCTCGTCTCGAGCCACTCGTTCACGACGACGCCGCGGTCGAGCGCGAGCCCCGCCTGCTCCGCCAGCGTGAGGCGCGGCCGCACACCCACGCCGATGACGACGAGGTCCGCCGGGAGACGCGTGCCGTCGTCCAGCACCACGGCGTCCGGCTCGATGCGCGCCGGTTTCCGGCCGAGGTGAAACTGCACCCCCTTCTCCTCGTGGAACGCGCGGATGAAGTCGCCGAGCTTGCGGCCCATGACGCGCTCGAGCGGCACCGCTTCGGGCGCGACGAGGTGGACGTCGAGCCCGCGCGCGCGTAGCGACGCGGCGGTCTCCAGCCCGATGAAGCTTCCACCGATCACGACGGCGCGCTTCGACCGCTTGGCGGCGTCGATGATGCGCCGGCTGTCGGCGAGCGACCGGAGATAGTAGATGGGCCCCGCGTCCTCACCAGGAAGATTCAGGTGCACCGGTTCGGCGCCCGTCGCGAGGAGGAGCGCGTCGAACGGCAGCGCGTCGCGACCGTCGATCTCGAGCCGGCGCGCCGGCACGTCGATGTGCGCAGCGCGCCCGCGCACGATCTCGATGCGATGCTCCGTGTAGAAACCGGGCGGCCGGATCGGGATCCACTCCTCGGGCGCGTTGCCGGCGAGATAGTCCTTCGAGAGGTTCGGCCGGTCGTACGGCGCGTCGCCATCGTCGTCCACGACGACGATGCTTCCACTGTAACCGCAGCGGCGCAGCATCTCCGCCGCCGCCGTTCCCGCCGCGCCCGCGCCGACGATCACGACGTTGCGCAGGCTCGCCGGCGCACGGTGCTCGAGCGGATACGTCGGCGCGAGCGGATCGCGCTCGACCTTCTCGCCGACGACGACGCGCTCGCCGCGACGCTCGACGCGCCAGCAGGCGACGGGGTTGAGCGCTGGCGCGGCGAGCGCTTCGCCGGTGCGCAGGCTGAAGCACGCGTGATGCCAGGGGCAGCGCAGTGTGTCGCCGACGATCGCACCCTCGGCGAGCGGACCACCGTAGTGCGTGCACGTCGCCCCGATGGCGGTGAACTCGTCGCCGATCCGCACGAGGAGGACGGGCTCACCGGCGGCGTGGCCGAGGAGCTTCTCGCCCGGTCGAAGGCTGGTCGCGTCGATGCCCTGGGTGAGATCGGGACCGGTGAGCGTCTGGTCGGTGGCCATGAGCGCGCGGGGGTTCGGGGCTTGCACGATGATCGCTTCGTCAATCTCACCCCTGCTTCCGCGTCATGCCACCGCAACTGCGTCCGCTCGGCCGAACCGGGTTCAGCATCGCGCCGCTCGTCCTCGGCACCAACGTCTTCGGCTGGACGGTGGACGAGCCGACGAGCTTCTCCATCCTCGACGCATTCGTCGATCACGACTTCGATGCGATCGACACCGCCGACGCGTACTCGCGGTGGGCGCCCGGCAACAGCGGTGGCGAGTCGGAGACGATCATCGGGAACTGGCTCGCGCGGAATCCGTCGAGGCGCGACCGGGTGCACATCCTCACGAAGGTCGGCTCGGGGATGCCGGCGACGAACGGAAAGAAGACGCTCGCCAAGCGGTGGATCCTGCACGAAGTGGAGGAGTCGCTGCGCCGCCTGCGCACCGAGACGATCGACCTCTACCAGTCACACTGGCCCGACCCGGACACGCCGCACGAGGAGACGCTCTCGGCCTACGACGAGCTGCTGCGCGCCGGCAAGGTCC
>JBJMNN010000192.1:0-9955 GCA_045804245.1 Gemmatimonadaceae bacterium | reverse complement strand
TCAAGGTCTTCTGACCTCCGCATTACCCTTGCGACGCCCTTTGCCGCGGGCTAAGATTTGTGTTCAGCCTCGAGCTCGACTCGAGGCACCGGTCGCGTAGCTCAGTTGGTTAGAGCGCTGCTTTCACACAGCAGAGGTCCACGGTTCGAGCCCGTGCGTGACCACTCGTTCCTGCCGAACCGCCGTCCGGGCCTCCCTCCGCCGTTCGCCCCGCGGGCGACATCTATGCGCGCTCCTGTCCTGCGGTCACTCGTCGTGGCCGCTTATTTTTTGCTTCCGACTCTCGCCGACGCGCAGGTGCCGACGACGCGTCCGACGCCGGAACAGGCGCAGACTCTCCTCCAGACTCGCCCCGACCTCGTCGCTCAGCTGCGCCAGCGCTTCGCGACCAGCGGGCTGACGCGCCAGCAGGTCCACGATCGGCTGCGTGCCGAGGGCTACCCGGAAAATCTCCTCGACGCGTACCTGCCGGGGATGACGGGTGAGGCCCCGACTCCCACGGACGACGTGTTCGCGGCCGTGCGCTCCCTCGGCGTGGTCGATAGCGCCGATGTCGAAGCGATGCGCGCTGGCAAGGCAATTCCATATCCGCAGACGGTTGCCGCTGGAGTGGTCTGCGTCGTCGATCCGTACCCCGGTAGGCTGTATCCGGGTCAGACCTATCCCGGTGAGACCTATCCGGGCCAGACCTATCCCGGTCAGCGCACCGCTCGGGATACGGGAAGTCAGCGCCGGCCTACGACGACGCAGCTGCCCGGCCAGTATTCGCCTCCCGGGCAGATCTACATGCCGCCGACGACCTCGACGGACACGACGACCCTCGGGCAGACGACGCCTGGTCTTCCTGGCCAGACCACGCCCGCGACGCGCGCCGTCAATCCGTGTCCACCCGGGCAGATCCCTGCCCGCGCCGATCCGCGGATGTACGATCCGCGCTATGAGACGCTGCTGATCGGTCGCGACAGCGCGGACCGCTACGCCGCGCTGGTGGACAGCGGCTACGCCGTCTTCGGGCTCGACGTCTTCCGCAGCGCGACCTCGCAGTTCGACCCGAGCCTCTCGGGACCCGTCGACGCCAACTACCGTCTCGGCCCTGGCGATCGCCTCGTGCTGATCCTGACGGGCGACGTGGAATCGTCGTACGACATACCCGTCACCCGCGAGGGATTCGTCGTCATCCCGCAGGTCGGCCAGGTCTTCGTCGCCAATCTCACGCTCGCCGAGTTCGAGCGCGTGCTCGCCGCGCGGCTCTCCCGCGTCTACTCCGGTGTGCGCGCCGACAACCGCGGATCGACCCGTTTCTCGGTCCACGTCGCGCGGCTGCGGTCCAACCAGGTCTACGTCGTCGGCGACGTGAGTCGTCCCGGCAGTTACGTGGTCTCGAGCGCCGGCACGGCGCTGACCGCGTTGTACGCCGCGGGAGGTCCGACGATCAACGGCTCGTTGCGCAGCGTGATGATCCGGCGCGGCGGACGAACCGCGGACACGCTCGACGTCTACGACTATCTCGTCGGTGGCGACGCCTCGCACGACGTGCGGCTTCAGACCGGCGACGTGGTGTTCGTGCCCGTGCACGGCGCACGCGTACGCATCCTCGGCGAGATCGCGCGCCCCGCGACGTACGAGATGAAGGCGAGCGAGTCGCTCGCCGACCTGCTGCGCGCGGCGGGCGGCTTCAAGGCCACCGCCTCGCGCCAGCGCGTGCTGATCGAGCGCATCCTGCCGCCCGCCGAACGGACGGCGACCGGCCGCGATCGCATGACGCTCGAGGTATCGTCGGAGGCCCTGGGCGGCGCGAGCGGGGCGACCATCCCGCTCCGGGATGGCGACGTCGTTCGCGTCTTCCCGGTGGCCGAGCGAGTTCGCAATCGCATCTTCGTCGATGGCAACGTCTTCCAGCGCGGTGCGCAGGGGCTGTCGCCGAACATGCGGCTGAGCGATGCGCTGCGTCACGCCGGACTGAAGCCCGACACGTATCTCGGCGAGGTGCTGGTGTCGCGGCTGCGGCCGGATTCCTCTCGCGTTCAGCTGCGCGCTTCGCTCGCGGACACGAGCGGTGCAGTGGTGAACGACATCGCGCTGCAGGAGGACGATCAGATTCAGGTCTTCTCGCTGACGACGTTCCGGCCGGTGCGCTACGTCGCGATCGGTGGAGCGGTGAGGCGGAGCGGGCGCATGCCATACCGCGAGGGCATGACGCTCCGAGATCTGGTGCTGCTCGCCAACGGCGTGCAGGAAGGGGCGTATCTCAAGGAGGCCGAGGTCGCGCGGATGCCCGACGATCGAAGCGGCGGCCGGACTGCCACCACGATCCGCGTGCCGCTCGACTCGACGTACCTCTTCGAGCGCGGGCCGGATGGACGGTACATCGGGCCACCAGGGTTGTCGGTGCCCTCCGCCGGTGCGCCCGATGTGCCCCTCAAGCCGTACGACAACGTGCTGATCATGCGGCAGCCGGACTGGGCGCTCCAGCGATCGGTCACGATCCAGGGCGAGGTCAGGTTTCCCGGAGTCTACGCGCTCACGAACAAGACCGAGCGACTCTCCGACGTGGTGAAGCGTGCCGGCGGACTGACGAGCGAAGCTTACGCCGATGGCATCATCTTTCTCCGTCGCGACAACAACATCGGACGCGTCGGGGTCGAGCTCTCGAACGCGTTGCGCCGCTACGAGAGCGCGGACAACCTGATCCTCCGTGATGGCGACAACATCTCCATCCCGCCGTACAACGCAGTGGTGACGATCAACGGCGAGGTGAACATGCCGTCGACCGTGGCGTACGTTCGCGGAAAGGGCATCGACTACTACATCAGCGCCGCCGGCGGTCCGACCGGAAAGGGCGATGCTGATCACGCGTTCGTGGCGCAGCCCAGCGGAAAACTGGAGTCGGTGAAGGAGCACTTCTTCCTGCCGGACCAGATGCCAAAGCCGCGACCGGGGAGCATCGTCACGGTCCCGGAGGAGACTGGGAAGCCGAAAGAAAGCTACCTGCCGCTCGTCACTGGTCTGGCTCAGATCATCGGTAGCACCGTGGCGATCATCATCGCCGTGACGCGCTGACGCAGCCATCATGATTTCGCCGGGGACGGACGGTCGAGCGCCGGTCGTCCTCGGCCTCGCGCTGCTCGGCGTCTCGCTCTCCGGACCGCTCGTCCGCCTCTCTCACGCGCATCCGCTCGCCATCGCAGCCTGGCGCCTGGCGCTCTCTCTCGTCGTCATCGCCCTTGCCCTGCTCGTCACCGGCGAATGGCGGCAGTGGCGTCGCCTCACATGGCGAGAGGGCGGCATCGCGGCGGGGGCGGGCAGCATGCTCGCACTTCACTTCTGGAGCTGGAACACCTCTGTCGGACTCACCAGCGTCGCAGCATCGGTGGTGCTGGTGAATACGCAGCCCGTCGTGGTGGCGCTGCTCTCGGTGTTCTGGTTGGGGGAAGCACCGAGTCGCCGGCAGTGGCTGGGCATTGCCGTCGCGATGCTTGGCGCGCTCGTGGTCGCAATCCCCGACCTGCTGGCGATGTCGGCCACGGTGAGTCGGCCGCGCGCGCTGCTGGGCGATCTGCTCGCGCTCGTCGGCGCGGTCACCGCCGCCACCTACTTCGTCGCCGGCCGGCGTCTGCGCGGCACCCTCCAGCTGTGGGCGTATGTCGGGCTCGTCTACGGCAGCTGCTTCGTCGCGCTGCTGCTGCTCGCACTCGTCGCGTCAGCGCCGCTGCTGCCGCAGCCGCCGAGGGAGCTCGCCATCTTCGCCGGTCTCGCGCTCGGGCCGATGCTGCTCGGTCACACGGGACTGAACTGGGCGCTCAAACGCTCACCCGCGTACGTCGTCAACCTCACCCTGCTCGGCGAGCCGGTCGGCGCCACTCTGATCGCCGCCTTTCTGCCCGGTATTCGCGAGGTGCCCGCACCGCTCACCTTCGTCGGTGGCGCGATCGTCTTCGTCGGAATCCTGCTGACCGCACGCCGCTAGCCCAATTCCGCACGGCGTGCGGTTATCTTTCGTGCTCCTTCACTCGCACGCCGGGGCATGGACCAGCTCTCACTCGACGTCATCGTCACGCGCGGCGCTCTCGTGGAATCGCGCCATCGAGTGCACGCGGCCGTCGTCAACGCCTCGGGCACTCTGATCGGCGCCGCACGCGACGCGGCGATCGTCTCGCACTGGCGGTCCTGCGCCAAGCCGTTTCAGATCATGCCGCTCATCGAGAGCGGCGGATTCGACAGACTTGCCTGGGGCGACGACCAGCTCGCGCTCGCCTGTGCCTCGCATGGCGGCGAGCCGGAACACGTCGCGATCGCGCAGGCGATGCTCGCCTCGATCGGGATGGAGGAAGGAGATCTCGTCTGTGGTCCGCACGATCCGCTCTCGCAGCGCGGCCAGAAGGCGCTGCGCGACGCGGGCACCAGACCAACCCGGCTGCACAACAACTGCTCCGGCAAGCACGCCGCGATGTTGGCGCGTGCGCACACTGCCGGTTGGCCGACCTACGGCTACGAGCGGCACGAGCATCCGGTGCAGCGGGCCTGCCTCGACGAGGTGTCGCGCTGGGCGAGCGTGCCGTCGTCGCAGATCGGGCTCGCCGTGGATGGCTGCGGCGTCACGGTCTTCGTGCTCGGGCTCGAGCCGATGGCGCTCGCCTACGCTCGGCTCGCCGATGCGGCGCGGCGCTCCGCCGAGATCCCGTCGCGTATCGTGCACGCGATGCAGACGCGCCCGTTCCTCGTCGGCGGTACCGACCGGTTCGACTCTGCGCTGATCGATGCCACGGAAGGTCGGTGCATCTCCAAGATCGGCGCTGAGGGCGTGCACTGCGTCGCGCTGGTCGACGAGGGGATCGGCGTCGCGGTCAAGGTGGAGGATGGGGCGCAGCGGGCGCAGTTCCCCGCCGTCATCTCCGTGCTGCAGCACTACGGCGCGCTGGGAAAGCAGCTCTCGCCACGACTGAGCGAGTTCCTGCACCGATCGCTGCGGAACACCCGGGGCGAGATCGTCGGCGAGGTACGCCCGCTCGGTGACGCGTAGCGATTCCGCGCTGGACGCCGCGACCCGCGTCCTCATCCAGCTCAGCGCGGCGATCGCGGCGGGCGACGAGTCGACCGTCCGATTCTGGCTCCTCGAGGCGGAGCGCGACGTGCCGCCACTGTACGTGGAGGAGCTGCTCCTGCAGAGCTACCTCTTCTGCGGATTCCCGCGCGCACTCAACGCGACACGTGAGTGGCGACGCGTCTCGCAGCGACTCGCGCCTGCGTCCGACGAGGCGGAAGACGTGAGCCTTGGCGAGGAATGGCGGGAGCGAGGCGAGCAGACCTGCGCGGCGGTGTACGACGGCATGTACGAGAAGTTGCGTCTCAACGTCCGCGACCTTCATCCCGCCCTCGACGCCTGGATGGTCGTCGACGGCTATGGGAAGGTTCTCTCCCGCCCCGGGCTCGACCTGCCGCGCCGCGAGCTGTGCGTCGTGGCGGCCTGCGCGGCGATGGGCCAGGACCGCCAGCTGCATTCTCATCTTCGGGGCGCGCTGAACGTCGGCGTCGAGCCCGCGGCGCTCCGCGAGGCACTCGCCGCCATCGCCGACCTCGTCGGTGCCGAGCGCGCCCGTTCGGCCCAGCTTCTGCTCGCGCGGATTCTCGGCAAGTAGCTTTCGCTGCGCGCGGTTGCTCCTGCGTGCACGCGATCGCTGACGCGTCCACGAGCCTGCCGTCTACTCTTCGCCGATCATCGGGATGTTCATCGACCGCGTCATCGTTCGCGTTACGGCCGGCAACGGCGGATCGGGCATTGTCTCCTTCCGTCGCGAGAAGTTCACCCCGCTCGGCGGGCCGGATGGCGGCGACGGAGGAAAGGGAGGCGACGTGATCATTCGCGGCGACAGCAACCTCGCCACGTTGCTCGACTATACCTATCGCGACGCCTGGCAGGCGGAGAGCGGCGCGCACGGCAGTGGATCCAACAAGACCGGCCGGTCGGGCGACGACGTCGTGCTCCCCGTGCCGCCAGGCACGGTCGTGCGCAACCACGACACCGGAGACGTGATCGGCGAAGTGCTCGAGGACGGCGACAGCTTCGTCGTGGCGCGCGGCGGCCGGGGCGGGAAGGGCAACACCTGGTTCGCGACCTCCGTGCACCGGAGTCCGCGCGAATGGCAGCCGGGGGAAGACGGTGAGGCCGTCGCCCTCGAGCTCGAGCTCAAGCTCATCGCCGACGTGGGGCTCGTCGGGCAGCCCAACGCCGGCAAGTCGACGCTACTCTCCGTCATCAGCGCCGCGACGCCGAAGATCGGCGATTATCCGTTCACGACGCTCGCGCCGAATCTCGGCGTCGTGCAGCTCAGCGACAGCCGCACCTTCGTCGTTGCCGACATCCCCGGCATCATCGAAGGCGCGCACGAAGGGAAAGGCTTGGGGCTGCAGTTCCTGCGGCACATCGAGCGCACGCGGCTGCTCGCCTTCCTCGTGCCGATCGACGCGCTCGACTGGCAGGCGGAGTACGATCAGCTCCGCGGCGAGATCTCCCACTATTCGGCGGAGCTGGGGGAAAAGCCACATTGCGTCGTCTTCACCAAGATGGATCTGCTCGGCGAGGACGAAGCGCCGCCGATCGAGGCGCCCGACGCGTTCGGTGTGTTCATCATCAGTGCCGCGGCGCGCACCGGTCTCGATGCGCTCAAAGACGCCTGGTGGCGCGAGCTCCTGAAGATGCGCAAGGCCACGATCCAGCCCGTGCGCGACGTCGAGCTTCCCTGACGTGGAGCTCCACCGCGGCGATCCACTTTATCCGGCCGCGCTCGAGGACTGCCCCGATCCGCCACGCAGGTTGTGGGCACGGGGCGACCTCGCGATCCTCGACTGTCCCACCGTGGCCATCGTCGGCACCCGACGCGCGACGGCGTACGCGGAGCGCGTCACACGGCAGTTGGCGACGACGCTCGCGCGCGCCGGCGCCTGCGTGATCAGCGGCCTCGCGCGCGGCGTGGACGCGGCGGCCCATCGCGGCGCGCTCGAGGTGGCTGGTGCGACGACCGCCGTCCTCGGCACCGGTCTCGACGTGTGCTATCCGAAGGCGCACGCCTCGCTCCAGCGCGACATTGGCGTACGCGGACTGCTGCTCAGCGAGCTCCCTCCCGACGATGCCGCGCATCGCGGATCGTTTCCGAAGCGCAACCGCATCATCGCGGCGCTCGCACGCGTCACCATCGTCGTGGAAGCGGGCGTGAAGAGCGGCGCGCTCATCACGGCGACCCACGCCCTCGAGATGAACCGCACCGTCGCCGCCGTGCCCGGTCCGATCGACGTGCCGCAGTCGCAGGGCAGCAACGAGCTCCTTCGTGACGGTGCCACCGTTCTCGCCAGCATGTCCGACGTGCTCGCGCTGCTCGGCCTCACCGCGCCGATCCGCCTGCACGAGATACCTGAAGGCACCAACGAACGCACGGTGTGGCAGGCGCTGGACGTCGGGGGTCTCGATCTCGAATCGCTCGCCGCTCGCGCATCACTGCCGGCGCACGTGGCCCTCGCCGCGGTCAGCGCACTGGAGCTCCGCGGGCTCGTCGAGTGCGCGCTGAGCGGCGAGATTCGGCGGATGTAGGTTGGTGCGATGCGCGTCGCGCAAACCACATCGCGCCCGAGCGATATTACTGCGTGCCTCGCCACGTCTACCTCCACGTCCCCTTCTGCGCCCGTCGCTGCACCTACTGCGACTTTTCCATCGCGGTGCGTCGTGACGTGCCGGTCGACGAGTACCTCGCCGCGCTCGAGTCCGAGCTCACTACGCGCTTCGGCACAGCGCCCCCGTCCGAGGTCGACACGATCTACCTGGGCGGTGGCACGCCGTCGCGCCTCGGCGGTGCGGGCGTCGCGCGCGCCGTCGCTCTCATCGAGCGACACTTCCCGCTCGCGCAGGCCGGGGAGCTCACGATCGAGGCGAATCCGGAGGACGTCGACTGTGCCGCCGTCGATGTGTGGGCCGCAGCGGGGGTCAACCGACTCTCCCTTGGCTCCCAGAGCTTCGACGATCGCGTGCTCGAATGGATGCATCGCACCCACGACTCGTCGGCGATCGAGCGAGCGGTCGCCACCGCGCGTGCTGGTGGCATCGCCAATCTCTCCCTCGACCTGATCTTCGCCCTCCCAGCCGAGCTGCGGCGCGACTTCGAACGCGACGTCGAGCAACTCGTCGCCCTCGGCCCCGCGCACGTCTCGCTTTATGGACTGACGGTCGAATCGGCCACACCCCTTGGTCGCTGGGTGGCGCGAGGCGACACTATCGAACGTCCGGAGGAGGGATACGAGACAGAGTTCCTCGCCGCGCACGACCTCCTGACTGCGGCCGGCCTCGAGCACTACGAGGTCTCCAATTACGCGCTGCCTGGAAAACGCTCGCGCCACAACTCGGCTTACTGGAGCGGCGTGCCATATGTCGGATTGGGGCCAGCGGCCCACGGCTTCGACGGCAGCGTCCGGCGATGGAACGCGCGCGCCTATGCCGCCTGGCGTGAAGCGACAATGGCTGGCGCCGACCCGCTCGAAGGCCGGGAACAGCTCACCGAGGCCAACCGATTGGCCGAATCGGTGTATCTCGCGTTGAGGAGCGATCGCGGCCTCACGCTGCTCCCCGGGGAGCGTGACGTGGTCGCGCTGTGGGAAGTCGCAGGATGGGTGACGGTCGGACAGGACGGCCTGCTCCGGTGCACCCCCCTCGGCTGGCTCCGACTCGATGCGCTCGCCGCCGCCTTGACGCATGGGCGAAGTCGTTAGCATATTTGAACTTATGACCACTCCGGACGAGCTAACGCCACGCGAGCGCCAGGTACTCGAAGCGGTCATTCAAACATACGTCCAGACCGCCGAGCCTGCCGGCTCGCGCGTACTGGCGCGGCGACACGGACTGGGCGTCTCGCCGGCGACGATTCGCAACACCATGAGCGACCTCGAGGACAAGGGGTTCCTCTCGCACCCCCACACCTCGGCCGGACGCGTTCCCACCGACAAGGCGTATCGCGCCTACGTCGATTCGCTGCTCAACTCGCCCGTCGGCGCGATCGTCGTCGCTGAGCGTGAGCGGCTTCGCGAGCATCTCTCGTCGAGCCATTCCACTATCGAGACCATCCTGCGTCGCGCGGCGCAGAGCCTCGGCGTGTTGACGCAGGAGCTCGGCGTGGCCCTCGGCCCGAGCCTCGATGCGAGCATCCTGCGCCGCCTCGAGCTCGTGCGCGTCGGTGCCGAGCGCCTGCTGCTCGTCCTGACCCTCGACGCCGGCGTGGTGCGCACGGTGTTCGTCGAGGTCGCCGGTACGCTGGCCGACGTCGCGGTGTCCGAGGTGACGCGCGTGCTCAACGAGCGCCTCGCGGGACACACCCTCCGCGAGCTTCGCACCTCGGTCGCCGATCGACTGCGCGACACGCAGATGGTGCCCGAAGCCGGCGAGCTGCTCAACATCTTCGTGCAGGAGGGCGAGCAGCTCTTCGACGCCGCCCTACCGATCGGCGAGGGCAGCGTGATCGTGGGTCAGGCGAGCGTGCTCGCCGAGCAGCCCGAGTTCAGCGGTGCCGACAACCTTCGGCGATTGATGTCGCTCACAGAAGAGCCCGCGAGGCTCGCCGATGCGCTACGACGGAAGCACATCGGCGACGAGCGGCCGGGCGTGAGCATCACCATCGGCGGCGAGCACGGCGACCCGCGCCTCGATCAGTTCACCGTCGTCACGGCGGAGTATCACGCCGGAGCGCTCGCAGGGGTGATCGGCGTCATCGGACCGACGCGCATGCCGTACGAGAAAGTGATTGCACTCGTGCAGCACACGTCCCGCTTGCTGAGCGATTTACTTTGAATCGTGCGGCGCGTGTGGCTCGCGCCCTGATTCTCCAAAGAAGGTTCAAATAATGGCAGAGTACTACAGCGTCCTCGGCGTCGCACGCGGCGCGTCGGACGATGAGATCAAGAAGGCCTATCGCAAGCTGGC
>JBJMNN010000191.1:0-9817 GCA_045804245.1 Gemmatimonadaceae bacterium | reverse complement strand
GTCGGTGGTACTCGCACGCCACGCGGATGATCCACGTCAAACATTGCAGTACAGGCGATGCCTCGCGTCTCGTCCGATCGGGTGCCACTTTCTCCGCATGAGCGCCCCCGACCCAGCGCCGTCGCCCGCACCGCTCCCCCGCCGCTTCGGCCTCCTGTCGTCGACGGCGCTGAACATGACGAACATGATGGGCGCAGGCCCGTTCATCACGATCCCGCTGCTCATGACGGCGCTCGGCGGGCCGCAGGCGATGCTCGGCTGGCTCGTCGCGCTGGTGATCGTGATCTGCGACGGAATGGTGTGGAGCGAGCTCGGCGCCGCCATGCCGGGATCGGGGGGCTCCTTTCATTACCTGCGCGAGGCGTTCGGGCGGGAGCAGTTTGGCCGGGCGATGGCGTTCCTGTTCGTCTGGCAGTTCGTGCTCAGCGGGCCGCTGGAGATCGCGTCGGGATACATCGGCTTCGCGGCGTACGCGAAGTACATCTGGACGGGGCTCGGCCGCGGCGGTGCCATCGCGCTGATCGTCGCGATCGGCGCGCTCAACGTCGTGCTGCTCTATCGGCGCATCCACGCGATCGCCCGCATCACGGTGTCGCTCTGGGTGGGGACGTTGATCACGGTGCTCGGGGTGATCGGCACGGGAGCGATGCACTTCGACCCGAAGATCGCCTTCGACTTCCCGCCGGGCGCGTTCGACTTCTCGCTCGGCTTCTTTCTCGGCCTGGGCGCGGCGTCGCGCGTCGGGGTATACGACTACCTCGGCTACTACGACGTCTGCTACATCGGCGACGAGGTGCGCGATCCGGGGCGAGTCATCCCGCGCTCGATCCTCATCAGCACCGCCGCCGTCGCGCTGATCTACATCGGGATCAACCTGTCGATCATCGGCGTGGTCCCCTGGCGCGAGTTCGTGCCGGCGGATGCGCACGCGCAGTCGGGGTTCATCGTCTCGAGCATGATGGAGCGCGTCCACGGCTCGCGCGTGGCGACGATCTTCACGCTGCTCATCCTCTGGACGACGTTCGGCTCCGTGTTCGCGCTGCTGCTCGGCTACTCGCGCATCCCGTTCGCCGCGGCGCAGAGCGGCTACTTCTTCCGTGCCTTCGGCCGCCTGCACCCGACGAAGCAGTTCCCCTACGTCTCGCTGCTCGTGCTCGGCGCGCTCTCGATCGTCGCGGGCTTCTTCTCGCTCGGCACGGTGATCGACGCGATGATCGTGACGCGGATCCTCGTGCAGTTCATGGGACAGGTGTTCGGCCTGATGCTGCTGCGGCGCAATGCACCTGACTTGCCGCGGCCCTATCGAATGTGGCTGTATCCGGTGCCGGCGCTGGTGTCGCTGCTCGGCTGGATCTTCCTGTTCGCCACGACGCAGCTGGAGGTGATGCTGTTCGGCGTCGGGATGTTGGTGCTGGGGGGCGTCGCGTTCCTGATCTGGTCGTGGCGGACGGCGAGGTGGCCGTTCCCCAAGCTCGATACGGTGGCGACGTGAGCATGGGAGAGACGCGCCCTCGCGGAGATTCGCTTGAAGGGCAACGGCTGGGGACATGCTCCAACATCCAGCGGATCGCTCCGTGCGCATCCGAGCCTCCCGCTGGCCCTCTAGGCTGCCTGCGGTGAGGCCGGCGTCGCTCCTTTACGGATCGCTGTAGGGCCGGCGCTGCATCTCCAAAAAACCACAGCCAGCCCGATCGAGAGCCCGTAACAATAAAGGAGCGATGTCTACCTGAGTATGCAGCCCAGAGGGCCATATGGAGACTTCGATGCCCTCGGAAAGATCCGCTGGATTTCTGGAGCAGTTCCGAGCCATTCGAGCCCGGCACGTCACGGCATTACGGCATCCGCGTGCCTTCCGTCTTCAGCATCAGCGTGGAATCCGCGCCCTTGGTCACGTAGTGCGCGTTGGTCATTCCCGAGAGCTTTCCGCCGGCGAGACGGATTGTCGATTCGGTCTTCACCTTGGTGCCCTTGCGGCGCTGGCTGGAGAACTCCGCAGAGGCGAGCATGATACTGTCTCCGGCCACGCTCACCTGAAGCGGCACCACCTGCTTGTCGGGGAAGGTCATCGTCCAACCGGTGGTGTCCGGCGTCGCGGTGAGCACCCACTTCGTCGAGCTCGTGTCCTTGCCCGAGGCCGGCGTCGAGGCGAATTGCCATCTCCCCGCCACGTCGGCGAGCGCGAGCGTCGGTGCAGGCGCGGGCGCCGGCGCGGGCGACATCGCTGCTGCGGTGTCATTCGCGGGTTGCTCCTTCTTCGCACACGCGGCGACGAGCAGAAGGGTCGAGCTGGCGAGAGCGACGCGAGTGATGCGATGCATGGAGACCTCCGCAAAGCGGTGAGGGAGCGGAGCGGCGACAACAAGGGGATGGGACGATAGGGGCGGCCTCGGCCGTGTCAAGCAACGTGGCGTAAACGCTTGGTCGCCCCGCGGACGCGCGCATCGGACCATATGTTCGGGTATGCCCGACATCGTACCCGACGACGATCCCTTCATCCGCAGCCTGCGCGACGCCGGAGTCCGGCCGCCTCCAAGTCTGCGTCGCTCGAGGACCGGACGCCCTCCAGGACCGCCGCGCTTCGCCATCGGTGCCGGGATCGCCCTCTTCGTGCTCGTCTTCGTCCTGCCGAGCATCACCGGCCGGCTTGCCGACTGGCTCTGGTTCACGGAGATCGGATACCAGCGCGTCTTCTTCACGAAGATCGTCGCGCAGTGGAGCATCGGGCTGCTGAGCGGCGGGATCGCGTTCGCGGTCCTCTACGGCAATGCGCGCTACGCACTGCGCGGACTGGTGGTGGGCGACGCGCGGGTGCGCGAGCCGATCACCGACATCAGCGGCATGGCCACCGCGGTCGGCGCGCACGCCGCGCGACTGATGCGTGCACTGGCGCTCCCCTGGACGGCGCTCATCGCCTTCGTCGTCGCGCTCTCGATGGCGTCACAGTGGAACACGGCGCTCCAGGCGATGCACCGGACGCCGTTCGGCATGACCGACCCGATCTACGGGCGCGATATCGGCTACTACGTGTTCGTTCTGCCGGCGATCGAGACGGTCGTCGGGTTCGCGCTCTCGCTGGTGCTCCTGTCGCTGCTGCTCGTCGCGATCCCGATCCACTTCGCGCGCGCCGAGGCGGGGCGCGGTGGAGAGGTGCTCGTCATCCCTCCGCATGCGCGGCAGCATCTGGCGATCCTCGCCGCACTCGCGCTGCTCGTGCTCGCGGCGCGTACGGAGCTCGTGAGCCTCCCCGGTCTGCTGTTCGGCGAGCACCTCGCGCTGTCCGGCGCGAACTTCGTGGACCTCCACGTGCGCGCCGCCGCCCTGCACGTGCTGGCGATCGCGGGGCTCGTCGGCGCCGGTCTCATCGCCTGGAGTGGTGCGCGGGGACGGATGGCATACGTCGCGGCGCGGGTCGTGCTCGGCTACGTGGCGCTCGTCGTCCTCGCGGTGCTCGTGCCGGCGGCGTACCAGCGGCTCGTCGTCCAGGCCAACGAGCTGTCGTACGAGACGCCGCAGATCGCGCACCACATCAAGGCCACACGCGACGCCTGGGGAATCGCCGACGTCCAGCTCCATGACCTCGGCGCCGCCACCGACCTCACACCGGCGACGATCGCCGCGAACCGCGCGACGATCGACAACGTGCGGCTCTGGGATCGCGAGCCGCTGCTCCAGACGTTCGGACAGCTCCAGTCGATCCGCACGTACTACGATTTCGTCTCGGTGGACGACGACCGGTACCGGATCGGCGGGCAGGTGCGCCAGGTCATGCTCTCGGCGCGCGAGCTGGACACGGACGCGCTGCCGACGAAGGGTTTCATCAACGAGCACCTGACGTACACGCACGGGATGGGCGTCACGCTCGGCCCGTCGAACGAGGTCACGGCGGAGGGACTCCCCGTCCTCTTCATCAAGGATCTGCCACCGGCCTCCAGCATCCCGCTGCCGATCACGCGGCCGCAGATCTACTACGGCGAGCAGTCGAACGACTTCGTGCTCGCGCCGAGCAGGCAGCGGGAGTTCGACTATCCGGCTGGCGAGGGGGACGCCGCCGTCTACTCGACGTACGACGGACGCGGTGGCGTGCCGGTCGCCTCGTTCGCGCGGCGGCTGCTCTACGCGCTGCACTTCGGGTCGTTCAACATCCTGCTGTCGCGCGACGTCACCAGCCGCACGCGCATCCTCTACTATCGCAGCGTCGCCGAGCGCGCGCGGCGTGCGCTCCCGTTCCTCGCGTTCGATCGCGATCCGTACATGGTGGTCGCGAGCGACGGCCGCCTGAAGTGGCTCATCGACGGCTACACGACGACCGACCGGTACCCGTACTCGCAGCCGCTGTCGGACGGGACCGACTACATGCGCAACGCGATCAAGGTCGTGATCGACGCGTACGACGGCGACGTCGCGGCGTACGTCGCGACGCCCGACGATCCGATCGTCCGCACGCTCGCGAAGATCTACCCCGGACTGCTGCGCCCGCTCGCCGAGATGCCGGCCGATCTGCGCGAGCACATCCGGTATCCCGAGGATCTCTTTCGCGTGCAGACGGCGCTCTACGCGACGTACCACATGGGCAACCCCGAGACGTTCTACCACCGCGAGGATCAGTGGCAGGTGCCGGGCGCCGCGGCGACGAGCCAGTCGAACGCGAGCGAGCGTGCGACGGCCGCGGGGCGGATCGCGGGAGAATCGTTTCTGCGGCACATGGTGATGCGCCTGCCCGGTGAGCGCGCCCCGGAGTTCATCCTGATGCGGCCCTTCACGCCACGGCAGAAGGACAACCTCGCCGCGTGGATGGTGGCGCGGAACGACGGCGCCAACTATGGCAAGCTCGCGGTGTACCGCTTCCCTCGGCAGAGCCTCGTGTTCGGCCCGAACCAGATCGCGAACCGGATCAACCAGGACACCGAGGTGTCGCGCCAGATCTCGCTGTGGGATCAGCGCGGCTCGGAGGTGCTGCGCGGCGAGCTGCTGGTGATCCCGATCGAGGGGTCGCTGCTCTACGTGCAGCCGCTGTATCTGCGCGCCGAGGGCGGGCGGATCCCCGAGCTGAAGCGCGTGGTCGTGGCGCAGGAGGGGCAGGTCGCGATGGCCGAGACGCTCGACGCGGCGCTGCGTGCGCTGTTCGGCACGCCGCGGCCGGCGCAGCCAGGAGAGACCGTCGCCTCGGCGCCGGCCGCCGCCGCAGCGACCGAGGCGCAGCGGCCGGGCGCCGCCGACACTGCGACCCCGACCACGGCCGACCTCGCACGGCGCGCGAACGACCACTACGAGCGCGCGCGGGCGGCGCAGCGCGCCGACGACTGGGCCACCTACGGCGCCGAGATGAGACGGCTCGGCGACGTGCTCCGCCAGCTCGGCGCGCTGCGGAGTACGGCGCCGCGATAAGTCCGCGCGCGCTGCGGCCGAACTGCAGTTCACGCGGAGGCGCGGAGAACTGCCCTCGGCGGAGAGATCAGTGCGCCGCAGCCAAAAAAGGTCCTTGGAGGTTGTGGCTGGAGAGCGCTGCACCCGTGCACGATCTCGACTCGGGAGCAGTGCTCTGCGCCTCTGCGCACCTCTGCGCCTCTGCGTGAAAATCCATGGCGCGACAGTCCGTCCCGCCTGAGTTTCACGCAGAGGCGCAGAGCCGTGCGCCTTGACCGGCCACTCCCGCCGCGGTCCGCAGAGGCGCAGAGAACGGCTCGTGGCGGAGAGATCTCAGCCCCGGACCATCAAAGCGTTGTGATTGTGGATGGAGAGAACTGCTGCACCGAGCACTCAACTCGACCCCGAGAGCAGAAGCAGATTCCTCGCAGTCCTCCGCGTCTTCGCGTGAACCGTCCGTGCCGGCGCTAAGCGATGCCGACGTCTCCGGCGTCCAACGGAGACTCACCATTCGGGAGACTGTCATGAAGAAGCTCACGCTGGGCGCCGTCGGGGTCCTGCTGCTCGCCACCACCGCCGCGTATTCGGCGTTCGGCGGGTGGGCCGTGGTGAAGGTGTCGAACATCCCCGACGCGTGGGTCGTCGGGAAACCGCTGCAGCTCTCGTGGCAGACGCGGCAGCACGGCGTCACGCCGCTCGACAGCCTGCATCCGACGCTCGAGGCGCGGTCCGGATCGCGCGTCGTGAAGGGCTCGGCGCAGCTGCACGTCGAGGATGGATGGAAGGGGTATCGCGGCTCGATCGTCTTCCCCACCGCCGGCGACTGGCAGGTCACGATCAGCTCCGGCTTCGCGAATGCGCGCGCCGTGCTGGTGCCGTGGCGTGTCGTGGACTCGGTGCGCACGATCCGCGGCACGGTCGAGGAGCACCTGGCGACGCTGGGTATCGCGAAGCTCAGCGAGGTCGAGCGTGGGCGGCGCCTGTTCGCCGCGCAGGGCTGCGTGAGCTGCCACGTGCACCGCGCCGTGGAGATCACGGGGCAGATGAGCACCGTGGGCCCGGAGCTCACCGACCGGCGCCTCCCCGCCGAGTACCTGGCGCGCTTCCTCGCGAACCCGTCGATCAAGCCGCCGACCGCCGGCAGGATGCAGATGCCGAACCTCGAATTGCGGGAGACGGAGATCCGGCCGCTCGTCGCGTTCCTCACCGCCGAGCAACGGGCCGCGAAACGGTGAAGAATGCGCGGCGCGCACGGGCAGCGCGCACGGGTTCGACAACGGGCGTGATGACGCACAGATTCAGGCCGAGCCCCCAAGAGGCACGGCCGTATGAAGACCCAAACCCAGGCCCCTCCCAATACGCGCAAGCCGCGCGACGACGAGATCGACGTCCACGGCTTGACGCACGTCGGCAGGGTTCGCTCGGAGAACCAGGACCACTTTCTCCTCGCGACCGTATCCAAGCGCGTCAACGTCATCGCGACGAACCTCGGCACTCAGGAGCATCTGCCGGTCGGTGAGCAGCGCGTCGCGTTCATCGCGATGGTGGCCGACGGTGTCGGCGGGGAGGAGGGTGGCGCCGAGGCCAGCGCCACCGCGCTCGAGTCGTGCATGCAGTACGTGAACGACAGCATGTCGTGTCTGTACGAGCGCGACGTCACCGAGGCGACGTTCACCGACATGCTCCAGCGCTGTGCGGTGCGCTCGCACGAGGCGATCCGCCAGCGTGCGAGCGTCGACTCCCAGCACAGCACGATGGCCACGACGCTCACGCTCTTCATGGGCGTGTGGCCGGCGTACTACCTCCTCCAAGTCGGCGACTCGCGCTACTACCTGTGGCGCGAAGGGCGGTTGACCCAGGTCACGCGCGACCAGACGCTGGCGAACGATCTCGTCGATCAGGGCATCCTCTCGCGTGCCCAGGCGCCGCACACGCAGTTCGCCCACGTGCTCTCGAGCGCGCTCGGTTCGGACACGGCGGAGCCGGTGGTGACGCGGCTCCAGGCGGACTGGGAAAACATCCATCTGTTGTGCAGCGACGGACTGACGAAGCACGTGAGCGACGAGCGGATCGCCGAGCGGCTGGCGAACATGACGAGCGCGAAGCAGGTGTGCGAGCAGCTCGTGCAGGACGCGCTCGAGGAGGGCGGGACCGACAACATCACGATCATCGTGGGGCGCGGGGTGCCGCGGGCGGAGTAACAGCGACGGCGGGACGGAATTCATTGGATCGTAATGCTTTCGAGAGCCGGTCCTAATCCGTATCGCGTACGTTGTTCGAGGTCGAAGGTGATGAGGATGCGTCACGCAGGCCTCGGCCGCACTGGCCACCTTCGATACGACCGCCGCTGTTGATCGCCAACGATGGTAGGCAACGATGCGAGCGTCGTGTGCCCTCTTCCTGTTCGCCGTTTGTCTGGGCGGCTGCGCGACCCGCGGACCGATCGCGCAGTGCGTGTGGCCAGCGGAAACGCCGTCCGCGCTGGATCTGCGAGTCGGTGCCGCGCGCCGACATCTCCACGACGATGCGCTGCGGGCCGAAGATATCGCGATCCGATACGCCGACGGGCACAATGCGCCGCACTCCGGGCACTTCGACGGATTCGCCAGCTATGATCGCACCACGGACTCGTGTGTCACGGCGATGCTGGAGGCGGTCGCGCGCGGGCACGACGTCTCGCCGGACACAGTGCGCGCAGCGCTCGCCCATCGGCCGATGGGCGGAGACGCGGTCGTAACGATCGCGTTTGCCGCGCTCTTCGGTCTCGTGGCCTATGGGGTGACTCGCCGCGTCAACCGCAACTTCCCGTTCGACGGCGGCTGGAATTCCGTGGTCGCTGTCGCGGCGATCGTCATGACGTCGATCGTCGTGAGCGGCGTCGCGGTGCTGGTGGGCGAGTGGTATGCGATCACCGTCGAGGTGATGCGCGTGGGCAACGGTCACTTGAGCTATCGCACCCAGCGGATCCCCTGGACCCACCACCGTGCGGAGCTCTTTGTCGGCGGCCTGGTTCTCTTCTGGTTGGTCGCCGCGCTGCGCTACCGGATGGGCTTCGAGAGCGAGCTGGCTCATGCCACGCTGCGAGCCGGTCAAGCCGCGAAAGTCCGGCGTCGCACGCTCCCTCGTAACGGCTTTCCGCGCGAGGTGACCGACGATGACAACTCGTGAGCGCGGTTCTCACGCCCGCTTCCAGCACGAGCACGACCTCGGCGGCTGGGTGCTGCGCGGGGGAGTTGCCCTCTTCTTCGTGCTCATGGGCGCGGAGAAGTTCCCGAGCGGATCCGGCTCTCCGTGGGTCGTGATGTTCGACCAGATCGGCTTCGGACAGTGGTTCCGGTACTTCACCGGCGCCGTAGAGATCGGGGGTGCGCTCCTGTACGTCGTGCCACGAACGTGTCCGATCGGCGCAATGCTGCTGTCGTGCGCCATGCTCGGCGCGATGGCGGTGCATATCGTCATTCGCCACAGCGTGGCAGCCAGTCTTTACCCCGCCGTCGTGCTCCTGGCGATTGTAGCGGTCGCGATTCGGCGGCCCGACACGCCGCCGAGGGCGATCACTCGGCGCCTCGACTCGCACCGCTGAAGTTCGCGATCAGCCGCTGCCGCTGGCGCGGAATCGCTCGACGCTACACACTGCACGGGCTCGGCGCGTCCGATGTCGGCGCGCTGCTCGCCCTCTCCCGCCATTCCCTGCATGCCCACCCAGCAGGCTCCGCCCGTCACTCGGCGCGCGAGCTATACGCGCCACCTCGACCGCAGACCCGGCGCGCGCCCCTCGGTACCCGCGCCTCCGACCGCGCACAGCTCCGAGACCGGCCGCACCTATCTTCTCGACAAGCTGATCGGCAAGGGCGGCTTCGGTGAGGTGTACCTCGCCACGCCGTCGCCGAGCCAGGGCTATCCGGACAAGGTGTGCGTCAAGATCAGCGACCGGCTCTCCGGCTGGCTGCGCGAGGCGTACTTCGCCGAACTCCTCGCGCGTGAGCCGCGCGCGCTGCGCGTGTACGACCGCTTCGCCGACGCGAGCAGCGGCGAGATGCGCTACTGCCTGGCGATGGAGTACGCCGAGCACGGAGACCTCGGCAGCTGGCTGGAGAAAGTCGGCGCGCAGTCGGAGCGGTTCGTCCGGCGCGAGCTCGCCGCCATTGCAGGCGCGCTCGACGCGTTGCATCGAGGACACGCCATGCACCGCGACCTCACACCGTTCAACGTGTTCGTGTGCGACGGCAATCAGCTCAAGCTCGGCGACTTCGGCATCGCGATGCACCAGCTCAACCCGCGCGGCGTGACGGCGGACGCGTTCAACGTCTTCCACGTCCCGAACGAGATCGCGTGGGGACGCGTGCGTCGCTGGCAGAAGCGCGACGACGTCTACCAGATCGGCCTCCTCGCGGCGATGCTGCTCCGTGGCGACATCACAACGCCGATGCGCAGCAAGGACGTGCGCACGCTT
>JBJMNN010000190.1:0-11444 GCA_045804245.1 Gemmatimonadaceae bacterium | reverse complement strand
GCGCCGCCAGCGGCGGGGAAGAGCGCGCGCAGCGTGGTGCACCGGAAGTGCGGATCGCCCTCGCGCTCGCCCACCGAGCGGATCTTCTCCAGCTGTGCGCTGGTGAGGATCGGGCCGCGCACGCGGATGCGGCGCGCGTGCTCCGGTCGCTCGCCGAGCACGTTGGTGCGCGGCCCGATGTTGACCGAGAGCGACATGACGAGCTGCTCGCGGATCGGATCGATCGGCGGATTGGTGACCTGCGCGAAGAGCTGCTTGAAGTAGCCGTAGAGGAGCTGCGGCTCGTGCGACAGCACGGCGAGCGGCGTGTCGGTGCCCATCGAGCCGACCGGCTCTTCGCCGTTCACGGCCATGGGAGTGAGCACCATCGACAGCTCTTCCTGCGTGTACCCGAAGGCCGTCTGGTGGTGGAGGAGCGTCTCGGGGTCGGGCTGGGCGATGCTGATCGGCTCGGGGAGCTCGTCGAGGCCGACGCGATTCGACGTCACCCACGCGCGGTAGGGCCGGCGTGCAGCGAGGTCGCGCTTGATCTCCTCGTCCTCGATCACTCGTCCGCGCACCGTGTCGACGAGGAACATGCGACCCGGCTTGATGCGGCCCTTGGAGACGATCCGCTCGGGGGGCACCTCGAGCGCGCCCGCCTCGGAGGCGAGCACGACGAAATCGTCATCGGTGACGACATAGCGCGCCGGACGGAGCCCGTTGCGGTCGAGCGTCCCGCCGATCATCCGGCCGTCGGTGAACGCGACGAGGGCGGGGCCGTCCCACGGCTCCATCATCGTCGAGTGGTACTCGCAGAACCCGCGGCGATCGAGGTCCATGTGCGGGTTTCCCTCCCACGCCTCGGGGACGAGCATCGCCACCGCGTGAGGGAGTGAGCGCCCGCCGCGCACGAGGAACTCGAGCGCGTTGTCGAGGCACATCGAGTCCGACTGCCCGTCGGCGATGATCGGGTAGAGCTTGTGCAGGTCGTCGCCGAACAGGCGCGACTGCATCGACGCCTCGCGGACGCGCATCCAGTTCAGGTTGCCGCGCAGCGTGTTGATCTCGCCGTTGTGGCAGAGGAAGCGGTACGGGTGCGCGCGCGACCACGTGGGCAGCGTGTTGGTGGAGAAGCGCGAGTGCACCAGCGCGATGGCGCTCGTGAAGTCGGGGGCGCTGAGGTCCGGGTAGAAGTGGGGGAGCTGCTCGGGCATGAGCATTCCCTTGTACACGACCGTGCGCGACGAGAGGCTCACGACGTAGAAGCCGCCGCGGGTGCCGATCGCGTTCTCGGCCTGGCGGCGGATGACGTACAACTTGCGCTCGAACGACTTCTTCTCGGTCGTGCGCCCGCGGGCGATGAACACCTGCCGGAAGACGGGGGCGGCGGCGCGCGCGACCGGACCGATCTGGTCGAGGTTCGCCGGCACGTCGCGCCAGCCGAGCACGTGCTGCCCTTCCTCCTCGACGATGTTCTCGAGGACGAGCTCGCAGGCGCGACGCTCGCCAGCGTCCGTCGGGAGGAAGACCATGCCGACGGCGTACCCGCCGGGACGCGGGAGCTCGATGCCGAGCTGTGCCACCTCGCGCCGGAAGAACTCGTGCGGCAGCTGGACGACGAGGCCGGCTCCGTCGCCGCTGCAGGGATCGCAGCCGACCGCGCCGCGATGCGACATGTTCTCCAGCAGCGTCAGGCCCTGGCGTACGATCTCGTGCGACGCCGTGCCGCGGACGTGGGCGACGAACCCCACGCCGCACGCATCGCGCTCGTCCCGCCGAGGATCGTACAACCCTTCCTGCTGCGTCAATCCGTCGTCCATGTCTCCGACGCTCCCACGTGTGGGCGACCTTACGAAGAAGCCCCTCCTAACCGCTGGTCAGGAGGGGCCGTTGCACCATTCGGTACCCGCTAGCTCCTAACCCCTCGATTCCCCGCGCGAAGTGGCGGCCTTGCGATTCGGCAAGGTCGGAATGGCGGCGATAATCGATACCAGGGAAGAGCGCATCACTATCGATTGGGCGTCCCGCACGAGCGTGCCGCTCGCACGGTTGTAAGCTCTCTCAGAGTACGGTCCTCGGGGGCGCGTGTCAAGGATTCCCGAGGTCGCTTGGTGTTGCGCGATGCGCTCTGCGCGATGCGCGTTGCGCAACGTTACACGCTCCAAGTCACGTGCGCCGGTCAATCTCGAGTCGTGCTGAGCTTCCCATCGCGCTGTTCGTGCGCTCCACGATGCGCACCGACAGGTGCGTCAAGTCCGGCACGATCAGGTCGGCTGGCTTGAGCTGATCCGCCCGATGGGTGGTGGTGAGGGCGATGAGCCGCATCCCCGCCGCCCGGGCGGCCGACGCCCCAATCGGGGCGTCCTCCACGACGATGCAGTCGTGCGGGTCGATGCCGAGCGCCTGGGCGCCCTTGAGGTAGCAGTCCGGGTCCGGCTTGCCGCGCTCAATGGATTCGGCGGTGATCATCACCCGCGGGAGCAGGATCCCGGCGGCCACGAGGCGCGCCGTCGCCACCTCGTGGAGTCCCGACGTCACGATGGCCCACGCGTCGGCGGGCAGGGCGCTCACCAGCGCGCGGGCGCCAGGAATCTCCTCGGTATCGCCATTGTCGGTGGTCTCGTCGGCCACGAGAGTCGCCAGCTCGGACTCGGCATTCAGCTCGGGACGCGCGGCGCGGATCGTCTCGATCGCGCGGCGGCCGTGCACCTTCGGGAGCAGCTCCTCGGGGTCGAGCCCGACGCGGCGGGCCCAGGCGCTCCAGGCGCGGGTGACGCTGCGAGTCGAATCGGCGAGGACGCCGTCGAGGTCGAAAAGAAGGGCGTTGGCGAGGAGAGGCATGGGCGCAATCTAGCGCCGGCTGCTACCTCGTCGGCGGCGCCCCAGCAGCTCGCGGATCTTTTGGATGTACTCGGCGCCGTCAAGCGGCTTGCCGATAAGGTCGTCGGAGATCGCCGCGAGGTCGGCGGATGCTCGGGCCCTCCCGGCGCCGACGAGGAGCAGGATCGGGATGTCGCGTGTGGCCGGTTCGGCGCGGAGCTCGGTCGCGGTGCGAATGACGTCCGCGTACCGGCTGGTCGCATCGAGGATGACGAGGTCGGGGCGCTCGAGCCGCGCGATCCGGAATCCTTCAGCGGTCGTATTCGCCGTGAGCGTGTCGTACCGCTCCTCCTGGAGGAGCACGAGTTGCCAGATGAGTGAGCTCGGAGAGTCGTCGATCAGAAGGACACGGGTTCGGAATTGGTTCATGTGGCAGGAGCTTATCGGGCGTGCTCCGCGACGGACCAATACTTCATTTCTTGCGAACCCATGCCTCGATTCGCACACGAACTGGACGCCGAGCGGGTGGACAGCGGCGCTAGTGAAGCGTCTTCCCGATTTCGTGCAAGCGGTCCGCTATCCCGAGGATCAGCAGGCGCGACTCGTCGTCGCGCAGGAGCAGATCGAGCCCCCACGGGAACGAGAGCTCGTCGATCGGCACCGATGCGGTGCCGGGCGGCGGATCGTCGCACTGCGACGCGAAGCCCATCGCCCATCCGTGTCCACTCGCGACGAGCTGCCAGATCGTGCGCAGTCCTTCGTACGTATCCTCCACGCGCGGCCGAAAGCCGAGTTGTTCGAATTGCCCGAACAGCATGTCGTACAGCGCGGGCTGGAAGCTCCGCTTCGGGAAGAGGAAGGGGATGTCCTCGAGCTCGTGGATCGACACCGAGCGGCGAGAGGCGAGGGGCTCGGTCTGCGCCAAGAGCGCGCAGTTCATCGTGTCCGACGTCAGCCGCGACCGCTCGATGCCGCGCTCATCGATGCTGTTAAGCGGGCTCGGATGACAGATGCCGAGGTCGATGCGCCCGCTCCGCAGCGCCTCGGGCTGGTCGGGCGTCGCCACCTCTTCGAGCGTCAGCTGCACATCGGGTGCGCCGATCGCGTAATCGCGCAACAGCGTCGTCACCATCTTCCGCGCCAACGTCGTCGGGAGCGATCCGATGACGCAGCGCGCGATCGCCCCGCGTCGCGCACGCTGCGTCTCGCCCGAAAGCGCACCGACCTCCTCGAGGATGCGGCGTGCGCTGCGAACGAACGATTCCCCGGCCGGTGTCACCGTCACCCCACGCGCGGCGCGCTCCAACAGCGGCACACCCACGACGCGCTCGAGGTCGGCGACCTGGCGCGAAAGTGCCGGTTGCGTGAGCTCGAGCTGCTCGGCGGCACGCCCGAAGCTCCCCGCCTCGACGACAGCGTCGAAGTACCGGAGATGACGGAGCTCGAGGGCCGTGGACGGTGCGAGGCCGCCTGGCGTGGCCGGGATCTCGAAGCTCGCACGTGGTTCGCTGGGGCGCGGCGGCTCATGTCCGTCGCGCGCGGCACGATCCGCCTGCAGCAGGTCGCGCGTGACGTCCATGACGTTGAACACGACCGGGCGACGCTCGTCGGCGCGGCGAATCATCGCGTGCGCGAGCGGCACCCTGAGATCCGCCAGCGGAATGATTCTGATTCCGCGCGGAACGAGACCTCTGCCCTCGCGATAAAGCAGCGTCCATCCCTGGCCCGCCTCGACTGCGGTGGACACGCTGAACACATCGTCGTACTCGCGAGTCGCCGCCGGCGTGAAGTGCATGCGAGCGAACTCGGTGCGGACCGCGCGCATGTACTCGCCGGCGACGTCCGAGCGATACCCGATGAACGTCTCGTCAGCGAGCTCCGCGAGATGGAGCTGCGCACGACTGGCGAGCGGATGCCACTCGGCGATCGCGACCGAGTCGAAGATGTCGTAGTCGACCGTCTCTGAGAGCAGATCGGGAAACCCTGGCGGTGCGGGGAGACCGAGCCCGATATCGGCCTCGTGGACTCGCAAGGCCCGCATCATCCGATCGAGCGCCGCTTCGACCACCCCGAGCTCGACGTCGGGGTACACCGCTCGAACGCGTTCGACGATGCGGCCGATGAGTCCCGATCCGAGCGCGCGCACGCCGGCACAGATGACGCAGCGGCCGACGACTCCCATGCCTGACCCTCTGGCGCGCTCGACGGCGGCGTCCACCTGTCGGAGCAGATGGCGCGCCGAGGCGAGCGTTACCTCGCCTGCCGGAGTGAGCCTGGTCCCCTTCGGCGTCCGCTCGAGGAGCTCGACGTCGAGCTCGCGCTCGAGGGCGTGGACCTGGCGCGTGAGAGCGGGCTGCGCGACGCCCAATCGCCGTGCGGCGGCGACGAACGTCGATTCTTCGGCGACGGCGACGAAGTAACGCAGGTGCCGCAGCTCCACGGCGCGGCCTCCCCTGAGGGGTTGCGGGCCAATGTAGGGCTTCGGAAAGCGGCTCGCGAGAGCGGGCATGGGAAGGCAAGAAAGGAAGTATTGGATCGGCCGTTACAGGACCGATACAATCCTTCGTTCTCTCGAAGAGCGCGAGGTGTTCGCGGCGCCGTCCTCACATCCGTTCCCGCAGTTGTCAGCTCATTCACACCGACCTGGCCAGCGTCGGCAGCGGCCCACGGCCGCGCGCCTGGAGCAGGAGCAGCTCATAGCCGCACTCGAACAGGCGCTTCACCGGACCAAGACCGCAGACCGCACGACGCACGCGCTGCTCGCCCTCGATCTCGACGGTTTCACACGCGTGCAGTCGAGCTTCGGCGAGGTCGCCGCGGATCGACTGTTTCGCGCGGTCGGGCAGCGCGTTCGGGAGTGCCTCGGACCGAACGACACGATGGCGCGTATGGGCGCCGACGAGTTTCACGTCCTCATCGAGTGTGACGGCGATGCCGCGAGCGCGTGGCGCGTGGCGGAGCTCATGCTCCATCTCGTCACCGCGCCGTACACGCTGGAGCACAGGCAAGTAGCGCTCACGGCGTGCATCGGCATCGCACTCGTGCGGCCACATCGCGAGCGTGCCACCGATGTGATCCGGGATGCGTTCGCCGCAGTGCACCGCGCGAAGAACGCCGGCGCGGCGCGCTGCGCTCTGTTCGACGCGGGCATGCACGAGGCGACGATCGAGCAGCTGCGGCTTGGCGCCGAGCTGCGCCATGCGATCGATCGCAACGAGTTCCAGATGTATTACCAGCCGATCCTGCGGTGCGCGAATGGCGAGCTCGCGTCGCTGGAGGCGCTCATCCGGTGGCAGCATCCGCAGCGAGGCTGTCTCACGCCGTCCGAGTTCGTCGCGGGGCTCACTCGGGCCGAGCTGATGGGCGAGGTCGGACGCTGGACGGTGGGCGAGGTCGCCCGCCAGGCCGTCGAGTGGCAGAACGATCTGGGAGTCACCGCGTCGGTCGCTGTGAACGTCAGCCCCCGCCAGCTGGCCGACCCCATCTTCCTGCCGCACGCCATGACGACGATCGCGGCGATGGGCGCCTCACCGCGCTGCGTCATTTTCGAGATGACGGAGGAGATCGAGCTGGGGGAGGGCGATGCACCGCTCCGTGCGCTGCGTGAGCTCCGCGCCGCCGGGTTCCGCGTCTGCCTCGACGACTTTGGCACCGGCTATTCGTCGCTCAGCTACCTGCAGGATCTGCCGGTGGATGCGATCAAGATCGACCGTGCGCTCATCAGCGGTATCGACAGCGATTCCCGGCAGCGCGCGATCGTGGGCGCGATCGTTCGGCTCGCGCACGACCTCGACCTCGACGTCGTCGCGGAGGGTGTCGAGCGGCGCGACCAGCTCCTCATGCTGCGCACGCTCGGCTGCGACTTCGTGCAGGGGCACTACTTCGCGGCGCCGCTCTCGCGCACAGAGATGCGTGCCTGGCTCAGGGCCTGATCGACGTCAGCCCTTCGGCACCCTCGCCTCGCTGAGCACCCGCCACGCGCCGCGGACGCGTGCGACGCGATACGCCCGCTCGAACGAGAGCAGCTCGGCGGGCGCCTTGGGCTGGTGCCGGTAGCGGGTCGCAGCGAGATAGACCTGGACCGAATCGGCGCCACGGCCAATCGCGAAGATCTCCGAGAAACGAACCACGTAGCCCGGCAGCTCGGCGGGGCAGAGCGGAACGGCGCGCGTGTCGTCGCGCGGCGGCTGGCACGTTCCGCGCACCGCACCCTGCGCCTTCATGCGCGCGATCACGGCTGGCGGAACTGGAGTGCCTCCGGCGCGTCCTTCGACGCGCGGCAGGTAGACCGGGTCGAGCAGCAGGAAGAGCGACGGGTCGGGGTTGAAGGCGGCGCCCAGCGCGGCGGCGTTCACTGCCGCCTCGTCGTTCACGCCGAGTGAGGCGACGTCGAGTCCCGGACCGCGGAACGCCGCCGGCCCACCTTCGGGCTTGCCGCAGGCGAGCAAGAAGACCACGAGGGGAAGGACTCGCGAGACCGACCGACGGCTGCGCAGCATCGACATGCGCTCCAGGACGAGATCCACGGTCAGAACTCGATCTGCGCGCCCAGCTCGACGACGCGATTCGGCGGGATCTGAAAGAACTCGGTGGCCGAGCGTGCGTTGCGCGACATGAGCGCGAAGAGCTTCTTGCGCCAGCGATGCATCTTCGCGTGGCCCGTCAACACCAGCCGCTCGCGGCCGAGGTAGTACGACGTCTCCATCGGCGGGATCGGGATCCCCTGGGCCGCCGCGCGCGCAAGCACCTCGGGGATATTCGGCGTCTGCATGAAGCCGAAGGTCGCGATGACGCGGACGAACCCGTGCCCGAGTCGCTCGAGCACGAGCCCGCGCTCGGGGGGCACCTCGGGGACGCCGCGCGTCGTCACGCTGAGGATGATCACCGTCTCGTGCAGCACCTTGTTGTGCTTCAGGTGGTGGAGCAGGACGACGGGCACACCCTCGGCGCTCGACGTCATGAACACCGCGGTGCCCTTCACGCGAACCGGCGGGTTCCGGTCGAGACCACCGAGGAAGAGATCCAGCGGGAGCGCCCCCGCTTCCTGGATCGCGCCGAGCTGCACCCGACCGCGCTTCCACGTGCTCATCAGCGCGTAGACTCCGATCGCCATCACGAGCGGAACCCAGCCGCCGTGCTCGATCTTGATGAGGTTCGCGCTGAGAAACGACAGATCGATCACGAGAAATCCTGCGACGAGCGAGTACGCGCGGAGCCGCGACCAGCCCCAGCGCGACCGCGCGACGACGGCGAACAGCAACGAGGTGATCGCCATCGTCCCGGTGACCGCAATGCCGTACGCGGCGCTCAACGCGCTCGAGCTCTTGAAGCCCACGACGAGCACGAGGCAGCCAACCATGAGCGCCTTGTTGACCTCGGGGATGTAGATCTGCCCCGCCTCGAGCACCGACGTATGGATGATCTGCATCCGTGGCGAATAGCCGAGCTGGACGCTCTGCTGCGTGAGCGAGAAGGCCCCGGAGATCAGCGCCTGTGACGCGACGATCGCCGCCGCAGTGGCGATGAGGAGCAGCGGCCACTGGAAGGCCGGCGGCGCGAGCAGATAGAACGGATTGCTCGCCGCGGCCGGGTCGCTGAGGAGCAGGGCGCCCTGACCGAAGTAGTTCGTCAGCAGCGCGGGGAGCGCGACGGCGAACCACGCGATCCGGATCGGCCGCTTCCCGAAGTGGCCCATGTCGGCGTACAGCGCTTCACCCCCCGTGACGACGAGCACGACGGCCCCGAGGGTGAGGAACCCGGCGACTCCGTGCTCGGCGAAGAAGTACACGCCGTGCACGGGATTGAACGCCGCGAGCACGGAGGGATTCACGAGGATCGCGCGCGCGCCGAGCGAGGCGATCGTCACGAACCACACGAGCATGATCGGGCCGAAGGCGGTACCGACCCGCGCGGACCCGAAGCGCTGCACCATGAAAAGCGCGAACAGGATCAGCATCGTGATCGGCACGACGAAGTGGCTCAACGCCGGCGTGCTCACCTCGAGCCCTTCGATGGCGCCCAGCACCGAGATGGCTGGAGTGATGACGCCGTCGCCGTAGAGCAGCGCTGCGCCGAACAGTCCGAGCGCCACGAGCGCCAGGCGGCGTCTCCGATCGTCCGTGCGCCGCCTCTCCTGGAGCAGGAGGGCGAGCAGCGCGAGGATGCCACCTTCGCCGCGGTTGTCCGCTCGAAGAATGAAGACGATGTACTTGACGCTGATGACGAGGATCAGCGACCACGTGATCAGCGACAGCACGCCAACGATGTTGTCGTGCGTCGGCGTGATGCCGTACTCCGCCTTGAAGCACTCACGAAGCGCGTACAGCGGGCTGGTGCCGATGTCGCCGTAGACGACGCCCAGCGCGGTGAGCGTGAGCAGTGCGAGGCGGCGTCCCCTCGCCGGCGGGTGCTGCGCCTCGTGGTCGAGCTCTGTCGTCGTGAGGGTGTGGGCCGACATTTACGCGGTGAAACGTACGGAAGGGCCGAGGGAGATCTCCCTCGGCCCTTCTCAAAGGTACGTCGCGGCACGCGTTACGACAGCGGCCGACGTCGGCGAGTCAGCGGGGGAGGTCTTCGATCTCCTTCGCGGCGCGCACGAGGATCTCGGTGACCTTCTTCAGCAGCGCCGGATCGTGGACGGCCCCCGTCGCGCGACCGTAGGTGGCGCGGCCGACGTTGCGGAACGCTGCGTGGACCTCGGTCATCGGCTCGTCGAGAAAGTGTCCGACGAGCTTGCCGATGCGATCGAAGATATTGTCGACCGTGGCCTGGTTCTCGGCGAGGTGCGCTCGGCCGGCGTCGGTGATCTCGTAGACCTTCTTTCCCTCTTCGCCGGGGACGATTCGGGTATAGCCGAGATCCTCGAGCAGCTGAAGGGTGGGGTAGACGGCACCCGGGCTCGGCGCGTAGGCGCCGCCGAACTTCTCCTCCAGCGCCTTGATGATCTCGTAGCCGTGGCGGGGCTTCTCCTCGAGGAGCCGGAGGACGACGTAGCGCAGGTCGCCCTGCTCGAACATCCGTCCGGCGCGCCAGCGCCCGCGTGGTCGTCCCTCGGCGCCGAAGAATCCGCTCATGAAACTGGCGTCCCATCCCCACTTCCCGCGCGCGCCAGGGGGCACCTGGCCGGGAAAGTGGCGGTCGAAGCAGTAGTAGCCAAACATTCAGCACCTCCGCTGCCGTGCAGCGAGATATATCGTTGGCTGGAAGATATATCTTGAGATGTATCTTTGGCAAGAGCGCACCCGGCATATCGCTTGCTTTCCCATTGGTTCCCAGCACGACCTTCCACCTCAACGAGGATTCGGAATCATGGCTGACGATCTCGACAGGGACGGTCTCGAGAACCAGGTCAAGGGCACCGCGAAGGAAGCGGGCGGCAAAGTCCGCAACGCGGCCGGCGGCCTGACCGGAGACACCAGCGAACAGATCAAGGGCAAGGCTCGCGAGATGGAGGGGAAGGCGCAGCGGAAGATCGGCGAGGCCGAGGAAGACGTCGACCGCAACACCTGATCATCCCGACATCCAGTCATCCGACCATCGATCCGATGGGGGGGGCGCCGTCTGGCGCCCGCCCCTTCATCGTTCCGTCATCCGGAGCACAGCGATCCGTCATCCGCAATTCAGGAGAAGCTCATTGCGTGCTGTGTGATCGCTAATCCGCGCGTCACGAGGGCTTAAGGCTGAGGTGGTATCGTCGCCCGTGCAGTCGTCACCACGACCACAACACGGAGAGGAACCATGCTCAACGTCCTGCTGGAGTCGAAGGCGGTTCGCACGAAGCGGATGGGCGGCACGCTGATGAGCGTGCTGGTACACGGAGCGATCGCCACCGGCGTCATCGCGGTCGGTGTGCGCCCGAAGCCCGTGAATGCGCGCATGCCCGATGTCCCGAAGCCGACCGTCATCTACGTCCCCGTCGAGCCCCGGCCCGAGGCGCCACGGGATCCTGGGACGCGATCGCTCGTCGAGCGTCCCAGCACGCCGACGCCGGCGCCCACTCCGCTGCCGATCGTCGATCACATCCCGCCCGGAATACCGCCGGCGGACCTCACCGCCGCGCCGATCAGGGACGTGACGGAATTCACGCGCGGCGTCACGACGCCAACGACCGGCACCGACCGGCACGGGCTCGGCGGACCGGTCGATGGTGTCCTCGAGGAACGCTACGTCGATCGCGCGCCACGCATCCTCGGCACGCCAATCACGCCAGTATTCCCAACGTCGCTCCGCGAGCGAGGCGTGAATGGTCGCGTGTCCGTGCAGTTCGTCATCGACACGCTCGGCCGCGCCGAGATGAGCGGTCTCCGCGTCGTCGAGGCGACGGACCCGCTGTTCGCGCAATCGGTGCGCGCCGTGCTGGGCCGCTATCGCTTCTCGCCGGGCGAGGTGGGTGGCCAGAAGGTGCGCACGCTCGTACAGCTGCCGTTCGATTTCACGTTGGTCAGGTGAGCACCGTGTCGAACGTTCCGCGCACCCTGCGTATCGCGTCAGTGCTCACGAACGAGATCCAACGTCACTCCGATGATCGACGTCCTGCTGGTGCTGCTGATCATCTTCATGGCTGCGATCCCGAGCATGCGGAAGTCGATCGATGTACAACTTCCTGATCGGCGTTCGCATCCGCCCAGGGAAGGGCCGTCGTC
>JBJMNN010000189.1:0-11844 GCA_045804245.1 Gemmatimonadaceae bacterium | reverse complement strand
TGCTCGCGGGTCTGCGGCATCGGGCCGTCGGCGGCCGACACGACCAGGATCGCGCCGTCCATCTGCGCGGCACCGGTGATCATGTTCTTCACATAGTCGGCGTGGCCCGGGCAGTCGACGTGCGCGTAGTGACGCTGAGTACTCTCGTACTCGACGTGTGCCGTCGCGATGGTGATGCCGCGCGCCTTCTCCTCGGGCGCCTTGTCGATCTGGTCGAACGCGACCTGCTGGGCCAGCCCCTTGGCGGCCTGAATCGACGTGATCGCCGCGGTCAGCGTCGTCTTCCCGTGATCGACGTGCCCGATGGTGCCGACGTTCACGTGCGGCTTCGTGCGCTCGAACTTTGCCTTGGCCATACCGGATGCTCGAAACGAAAGAGGGTTGGACAGCCGGCAGCCCCCGGAGGCGCCCTTTGGCCCCCAGCGGCTCCCGTGATTCTTTCAGAGCTCGCGACCGGGATTGAACCGGTGACCTCACCCTTACCAAGGGTGTGCTCTACCAACTGAGCTACGCGAGCGATCCTGCCTGCCGTACTTCGGTGCTACGTTTCACTTCCTACTTCGCAATCGTCCTGACCTGCGAAGAGCGGGAGACGGGGCTCGAACCCGCGACATCAAGCTTGGAAGGCTTGCGCTCTACCAGCTGAGCTACTCCCGCGTCGTACCGCCCCGCTCGGCCGCGCACATTCCTCGCGGCGCATGGTGGGGGAAGGATTCGAACCTTCGAAGGCTTGCGCCGTCAGATTTACAGTCTGATCCCGTTGGCCACTTGGGTACCCCACCCGATCGTCCCGCGCGCCGGCGCTGCGCGAGCGACGTGCGACCTGGCAGAGCTGACGGCGAGAATCGAACTCGCAACCGCCCGATTACAAATCGGGTGCTCTGCCAATTGAGCTACGTCAGCAGACGGCCCTTTTTGCGCGAGACTCGTAGGATAGTCAGCCGGGAAGAGGCAGTCAAGCGAACGAGGGACGCCAACTTACGTCGCTCACGTGAGCTTCCATCTCGTCTCCGCACCGGCGTCCTCGATCGTCACGCCGCGGCCCGTCAGCTCCGCTCGAATCCGGTCTGCTTCGGCGAAATCCCGGCGGGCTCGCGCCGCACGCCGCGCACCGATTCGCTCTTCGATCCAGGCCGAGAGCGACGGGTTGGCGCCCGTCCGCTCCGGGACGATATCGAGCACGCCATCGATGCGCTCGAACGCCGCTCTCGCCCGTTCGACGGCATCGCGGTCTCCACCTCTACGGTCGAGCTCGGCGTTTGCACGGCGAATGAAGTTGAACAGCGCTGCCAGCGCCTCGGGACCGTTCAGGTCATCGAACAGCGCCGCGTCCGCCGCCGCCACGGCCTCGTCCGCCGCCGCCGCCAGCTCGGTCGTCCCACCGAGCGACAGGGTCGCCGGATCGTATAGCCGATCCCGGAAGTCACCGACCCGGCGGACCCCCTGGACCGACGCCTCCAACGCCTCGTCCGACAGGTTCAACTCCTTGCGGTAGTGCGTGTTGAACACGAAGTGCCTGAGAGCGGCAGCGGACACGCCCTCCTCGCGAAGCGCTTGGATGGTCAGGACGTTGCCCACCCGCTTGGCCATCTTCGCGCCGTCCATCAGGAGGAAGGCGCCGTGGCTCCAGCAACGCGAGAAGGGTTTCCCTGTCGCGGCCTCGCTCTGAGCGATCTCGTCCTCATGGTGCGGAAAGATGAGGTCGATCCCACCGCAGTGGAGGTCGAGCGTCTCGCCCAGCAGATCCATCGCCATCGCCGAGCACTCGAGGTGCCAGCCGGGGCGTCCGCGTCCCCAGGGTGAATCCCACGCGGCACCGGCGCTCTCGTCCTCGGGCTTGGCCGCCTTCCAGAGCGCGAAGTCCTGCGCGTTGTCCTTCGTGTAGTCGTCCTGGAGGACGCGCGCGCCGCTCTTCACCTCGCGGGTATCGAGGCGCGAGAGCTTGCCGTAACCTGGGAACTTGTCGATCGCGAAGTAGACGGAGCCGTCGTCCGCCTTGTACGCCACCCGGCGTTCGATCAGCCGCTCGACGAGGGCCACCATCTGCGGGATGTAATCGGTCGCCTTGGGGTAGTTCTCGGCCGGCTGGATGCGCAGAAACTCGCGATCCTGATGGAAAATGTCGACGATCGGCGCGGTGACCTCGGCGATCGTTTTCCCCTGATGGGCGGCGCGCTTGATGATCTTGTCGTCGACGTCGGTCAGGTTCATCACCTGATGCACCTGCCACCCGCGCAGCACGAACACGCGCCGCATCAGGTCCTCGAACAGGAAGGTGCGGAAGTTTCCGAGGTGCGCCGGGTTGTAAACGGTCGGACCACACGTGTACATGCGCACCGTTCGTCCGTCAGCGGGGGCGAATGGCTCGACCCGTCGGGTCAGCGTGTTGTACAGGCGGATGTCGGACATGTCGGACGCGGATCGGGAAGCTCTACGGCATCGAGCCTGGGAAACTTACGCGATGGGGAGCGCCGGCGGGACGAACGTCTCGATTCCGGCCTCGTCGAGGGCGCGCTTGATTCGCATCCGGAGATCGCGCGCGACGTCGTCGCGGCGATATGGGTCAACGCGGGCGATGGTCCGCAGCGTGATCGCGCCTCCGCCGATCTTCTCGATACCGGTGACGCGAGGCGGATCGAGCAGCGCGTCGGCCCACGCCGGATCGGTCCCGAGTCCCGTCGCCGCCTGCGTGACGGCACGCTCGGCGCGATCGGCATCCCGCCACCCAACCTCGATGTCGACCGCGACGCGCCCCCACGCGCGCGTCAGGTTCGTGACCTGGGTGATCTGACCGTTGGGAATGATGTGCAACGCCCCAGTCGCGTCGCGGAGATAGACGAGACGAAGGGTGATGTTCTCCACGGTCCCTTCGGCCGTGCCGATGCGCACGACGTCGCCGAGCGCGAACTGATGCTCGAGCTGGAGGAAGAATCCGGTGACGAAATCGCGTACGAGACTCTGCGAGCCGAACGAGACGGCGAGTCCCACGACGCCGGCGCTCGCCAGGAATGGCCCAATGTTGAAGCCGACCTGTGCGAGCACGAGCAGCACGGTGACGACGACGAGCACGGCTCGCGCGACGCTGCGGAACAGCTTGGCCGCCGTCTTGGCGCGCTGCTCACGCGCCGTGTGCATGTCGGGGCGGCCATCATCGCCCCACCGCTCGATTCGCTGCGCGATGAAGCGGATGAGCAGCCAGAAGACGAGCGCGCCGACAAGCACCCCTGCGACGTCGACGCCGACGTCGATGAGGTAGTCCAGTCCGCGCACTTTCCATTCGCGCATCGAGTGGGGCCGCGCGACGTTCTGCAGCAGCACGAGCATGGGGGAGAGCATCGGGGCAAGGTAGACGACCCGCCGCGGCACGGTCAACGGAACCAACGGGTCGCAGGTTGCCCTCCGCGCGCTCGGGCGTCGAGGCAGGAGCGGTGCCGCTCTCCCTCCTCAACGCATGTCACTCGGTCGCTCCCTCCTCGACCACGCGATCCGGTATCGCCGATTCAACTCGTTCGATGCGCTCGGCGCGCGCCGAGCGGCAGCGGGGCGAACCTATCGCGCGCACGCGGTGCACGAGCTGCTCCGCCGACGGGATCCTGCCGGACCGGGGTGGGCCGACATCGCGGGGTTCCGGATGCGCTATCTCGAGGCAGCGTGGATGCGCTTCCTGTATCGCGAGGTGTTCGCCGAGCGCGAGTACTGGTTCACGACGGACCAGCCGCGTCCGGTGATCCTCGATTGCGGCAGCAACATCGGGATGGCGATCCTGTTCTTCAAGGCGCTCTATCCCGACGCGGAGATCACGGCGTTCGAGCCGGCATCGTGGGCCTGTTCGGCGATCGAGGAGACGATTCGCGCCAACGACCTGCGCGACGTGACGCTGCACAACGCGGCACTCGCCGAGACCGATGGAACGCTCGAGCTGTTCCACGATCCGAGTCATCCCGGATCGGCGGTGATGAGCGTGTATCGCGAGCGGATGCCGGGGGAAACGGTGCGCGTCCCGGCCGTACGGCTCTCGCGCTACGTGACGAAACCGGTGGACTTCCTCAAGCTGGACGTCGAGGGGAGTGAGCTGCCGGTACTGCGCGATCTCGTGTCGAGTGGCGCGATCCGGCAGATCCGGCAGATGGTGATCGAATTTCACCACCACTTGAGCCCAAGCGTCGACAACCTGTCGGAGTGCCTATCGATCCTCGAGCACAATGGCTTCGGCTATCAGCTGACGTCGGCACAGGTGTACACGCCGATCACGAGAGGGCAGTTTCAGGATGTGCTGGTACATGGGTACAGGAAGTAGCGCGATGCGCTGTGCGCGATGCGCGCGATGCGCTAACGGCGTTCTGCGGCTGATGGCTCGGCGACGCGACGAGTGCCTTTCAGGCGGTCGAGGGGGACGAGGCGGCCGTGATGGAGTAGCAGGACTCTGTCGGCGACATCTCTCACGCGGCACAGCTCATGGGTCGCGATGACCGATGTGATCGAGCATGCGCTTGGCTCGTGAACGAACCGCGGGCGCGGCGTCTCGCGTCGGACACACAGCTCGTCGTCGATGAGGAGTAGTCGGTTCGAGTGCGAATGCGCCACGTGGAAGTGTTCCACATCGACGAGCTGCGGATCCAGCCCGGCCTCGATCGATCCAGCGTCGAGTCGACGGAGTCCGGCGAGGCAATGCAGTAGAGTCGTTGTACCAGCGCCGCGTACGCCGAGCACGGCCACGCATTCGCCCTGCTCGACCTCCAGGCTCGCTCCGCGAAGAATCCACGCGCGCGCCGAGCACCCTACCACACCGGCGGCGTAGCTCTTCCAGAGAGCGCGGGCGCGAAGGGCGAGCGACACGCGCGGAGAGTACGTGATGGTCCAGACGGGAGCGCCACCACGCCGACGCGCACCGGACGAAACGGCCGCGCATCGTCTTGCGCTGATCGCGCACCGAGGCATCATTGGCGCCGTCCGCCGGCCGGCGGGCGCAGCGCCTCAGGAGGCCCGGTGCAGCTCGAACAGGCAAGGCGAACGGGGATCGACACGACGATCGCAGCAGGCGAAGGCGCTTCCCCCGAGGCGACTCGCCTGAGCGAGCTGACACCGCGACAGTGGCGATCGGGAACCGCGGCCTGGCTCGGCTGGCTCTTCGACGGGCTGGACATGCACCTGTACACGCTCGTCGCGGCGCCAGTGGTGCTGCAGCTCATCGGAACGGTGAGCAATGCGGACCCGGGGGTGAAGGAGAAGAGCGCGTATATCCAGGCGGCCTTCCTGCTCGGGTGGGCGCTCGGCGGCTCTTTCTTCGGCCGACTCGGGGACATCCTCGGCCGCAGCCGCGCGCTCTCGTTCACCATCTTGACGTACGCGATCTGCACTGGGCTGTGCGCCTTCGCGCAGAACTGGTGGCAGCTGATGCTGTTCCGGTTCATCGCCGCGCTGGGGATCGGGGGCGAGTGGGCGGTGGGCGCCTCGCTACTGTCGGAGACGTGGCCGAAGGCGTGGCGTCCATGGATCGCCGCGATGCTCCAGACCGGGGTGAACCTCGGCATCCTCGGCGCGGCGATCACGGTCGGGCTACTCTCTCTCGTGCTGCCGCCGCACTCCGAGCGCTACGTGTTCCTCATCGGCGTGCTGCCGGCGTTCCTCGTGTTCTGGATCCGGCGCCACGTACCGGAACCGGAGGCGTGGGAGCGCGAACGCTCGAGCGTCATCGAGCGGCCGCGCGCGCGCGACCTGTTCCGGGGAAACGTCGCGCCGATCACGCTGCGCACGACGACGACGTGTGCCCTTGCGCTGTCCGGCTGGTGGCTGTTCCAGTTCTGGCAGTCGCAGCACCTGCGCCGCCTGCTCGTCGACGCGGGGACGGAGGCGGGCGAGGTCACGCGCATCGTGTCGGCGTCGTTCTTCGTGCTCAACGCGATGGCGATCGTGGGCAACTTCGCGGCCGGATGGCTCGCGCGCGCGATCGGCAACCGACGGGCGATCGTGGTGTTTCTCGCCGGCCTCGGGCTCGGCATCGTGGCGGCGTTCATCGTGCCGCGAAGCATCAACTCGCTCGCGTTCTTCTGGTTCCCACTGGCCGGCTTCTTCTCCGGCGTGTTCGCGCTGTTCACGATGTACCTGCCGCCGCTGTTCCCGACGCTGCTGCGCACGACGGGCGCGGGCTTCTGCTACAACATCGGCCGAGTGGCGGCGGCGGTGTGTACGATCGTGTTCGGGCTGCTCGCGCCGGTGAACGACTATCGTGAGGCGCTGCTATGGGCCGGGGCGCTGGCGCTTCTGGCGTCTGCCTGGTCGTGGAGGCTGCCGAAGGACCAGTGAGTTGGTGCGTTGGGTGGTGAGACGGTGAGATGACCTGAACGTTCACCTCGCGGCGAGGCTCCTCGCAGCCCTCGCCGTATGAAAAGCCGTGATCGCGTCCACGATCGGCGCGGAGTCGAAGCGCACGGGGTCGGTCGTCGGGAGACCCGTCTCGCGTTGCGTCTCCTCGACGATGCGGCGGGCGGCGTCATCCCCCAAGTCGAAGGTATTGAGTGCGACGGCGATCACGGGCGAAGGGCGCAGCGGTGCGAGGGCCTGCTCGCTCAGCCGGATGAACTCCACGAGCGGTGGGATCTTCACCCACTCGCAGCCGTTGATCGCCTTGCGCGTGGGCTGCGCGCACATCACCTGGGCGTGCGGCAGCGACCCGTGCATCAGGCCATACGTGACCCCGGAGTAGCTCGGGTGGATGATCGACCCCTGCCCCTCGACGAGCACGAGGTCGGCGTCCTTCGCGTTCTCGAGCACGAGGCGCTCGGCTGCACCGGCGATGAAGTCGGCGACCACCGCGTCGACGGCCATGCCCCGGCCTTCGATGAGGATTCCCGTCTGCCCCGTGGCGGCGAACGCGGTGCGGATTCCTCTCTCACGGAGCGCGTCGAGGATCTGCAGCTGCGTGGTCATCTTGCCGATGTTGCAATCGGTGCCGACGGTGAGCACGATCGTCGCGTCGATGGCACGCACTCGGCCGCGAGACACGTCGAGGCTCGCGGGCGGACGACGCAGGTCGTGAATCGCGACGCCGCGAGAGGCCGCGAGCGCGGCCAGCTCCGGAACGTCGCCGATGAAGGTGTGCAGACCGCTCCAGATCTCGAGCCCGTGCTCGATGGCGCGCGCGACGAGACGGATCCACTCGGCCGGCAGCTTGCCTCCCGCCGGCGCGATGCCGACGAGCAGGGCATTGGGTTTCAGCGCGAGTCCCTCGTCGAGCGTCGCGACGACGGGGATGTCACCACCAAACCCGATGACGTCGCCCGCGGTGTGGCCGGCGCGGGTGGCGTCGATCACGCCGACGACGCGCCGGGGGGTGTAGCGGATGCAGGCGTTGGCGGTCTTGGAGCTGTCGGGCCCGAACAGGCCGTCGGCGAGGATCAGGAAGCGTTGGTCACGCGACATGCGAAATCCGAACGTGCGAGAGTGAGCTCGTCAGCGACGAACGCACAATCTACACGGGGGTCGCCGCGGTACGCCGCTCCAGGATCGAGACCACGTCCAGGTTGGTGCGGGGGAGAAGGATGCCGCCCTCGCTCGCTGGAAGCCTGAGCACGAGTGGACGCTCGCGTGTCGTGCGGCGGAATCCCTGCCCTTCGTACAGGCGCGTGAGCAGGATGCGTCGCACGATCACCATGATCACGGCGAGACCCGGCACGGCGACGAGGAGCCCAAGCGGCCCGAGAAGACTGCCGATGATGAGCACGAAGACGATCGTCAGCACCGGCGGCAGGTCGACTTTCTTCGACATGATGAGGGGCGCGACGACGTTGCCCTCGATCAGATGCACGACGATGCCGATGACAACCACCCAGAGGGCGCGCGTGCCACCGTCGGGCCCACCGATGACGAACAGCACGGGAAGCGCGGTGGCGAGCAACGTGCCGAAGAAGGGGACGATCGTCGCCAATCCGGTGAAGACGCCAAACGTTAGCGCATACGGCACGTGCAGCACGCTCAGGCCGATCGCCGTGAGCGTCGCGAGGAAGCTCATCGCGAGCAGCAGCCCGACGATGTACGCCCGCAGCGAGTCGGCGCAGTCGGTGAGGACGTCGCGCACGAGATCCCGATGGATCGGCGGGAAGAGCGCGATCAACCACTCGCGGTACAGCGCGGGATGGATCGCGAGATACAACCCCATGACGGCGACGGAGAAGATGCTGATGAGCACCTCGACGATGCCGAACACCTTCGGCACGACGTCGTTGAACTGACCGGCGACCTGATCGTAGAGGGCGAGAAGCAGCTTGTGCTGGCCAGGCTCGTAGACCGCAGCCAGCGCGGGAACGCGCGCCACGAGCCGGTCGATCGCCCCCTCCCAGCCGGTGATGTACGTCGGCAGGACGCGCACGAGCTCCCGCGTCTGCACGATCAGCGGCGGGACGAGGATGTAGAACAAGACGGCGAGCCCGCCGAGCGTGATCAGAACCGCCGCCGCGAGCGACCACCCGTTCGGGATGCGGAGCCGACGCTGCAGGACCCCGGACAGTGCGCCGAGGTACAGCGAGATCATGATGCCGAGGAAGAGCAGCAGGAAGACGTGTGCGACCTTCCCGGCGATCCACAGCAGGAGAATGGTGAAGACCGTCGCGGTAAGGATGGGCGCGAACTTGAAGCGGCGTGCCGCGCCCTCGCCGCTCACCGACCCTTCTCTTCCGTCGGGTGCTCGATCTCCGCGTGCACGGTCTCCTCGTCGCGCTCACCGGCGCCGAGCGCCTTGTTCTGCTGCGCGGCCGGTGCAGGCAGCATCCCCATCTTCTGCTTGAGCGCGAGGAGCTGGTTGTCGACCGAGACGCTCACGCTGCCCTTCTCGAGCTGCTTGAACTCGCGCTGCAGCGTGTCGCCGGTGAACTCCTCGTCGATCTCGGCCGACGCCTTGATCTGGCGCTCGTTGTTCTCGATGCGCTCCTCCATCCGGGCAAACGCCTCGAACGCGCTCTTCTCGGAGAGAGACGACATCGTCTCGGCAATGCGCTGCTGGGCCTGCGCGCGACGCTGACGAGCGATGAGGAGGTTCTTCTTGCGCTTGGCCTCCTCGATCTTGTCGTTGAGGTCGCGCAACTGGTTCTTGAGCTTGTCGGTCTCGAGCTTGTGCTGCTCCCAGGTATGCGCGAGCTGCTCGCCGTGGCCGTTGTGCTCGGCCTGGCGGACGAGCGCCTGCTTGGCGAGATCGTCGCGGCCCTCCTGGATCGCCAGCATGGCGCGACGCTCCCAGTCCTGCGCCTGCTTGAACTCGGCGTCGGCCTGATCGCGGAGGCGCTTCTCGTCGGCGATGGCGGACGCGACCTGCTGCTTGGCCTTCACGAGCTGGCCTCGCATGTCGACGAGAATCTGCGTCAACATCTTCTCCGGATCCTCGGCCTTCGAGATCAGGTCGTTGATGTTGGACTTGAGGAGCGCGGAGAAACGGTCGAAGATGCCCATGGGTATCAGCGTGCCTCGCGGTACGAGCCGAGCTCGCGAAGGTGCGACGCGAGCGCGAGCGTCATGCTCTCGTAGCTCGCGAGGAATTCTTCATAGTCGAGTGCCGAGAGCTCGAGCGCTTCCGTGAGGACGATGCGATCGTCCTGGATGCCGTACGACCCGTGCAGCAGGTCGGACGCGTTGAGCTCGAGCAGGCGGCGGGTGAGCGTCGCACTCTGTCGTCCGTCCGACGGCAGCGTCATGACGTCGATCCGGAGGAGCACGACGGGGGGCGTGTAGTTCACAGCGATCGAGAGATCACTCTCCTCGCTCGGGCGCACGATCCAGAATCCCGGCTCGATCTCCGAGAAGGTGGCGCCGGTGGCGCCGAGCCGGACGAGGAAGCTCTCGATGTCGTCTTTGGTGAGCATCGGTCACACACCTTGCGAACTCTAGGTTGGCCCACCCTACGGGGAGCTCGGCCGTCGCGTTTCAAGCCGGAGCGAGTGCGGCAAGCTACGAGCGCGCATCTAATGCGTAAAGACGCGCGCCGGCCGCGTCCACGCGCTCAGCGCCGCTTGATCTGCACGAGCCGCTCCCGCGCGAGCCGGCGTCCCGTCGGGGTCGCCGCGAGCCCCCCGCCCGCGGTCTCTCGGTAGCGCACGTCCATCGATGCACCGATCTCGCCCATGACGTCGATGACCTCATCGACGGGGATCTTGAACTCGACGCCTGCCAGCGCGAGCTCGATACCGGTGAGGGCGATCGCCGAGCCTGTTGCATTCCGGAACACACAGGGGAGCTCGACGAGCCCGCCCAACGGATCGCAGACGAGGCCGAGCGTCCCCTGCATCGCGAGCGCGGTGGCGTGCCCGACCTGTGCCGGCGTGCCGCCGAGCATCTCCGTGGCGGCGCCAGCGGCCATCGCGGCTGCGGCGCCGGTCTCGGCCTGACATCCACCTTCCGCGCCGGAGAGCGAGGCACGTTCGGCGATCACGGCGCCGATCAGACCGGCGACCGCGAGCGCGTCGACGACGGCGTCGTCGGCGAGGGCGCGTGCCTGCGCGAGGCCGGTGAGCACTGCGGGGAGCACACCCGCCCCGCCCGCGGTCGGCGCGGCGACGATGACGCCCATCGCGGCATTCACCTCCTGCACGGCGAGGGCGCGCGCGAGGACGTCGCGAAAGGGGGTGCCGGCGAGCGGCCCAGCGGGGCCGTGGCGCAGCTTTGCCGCGTCGCCACCGACGAGGCCGGACGCCGAGTACAGGTCACCGACCATGCCGCGCTCCACGGCGCCGCGCATCACCTCGAGCGCCCGCCGGAGCGCGGCGCGGATATCGTCGACGGAGCGGCCCTGATCTCTCGCCTCGGTCTCGAGCGCGAGTCGCGCGAGCGAGATCCCCTGCTGCTCCGCGTCGCGGATCGCGTCGGCGAGGGCGCGATACATCAGCCGCTGACCTTGTCGAGCCGGAAGGCCCAGCGCACCCAGGGCAGCGCGCGAATCTCGTCGCGCACGGGCTCACCCGGCGCGTCGTCGACCTCGATGACCATGAACGCGTCGCCGCCGCGCTGTTTCCGCGTCAACCGGAGGTTGGCGATATTGATGCCGTGCTCGGCGAGGATCGTCGCGATCGCCGCGATGGAGCCTTTCACGTCTTCGGCGATGAGCACGATCGTGTGGTACGTGCCCGAGACCTCGACGGAGTAGCCGTTGATCTCGGTGACGAGGACGCGTCCCGCGCCGAGCGAGGCTCCGGTCATCACGGCGTGGCGGTCGCCGCGCTCCACGGTGATGCGCGCCGTGTTGGGGTGCGCATCGTCGGCGAGGGACGTCTTCTCGAAGGCGTAGTCGAGGCCCTCGCCCTGTGCGATCTCGAGCGCTTCACGCAATCGCTCGTCATCGGGACGGAAGCCCATGAGCCCACCGGCGATCGCCTTGTCGGTGCCGTGTCCCTCACCCGTGCGCGCGAAGGAGCCGTGCAGCTCGATGCGCGCTTTCTCCGGCGTGCCGCCGACGAGATTGCGCGCGAGGAGCCCCAGCCGGCACGCGCCCGCCGTGTGCGACGACGACGGGCCGACCATGACCGGGCCGATGATGTCGATCATCGATACCACGGCTATCCCGCCTTGCGGCGGCGCGTCGGCGGCTCGAGCATCCCGCGCAGGTACTGTCCGGTGTGCGACGCTTCGACGCGGGCGACCTCCTCCGGTGTGCCGGCGGCGACGATCGTTCCGCCGCGCGTGCCGCCTTCGGGGCCGAGGTCGATGATCCAGTCCGCGGTCTTGATGACGTCGAGGTTGTGCTCGATGACGATGACGGTGTTGCCGGCCTCGACCAGTCGAGTCAGGACTCCGAGCAGCTTGCGGATGTCCTCGAAGTGCAGCCCGGTGGTCGGCTCGTCGAGGACATAGACGGTGCGGCCGGTG
>JBJMNN010000188.1:0-10471 GCA_045804245.1 Gemmatimonadaceae bacterium | reverse complement strand
TGAAGCGGACGAGTCGATCCACGGCCTGACTTCGAAGCACACCGAGCTGGAGAGCGAGCGGGGAAAGACTCGCGAGCTGCTCGCCGAGGCGGAGCGGCCGTCGCCGCCGCGAGGAGCGCCGGCCATTGCGGCGGCACCGGCCGCTCCGAAGCCCCGGGCTGCTCCAGCCCCCGGTGCTGCAGCAGGTGCTGCAGCACCGGGGCCCGCCGCTGCTTCGTTCGCACCGCGGGTCGCGCCGCCGCCACGTCCCGCCGAACCGGTGGCGCCCCAACCGCCAGTGGAGCTGCCGCCACCGGTGATCGCCGCCGAAGCGCGGATCACGGAGGCCGCCGCTGCGTCAGCGACCGAGCTCGCAGACGCCGACGTCACGCCGCGGCCGACCCAGCGTGCCGACGCGAGTCGCGTGTCGGGCCAGACGAAGGGCACGTTCGACGAACTGGCGTTTCTCAGCTCGGTGGTGAACACCCCTGCCGGCCCGCTCGACACGCCACCGGCCGACCGTCCCGACGAACGGGCGCGCCGCGACAGCTTCGCGCAGCGCGCACCCGATGAGGGGATTGTGAACCTCTCCAACGATCCGGGCGCGGCGCTGAACAGTCCCGCGGCGCGCGCTGCCAACTCGCCGCTGGCGATGAACGTCTCGGGAAACATCCCGATCGTCCTCAAGGACAAGTCGAGCGAGGCCGCCAAGTCCCTCAAGTGCGGCGAGTGCGGCGCGATGAACTATCCCACGGAGTGGTACTGCGAGCGCTGCGGCGCCGAGCTCGCGTCGCTCTGAGTCGGGGGCAAGAAAAAAGCGCCGGTTGGCAACTCTGCCGACCGGCGCTTTCTCGTTCCTGGCTCGCCTCAGGCCGTTGCGACGGCCTTACTGAGGTGGCTCTTCTGACGCGCCGCGAGGTTCTTGTGCACGAGACCTTTGCGGGCCGCGCGGTCGAGCAGGCTGATGGCCGTGGACCGCTCATCGGCGGTGGCCGTCGGCGACTTGGCCTTCTTGAGCGCCGTGCGAAGCGCGGAGCGCTGCGCGCGGTTGCGCACGGTGGCAGCGCGCGACTTCCGCATGTTCTTCTTCGCGGATGCGATATTCGGCACGAAAAAACTCTCCAGAAAATTCGGTGGGACTCGCGATCGTCGCGAACCCCCAACCTACCGGCGCACACGAGCGAAGTCAAGCTGGGACAGCGCTTTACTCTCCTCGGGGCCGCCACTACCTTACGCCCGTCGCGCACCCCTGACCCGCAGGGAGCCGCCGCCCTCGTCCACCGCCGTTGCAGACCATCCAGCAGTTCCTGCTGATCGCGCCCGTTCTGCTGTTCTCCGTCATCGCGCACGAGATCGCGCATGGCTGGGCCGCACTTCGACAGGGCGATCGCACGGCGCTCGATGCGGGCCGCCTCACGTGGAACCCGCGGCCGCACATCGATCCCTTCTTCACCATCCTGCTGCCGATCATGACGATCGCCGGCTCGGTGGCGGCGGGAGGGCGGCCGATGATCTTCGGCGGCGCCAGACCCGTGCCCGTCGATCCGCGCAATTACCGCCATCCGCGCCGCGGGGACATCATCGTCTCGCTCGCCGGCGTGGTGACGAATGCGCTGATCCTCGTCGCTTGCGTGCTCCTCTTCGCATTGACCGGCGCGCTCGGTCGCACGGTGCCGGCGCTGCTCGCCACGCTCGGCGTCGTCCAGGCGATGTGCGTCTACGGCGTGCAGCTCAATGCCTTGCTCATCGCGTTCAACCTGCTGCCGATCCCGCCGCTCGACGGCTCGCACGTGTTCAAGTATCTGCTCCCGCGGCCGCTCGCCGTGCAGTACGTACGGTTCGGCCGCTTCGGCTTCCTCGTGCTGATCGCGCTCCTCGCCTGGGGCGAGCGGATCCTCTACGCCTGGATGTCGCCCTTCTTCGCGGTCGCCGACAGCGTGCTCTCGCTCGCGGAGGCAGCGCTCCTCTCCACGACGGGGCAGTGGGTCCGATGAGCGAGACCGCCTACGCCGGCTACGCTCCAGAGCTGAACGCCGCGCCGCCCTCGTTCGTCATCGAGCTCACCGAGTTCTCGGGACCGCTCGACCTCCTCCTCACGCTCATCCGTGAAGAGCAGGTCGACATCTACGACATCCCGATCGCGCGGATCGCCGAGCAGTTCGTGCGGCGCATCCGCACGCTGCAGCTCAACGAAGCGGCCGACTACCTCGAGATGGCGGCGCGTCTGCTGCGCATCAAGGCGCAGATGCTGCTCCCACGGACGGATGGCGAGGAAGCGTGGGACGATCCGCGCGCCGAGCTGGTGCGCCGCCTGCTCGAGTATCAGCAGATGCGCGAGGTAGTCGACGTGCTCGAGCGCGCGGGGGAGGAGCGGCGCAACCGGTTCGCGCGCGCCTACATCCCGCAGGCGCCCGCGCCGCCAGAGGCGCCGCTCGCGCTGTCGCTCAGCGAGCTGCTCGCGGCCGTCGATCGCATCCTGCGCATCGCGCGCGATCCGGCGATCCACGATGTGATCCCGCGCGCGATCGACGTGCCCGGCGCCATCACGGTCATTCGAGACCTGCTCGCCATTCGCGCGCGTGCGCGGTGGACGGACCTCGTGCCGTACGGCGCCGAGCCGTGGCAGGTGCTGTCGACGCTCCTCGGCCTGCTGGAGATGGCGAAGCTTGGTGAGTGCCGAGTCGCGCAGCCGCGCCCCTTCGCCAACGTGGAGATCACGCGTGACGCCGCTAGCGAAGCTGCTTGAAGCCGCGCTCTTCGCGAGCGCCCGTCCGATCCCGACCGAAGAGCTGGCCGCGCTCGATCCCGAAGCGAGCAAGGCGGCGCTCGCCGCCGCGCTCGACGAGTTGCGCGAGCACTACGACGTCGATGGCCACGGCGTCGAGCTCGTGGAGCTCGGCGGTGGCTGGCAGATCCTCACGCGCTCCGAGTACACCGAGGCGATCGAGCGCGCGCAGCTCGCGGCCAGGCCGGCACGGCTCAGCGCGGCCGCACTGGAGACGCTCGCGCTGATCGCCTATCGGCAGCCGATCGGCCGCGCCGAGATCGAGGAGATCCGCGGCGTCTCGGTGGGCAGCGTGCTCAAGTCGCTGCACGAGCGCGGACTCATCGACGTCGTCGGCCGCGGCGAAGGGATGGGCCGTCCGCTGCTGTACGGCACGACGCCGATCTTTCTCGAGTACTTCGCGCTGCGCCATCTCGACGAGCTTCCACGCGCCGATGAGCTGGCGGTGGCGCTTCGCGCCGAGCCCAGGACGATCTGATGTCGGAGCCGATGCGCATCCAGCGCGCGCTGGCGCGTGCTGGGGTGCTGTCACGCCGCAAAGCCGAAGAGCTGGTCGCCAACGGACGCGTGACGGTCAACGGGGCGCCGGCGAAGGTCGGCCAGAGCGTCGATCCCGACCGGGACGTCATCATGGTCGACGGCGCGCGCATCGACGCACCGGCGCCACTCGAGTGGTTCCTGCTGCACAAGCCCGCCGGCGTCATCACCTCGCGCGGCGATCCGGAAGGGCGCACGACGGTGTTCGATCTCGTGCCCAAGCGCCCGGGGCTCACCTATGTCGGCCGGCTCGACTACCTCACGGAGGGCGCGCTGCTCCTGACCACCGACGGCGCGGCGGCGCACCGGCTCACGCACCCGAGCCGCAAGCTCGAGCGCACCTACGTCGCCTCCGTCCTGGGAGACGGGGAGGCCGCGATCGAGCAGGCACGATATGGGGTGGAGCTCGAGGACGGTGTCGTGACGCCGAAGCGCATGCGCGGCCAGAAGGTCGGCCGCGGACGCTGGGAGCTGACGATCACGATCGCCGAAGGGAAGAACCGCGAGATCCGCCGTCTGTGCGAGGCGCTCGGCCTGGAGGTGGACCGACTTGTGCGAGTGAAGTTCGGCCCCGTCGAGCTTGGCGACCTCGGAGTCGGCAAGGTCCGATCGCTGACCCGAGCCGAGATAAAAGCGCTCGAAAAGATGTAGCCGAACGGGAGCATGGATCGTTTGCTGGTGTAGTTCTCCGTCACCGACTCTCCGCTCACAGATTCTCTCCCCATGGCCACCACTCAAGCCTCGTCGAGTGCCGATGCTCGCCTGATCCAGGACGTCAGCCGCCAGGTGGCGCTGCGAGTGGTCGGGCAGGAATACATGATAGACCGGCTGCTCATCAGCCTCCTCACCGGCGGTCACGTCCTGCTCGAGGGCGTGCCGGGGCTGGCGAAGACGCTGACGGTGCGCACGCTCGCCGAGACGATCTCCACCAGCTTCTCGCGCATCCAGTTCACCCCCGATCTCCTGCCGGCCGACGTCGTGGGCACGCAGATCTACGATCAGTCGACGGGACAGTTCATGGTGAAGAAGGGGCCGATCTTCGCCAACATCATTCTCGCCGACGAGATCAACCGCGCCCCCGCGAAGGTGCAGGCGGCGCTGCTCGAGGCGATGCAGGAGAAGCAGGTGACGATCGGCGGCACGACGTTCAAGCTCGAGGAGCCCTTTCTCGTGCTCGCGACGCAGAACCCGATCGAGCAGGAGGGAACGTACCCGCTCCCCGAAGCGCAGGTCGATCGGTTCATGCTCAAGTTGCGCGTCGGCTACCCGTCGCGCGACGAGGAGCGCGAGATCATGCGCCGCATGGCCGGCGGGCACGCGATCGACGTGCGGCATGCCGCCACGCCAGAGGCGATCCTCGAGGCGCGCAGCCGGATCGCCGACCTGTACATGGACGATCGCATCGTCGACTACATCGTCGACATCGTGCACGCGACGCGCGAGCCGGCCGCTGCCGGTCTCAAGGATCTCGTGCCCCTGATCGAGTTCGGCGCCAGCCCGCGCGCGACGATCGCGCTCGCGCAGGCGTCGCGCGCCCACGCCTTCCTGCGCGGCCGCGCCTTCGTCACGCCCGACGACATCAAGGCGATCGCCCCCGACGTGCTGCGCCATCGCGTGCTCACGACGTACGAGGCCGAGGCGGAGGAGGTCACGAGTGACGAGATCGTGCGTCGCGTCCTCGCGACCGTCGAGAGCCCGTGAACAAGTCGCCCGGCGTGTCTCCCGAGGTGCTCCGGCAGGTGAAGCTGCTGGAGCTCCAGACGCGCGGGCTGGTGAACTCGCTCTTCACCGGTGAGTACCGCTCGGTGTTCAAGGGGCAGGGGATGGAGTTCGCCGAGGTGCGCGAGTACCAGGCGGGCGACGAAGTGCGCTCGATCGACTGGAACGTCACGGCGCGGATGCGGCGCCCGTTCGTGAAGCGCTACATCGAGGAGCGCGAGCTCACGGTGATGCTCGCCGTCGACCTGTCGGGCTCGGAACGGTTCGGCACGCGCGGACGGTTCAAGAGCGAGCTCGCGAGCGAGCTGGCCGCGGTGCTGGCGATGTCGGCCATCCGGAACAACGACCGCGTCGGCGCCGTGCTGTTCACCGACCGCATCGAGCACGTCGTGCCGCCGCGCAAGGGCCGTCGTCACGCCCTGCGCCTGATGCGCGATCTGCTCGTGTTCGAACCGGCGGGCTCGCGCACCGATCTGCCGGCCGCGCTCGAGTTCACGGGGAAGATGCTCGGGCACAAGTCGATCATCTTCATCGTGTCCGACTTCCAGGCCGAGGAGATCGAGCATCCGCTGAAGCTGCTCGCGCAGCGGCACGATGTCGTCGCCGTCACGGTGGACGATCCGAGCGAGCAGACGCTCCCCGACATCGGGCTCGCGCGGTTCGTCGATCCGGAGACGGGCACGACGCTCGACGTCGACACCAGCGATCCGCAGGTGCGGGCGCAGTTCGCCGCGTCGGTCGAGGAGGAGCTCGTCACGCGGCGGCGGCTGCTGCGCCGCCTGGCGATCGACGAGATCCCGGTGCACACCGACGGCAGCGTCGTCGAGCCGCTCATCCGCTTCTTCCGCGCGCGCGAGACGCGCGCTCGACGGCGGTGAGCGTGCGGCGCGTCGTGCGGTCCGCGGCGCTGCTCGCGCTCGGCGCCGTACCGGTAGCGGCGCGGAACGCGCCGTTAGGGGCGCAGAACGCGCCGTCCAATCCCGCGTCGTCGGCGATCACGGTGCAGGCCGGCGCCGTGGTCGACCGGGACACGGTCACGGTGGGCGACGTCGTGCGGCTCACCGTGCGGGTGCGCGCTCCACTCGGCTCGACGGTGAACTTCCCGACCGGCCTGGATTCGCTCGCGCCCGTCCAGGCACTCGAGCCGCCGTCCGTGGGCGACGGGGGCGACTCCACACTGGTGGACAGGATCGCCACCTACCGACTCTCGCCGTGGGACGTCGGCCGTCAGCCGATCCGTCTCGGTGACGTGGTGGTGCAGTCGGACGACGGCGACCGGCGCGTGGTGTTGACGCTGCCGACGCTGTTCGTGCGGAGCGTGCTGCCGGCCGACAGCGCGCTGCGCGTGCCGAAGCCCGCGCGACCGCTGCTCGGCGTGCGTGCGCCCGTGCCGTGGTGGTGGTGGGCGCTGGCGGCGCTCGCCGTCCTCGCGATCGGTCTGCTCGTGTGGTGGTGGATCCGTCGCCGTCGTGTCGTGCGTCCGACCGGCGATCCATTCGCGGATGCAGAGGCGGCCTTCGCGCGCATCGAGCGAGTTCGGCTGGTGGAGGCGGGAGAGCCCGGCCGGCACGCTGCGCTGATGACCGACGTCGTGCGCCGCTACCTCGCCGCGCGGCACGAGTCGGCCACGCTGGCGCACACCAGCGGCGAGCTGCTCGTGACGGTGCGCGGCGCGCCGACGGTGCCGTTCGAGCCGCTGCAACGGCTGCTCGACGAGGTCGATCGGGTGAAGTTCGCCGCGGCGCCGCTCGCGCCGGCGCGCGCGCGCGAGCTCGGCGAGGAGGCGAAGACGATCGTGCGCGAGGAGCACGCGCGCGCCACGGCCGTGCCTGATGTGCAGAAGGCCGCCGCATGATCGAAGACGTCAGCGCGCTCCAGTTCGCGTCTCCGTGGTGGCTGCTGCTCCTCCTGCTGATCCCGCTCTGGTGGTTGCTGGCGCGCTCCCGAACGCCGGCGGCGATCGTCTTCTCGCGCGTCGGCGTGCTGGCGCGTGGACCGCGCGCCGGTCGAGGACTGGTGCGCTTCCTGGCGCTGCTGCGCAACCTTGCGCTCGTGAGTGGGGTGCTGGCCCTCGCGCGGCCTCGCGCCGGCGCGCATGCCGTGACGTCGACGTCCGAGGGGATCAACATCGTCGTCGCGTTCGACATCTCGAGCTCGATGCTCGCGCAGGACTTCCAGCCGCAGAACCGGCTCGAGGTGGCGCGGGAGCGGATCAAGTCGTTCGTCAAGGCACGCTCGTCGGATCGCATCGGCATCGTCGCCTTCTCCGGCGAGGCGCTGACGCAGGTGCCGCTCACGACGGACTATCCCGTCGTGCAGGCCGCGCTCGACAACCTGCAGCCCGGACAGCTCGAGGACGGAACGGCGATCGGAACCGCGATCGCCACCGCCGCCAATCGGCTGCGTGACGCGCCAGGCAAGTCGAAGGTGATGATCCTGCTCACCGATGGCGTGAACAATCGCGGCTCGATCGATCCGCGCACGGCGGCGAAGGCGGCATCGGCGTTCGGCATTCGCATCTACGGTATCGGCGTCGGCACCGAGGGGATGGCGCCCGTCCCCGTCGGCCGCGGTCTGTTCGGCTTGCGCTACGAGATGCAGAAGGTGGAGATCGACGATGCGCTGCTCACCGACGTCGCCAACGCGACGGGCGGCCGGTACTTCCGCGCGCGCGATCCCGCCGCACTGCAGCGCATCACCGAGCAGATCGACGCGCTCGAGCGCTCGCCAGTGCGAAGCCGCACGTACGTCCGCTACGCGGAGCTGTTCCGCTGGCCGCTCTCGGTGATGTTGATCGCTGTCGCCGCCGAGCTGCTGCTCGTCGCGTGGAAGGGGCGCCTGCCATGAACCCGGAGCTGCTGACCGACGCGGTCGAGATGCCGTGGCTGCTCGTGCTGGCTGTGGTGCTGCCGGTGCTGTTCTTCTTCCTGCTGCGGCGTGCGCGCCGGACGCGCGCGCAGCGGCTCGAGCGGCTCGGAAGTCTCGACGTGGTGCGCCGGCTCGTGCCGCCCAACGTGCTCGGATCGAGCGGCTGGCGCGCGGTGCGACTCGGCGCCGCGGCGCTGCTCGCCGGCATCGCGCTCGCGGGACCGCGGTGGGGCGTCGAGCGCACGACGGTGCGCTCCACCGGCGTCGATCTCGTGCTCGCCGTGGACGCGTCGCTCTCGATGCTCGCCACCGACGAGCGCCCGAGCCGTCTCGAGCGCGTGAAACAGGAGATCCGCCGTCTCCGCGCATTGAGTCCCGGTGACCGCGTCGGCCTCCTCGCGTTCGCCGGCCGCAGCTACGTGCTCTCGCCGATCACCGTCGACGGCGGTGCGCTCGATCTGTTCCTGGACAATCTCGACCCGAGCGTCGTCGGACAGGCGGGGAGCTCCATCGCGCAGACCATCGCACAGGGCACCAGCCTTCTCGCGCTCACGAAGAGCGGTGCCGATCGCGCGCTCGTGATCCTCAGCGACGGAGAGGCGTTCGAGCCGCAGGACGAGATCCTCGCCAGTGCGAGGCGCGCGAAGGAGCAGGGCGTGAGCCTCGTGACGGTCGGCTTCGGCACGACGCAGGGATCGACGATCCCGGTGCGCGAGGGGAATCGTGTGACGGAGAAGAAGGATGAGCAGGGACAGGTCGTGATCACCCACTACAAGCCCGAGGTGCTGCAGGCCGCCGCCGCCGCCGCGACGGGCACGTTCATTCCGGCGGAATCGAATGACAAGGCGGCGCGCATCAAGAGTGCGCTGGCCAGGCTCCGCACGAAGTCGCGCGCCTCGCTCGGTGGCGAGGACCGCACGCCGCGCTACCAGTGGTTCCTGCTGCCTGCGGTGCTGCTGCTCTGGCTCGACACCCTGCTCGGTGGCCGGCGTGGCCGGAGACGGCGCGAGGTCGCCGCCGCGGAGACGGCGGTCGCGGCGTCGCTGCTGCTCGTCGTGCTCACGGCGTGCGGCGGCTCGCAGCAGGCGGTGGACGCGAGCACCGCCTACCGGGCCAAGGACTATCGCCGCGCGGCGAATCTGTTCGCCGAGGTGATCCGCAAGGGCGACCGGAGTCCCGGGGCGCTCTATAACTACGGCACCGCGCTCATCGCCGCCGATTCGCTTCCCGCCGCGGCCGAAGTGCTCGAGCGGTCGGTCGAGCGCGCGGATCCTGAGGTGCGCTATCGCGGCCGCTTCAACAAGGGCTTGACGCACCTCGTGCGCGGGCTCGGCTCGCCGAAGGACTCGGGTAGCGCAGCGGCGACCGTCGCGGCGGCGACCGGCGCGCCGAACGATTCCGCGAGCGCGCAGCTGAAGCTCGCCCTCGCCGACTACAAGCGCGTGCTCATCCAGCGGCCGACGGACCTCGACGCGAAGTGGAACTACGAGCTCGCGTTGGAGAAAGAGAAGAAGGGCGGCGGTGGAGGTGGAGGCGGTGGCCAGTCCAACGCCTCCGAGGCGCCGGCCAAGCAGGAGCCGACGCCGCAGCCGACGCTCGCACAACGTCAGGCCGAGCAGCTCCTGGGCAGCGCCGAGCGCGAGGAGCGCGAGGTGCAGAGCAAGAAGCAGAAGCAGAATCGCCCCGAGCCACCACCAGGCGGCAAGGATTGGTGAGTCGCCCGTGTTTGGCGTAGCGATTCTCGCGCAGCTCGCCATCGTGGCGCATGGCCCCGACACCGCGACGGCGTGCCTTCCGGTTCGCGTGAGCGCGGCCATCCGCACCCCGGGACGCGTCGCACCCGCCATCGAGCCGCCGCGAGCCTACGGTTTCCAGCTGCTGCGGAGCCGCGTCGTCTCACGCCTCGAGTCCGACGGTGCGGCGCAGTTCAGCACGATCACCGAGGCATGGGCCGACATCGCCATCTCGCCGGTAGGGCGCGTGCAGCTGCCGCCATTCGTCGCCACCGTTGACGGGAAGCGCATCAGCTCCAACGCCGTCGTCGTGAATGTCCGCGAGCCGATCTCCCCGCCCCCCGTCGTGCTCGTCGACGCGCGGCTGGACGACGCGCATGGCGCCGCATCGCTCGACTCGCTCTTCGTCGGCCAGCAGGTGGACTACCGCGTCGACGTGCTCCTCAACGAGACGGCGCGAACGCGGCTGCGCCGCAACCCGACCTTCTTCCCGCCCGAGATGTCGGCGGTGCTGGCGTACGACGTCGACATCCCGCGCGGGATGCCGAAGCAGGGGCGCCGCTGCTTCGAGACACTGAGCTACCGGCGCGCGCTGTTTCCGCTCTTCCCCGGCAACGTCACGATACCGCCGGCCGTGCTGACGTACTCGCTGCCGCTCACGTCGTCGTTCTTCTCGCGCGAGGAGAGCTTCGAGCTCCGCTCCGATAGCGTGCGCTTCGTCGCGGTCGAGCCGCCACCGGGCGACCGCCCGCCGGATTACGCGGGCGCCGTCGGTACGCTGCGCATCGCCGCGCACCTCGAGACCGGTGCGTCGCGGGTCGGCGACCCGGTGGTGTTGACGGTCCGCGTC
>JBJMNN010000187.1:0-8199 GCA_045804245.1 Gemmatimonadaceae bacterium | reverse complement strand
GAGGCGGTGGTGTTGAAGGTCGATCCGAACGAGGAGAAGATCTCGCTCGGCATGAAGCAGACGGAGCAGGATCCGTGGGTCGTGCTGCCGCTCAAGTATCCGGTCGGCACGCGCATCAACGGAAAGGTCCGCAACCTCACGAGCTTCGGCGCGTTCGTCGAGATCGAGCCGGGCATCGACGGTCTGATCCACATCTCCGACATGAGCTGGACCAAGCGCGTTCAGCATCCGTCGGAAGTGGTGAAGAAGGGCGACGCGGTCGACGTGGTGATCCTCAACATCGACAGCGAGAACAAGCGCATCAGCCTCGGCCTGAAGCAGGCGGAGGAGGATCCGTGGCTGCGGATCGGTGAGACCTATCCGGTCGGCACCGAGATGCGGTCGAAGGTCGTGCGCCTGATGGACAAGGGCGTCGTCGTCGACATCGGCAACGACATCGAGGGCTTCGTGCCGATCTCGCAGCTCGGTCAGGGCGCGGCGGTCAGCAGCCCGGCCGATGTCGTGTACGAGGGGATGAACCTCGACACGCGTGTGCTCGAAGTCGATCCGATCCACCGCCGCATCGTGCTGAGCGTCGTGAACATCCCGGAGGAGCAGCCACCCCGGCCGGAGACGCCGTCGAAGATCCACACCGACGACGGCGACACGATCGACATCCCAGCCGACCTGGTCGTCGAGGAGTAGAACCCTCACGAATTCGGTTGAACGACAGCGCGCCCATTCCGATGTGTCGGAATGGGCGCGCTGTCGTTTCGTTGGAAGTGCTGGGTCCCTGCTCAGACCGAGAACGCAGTCACCAGGGTGCTGAGCCGCTGTGCGCTGTCGGCGAGCTGGCTCGCCGTGGCGGCCACCTCCTGTGAGGCCGCCGCGGTCTCCTCGGCGGCGGCGCGTGCCAGCTCGCTCGACGCGGCCTGCGCTTCGGCGTGGGTCGTCGTCGCGCTCACCTGCTCGTCGAGCGCGTTGACCGAGTCGCGGTTCGACTGCGCCGTCTCACGCACCGCGCGCGTGAGCTCGTCCATCCGCGCGATCGCGAGATGGATCGTGTCGAGAGCTTCCGTGACGGTGCGCGACGTCGCATCCACGTTGCCGAGCGAGGAGACGCCGTCGCGGAACGCGACCGACGCCGTCGTCACCTCGCGCCGCATCGACGTCACGACCTCGCGCACCTCGTCGGCGGTGCGGTTGCTGTGGTCGGCGAGCTTGCGCACCTCGTCGGCGACGACGGCGAAGCCACGTCCACTCTCCCCGGCGCGCGCGGCCTCGATGGCCGCGTTGAGCGCGAGGAGATCGGTCTGCTCCGAGATCTGCTGAATGGTCTGCAGAAACTGCTGCACGATGGCGGACGCCTTCTCCACCCGCTCGACGTTCACGAGCGATGCGCCGATGACGTCTCTGGCGCGAGCGAGCGCGTTCAGTGCGTCTCCGATGCCCAGCCGTGCGCCGTCGGTGAGCTGACGGACTTCGCCCTCGAGCGCACCAGCGTCGGTCGCGGTGGACTCGAGCACGCTCGATGCGGCCCGGACGTTCGACAGCACGGTGTGCGTCGCCTCGACCGCGCCACGCTGATCCTGCGCCGCGCTGGCGATGTGGAGCATGCTCTCGCTCACGCGATTGGTGGACTCGGCGGCCGCACCCGATGCGACGGTGAGCGCACCGGCCGCGCTGGCCACATCGCGGGCCTCGTTCTGGATCTCGCGCACGAGCTGCGACAGGCGCACCGTCGTATCGGCCAGCGCCTGGGCGACCACCCGGTATTCCTCGTCCAGACCGGTCGGGTCGATCGCGACCGTGAGATTCCCTTCGCCGACGCGCTTGGCGCCCATGGCGAGCATGTCGAGCGGCCGGGTGACGGCGCGCAGCGTGGCGAAGCCGACGACGAGCGCGGCGAGCAGACCGACCACGAGGAGCGACTGCACGAGCAACTGCTGCCGCGTCACGACGCGATCGGCCTTCGTGAGCATCTCGGTGGCCCTCGAGTCTTCGGCCGAGATGATCGCTCTGGAGATCGCGAACAGGGAATCGAGCAGCAACGAGGACGCCGCGGTGTGTTGCGCCGCGGCCGCGGGATTGCCGACGTCCATCCAGGCGCGAGCGATGGCGAGGCGCGTCCCGATCCGTCCCTGGATCGAGCCGATCTTCGCCAGGCCGACGCGCTCGGCATCGGTCATCGCGTCGCCCAGGTTCAGCTGCAGCCGCAGCGAGTCGGAGACCGCGCTCACGCTGTCCATGCTCGTGCCGACGGTCGACGCTCCTGATCGGAGCAGATCGTTCTGCGCGAGCACGACGTACTGTCGCGTCGCTTCCTGACTGGCGAACAGCTCATTCTTGACGTTGATCACCTGAAGCGTCTGCTGCTGCAGGTTGTGATGCGCCGAGCGCAGCAATGCGGTACCCAATGCGCCCGTGATGAAGAGCAGGGTGATGACGGAGCCGAAGCCGAGCATGACGCGCCGCCGGATCGTCCATCGCCGGAGCGTCGGGGCGAGGGTGGCGATCGCGTTCATCGTATCACCTCCGCGACCAGGACCTTCTTGTCCATCGGATCGCGGTGCTCGTCGAACGCGATCGAACCGGTCACTCCGGGATGGGGCGGCCGCGACTTGCCGATCGTCCCGAACCACTGGTGGATTGCCGACCGCTTCGGTCCGGTGTCGTGCACGGCGCGGCCGATGAGCATCGCGGCATCGTACCCGAGCGCCGCCCAGTGGTCGGCGCTCACGCTGTACCGCGCCCGGAAGATCGTTGCGAACGTCGCGCCCTCCGCGGCGACCGGACGGTCCGGCGAATAGAGCACGATGTGGTGCAGTCCGCGAAAATCACCCGTGTCCTTCGGCGCAGGGCCGTTCGTGCTGAGCACCGGCTGCTGGCCACCGGCCAGGCGAAGCGCATGGATGGCGGCGCGACCCTGCGGAATGTTGCCCGCCACGGCGACGATCTGTGCGCCATTCTTCACGAGGCGCTTCGCGTACGCGTCGTAGTCCCAGATGTCCTCGGTGAACGGGTCGCGTTCGATCACCACGCCACCGTGCTTCGCGAACTCGTCCGTGAATGCCGTCACGAAATCCTTCCCGGACGGTTCGTTGCGATAGAGGATCCCGGCGCGCTTGAATCCCATCGAGTCGGCGTAGCGTGCGAGCACGCGTCCCTGCTCGCCGATCGTCACGTTCACGCGGTAGATCCACGGCGAGACCAGCGTCACGGCATTCGCGCCCGCCGGCGTGACGACGGGAACGGGATCCTTGCCGCCATGGGCGCGATCCGCGTAGACCGGCGCCGCCGCGATCGTGGCGTCGCTTTCGGTGTGGCCGATCACCGCGACGATGCCGGGATCGTCCCGGAACGCCGTGGCGATCTTCACCGGCGAGTCGGCCGACGACGGCGCGCGACGAAGCGCGAGCGGCGGGGCGCCCGCGGGACGGATCCTGTTGAGCGAGTCGAAGGCGAGCGCGACACCGTCGAACATGTGGGCATAGCGCTCGGGATTCGTCAGCCCGACCGCCACGCCGACGTAGGCCGTGTCGGTTCCGCCGCGGCCGAGGGATGGAGACACTCCGCCACACGCGGCGAGTCCGAGGGGAAACGCAAGCGTGACGACGCGCCGCACGATGAGATCGCGGGTCGAGTGGGCGATACCGATTGATCCACTTCCCCGACAAATGGTCCGTGTCACGGACGCGAGGCGATGAAGGGTGGGGTCGAACGCGCGTGCTGAGCCGGCTCGAGAGGGGGTTCTGCTACCGTTGGGACGATCCGCTCATTGGGGCGTTTCCGCCGTCGGGTGCCCGAGGCTCGCCTAGAAGGGTATCGTCACGTGCGCTACCTTTTCGCACCTATGACGATGCGAGACCGGGTGGCCCTGCTGGAGCGCCGGGCGGCCGAAGCGGAGGTCGGCGGAGGGGCGGCGCGGCTCGAGGCGCAGCACCGCAAGGGCAAGCTGTCGGCGCGCGAGCGGCTCGAGCTGCTCCTGGACGAGGGCAGCTTCGTGGAGCTGGACCGCTTCGTCGTGCACCGGTCCCACGATTTCGGACTCGAAGAGCAGCGGATCTACGGCGACGGGGTCGTGACGGGGCACGGACGCGTCGACGGGCGTCTCGTCTATGTCTTCTCGCAGGACTTCACCGTGTTCGGCGGATCGTTGAGCGAGGCGTTCGCCGAAAAGATCGTCAAGGTGATGGATCTGGCGATGCGCAACGGCGCGCCGGTCATCGGTCTGAACGACTCCGGCGGAGCGCGCATCCAGGAGGGAGTAGTCTCCCTCGGCGGCTACGCGGAAATCTTCCTCCGAAATACCCTCGCGTCGGGGGTCATCCCCCAGATCAGCGCGATTCTCGGCCCCTGCGCCGGCGGCGCGGTGTACTCGCCCGCCATCACCGACTTCACCTACATGGTGCGCAAGACGAGCTACATGTTCGTCACGGGCCCGAACGTCGTGAAGACGGTCACGCACGAGGACGTGACGATGGAGGAGCTCGGCGGCGCGGACACGCACCACGAGACGTCGGGGGTAGCGCACTTCGCGTGCGACTCCGAGCCGGCCTGTCTGCAGGCGATCAGAGACCTCTTCCAGTACGTGCCGTCGAACAACGTCGACGAACCCCCACGCGGACGCGGCACCGATCCGCGCGACCGCCGCGACGAGGCGCTGCTCGACGTCGTCCCCGACAACCCGAACAAGCCGTACGACATGCACGAGGTCATTCGCCGCATCGTCGACGACGGCACGTTCTACGAGGTCCAGCCGAAGTTCGCGGCCAACATCGTCTGCGGCTTCGCCCACCTGGGCGGCTTCAGCGTGGGAATCGTGGCGAATCAGCCGGCCGTACTCGCCGGCGTGCTCGACATCAACGCCTCGATCAAGGCCGCGCGGTTCATCCGGTTCTGCGACGCGTTCAACATCCCGATCGTGACGCTGGAGGACGTGCCGGGATTTCTGCCCGGCGTCGCGCAGGAGCACAACGGGATCATCCGCCATGGCGCCAAGCTCCTCTACGCGTACTGCGAGGCGACCGTCCCGAAGCTCACCGTGATCACGCGCAAGGCGTACGGCGGCGCATACGACGTCATGAGCTCGAAGCACATTCGTGGCGACTTCAACGTCGCGTGGCCCACGGCGGAGATCGCGGTGATGGGTCCCAAGGGGGCGGTCGAGATTCTCTTCCGCAAGGAGATCGCCGAGAGCGCCGATCCCGACGCGATGACGGAGGCGAAGATCAACGAGTACCGCGAGAAGTTCGCGCACCCGTACGTGGCCGCCGGCCGCGGCTACATCGACGACATCATCGATCCGCGCGACACGCGCCCGCGCCTCATCGAGGCGCTCGATACTCTTCGCACGAAGCGGGATCGCAACCCGCCCAAGAAGCACGGCAACATCCCGCTCTGATGTTCTCCAAGGTCCTCGTCGCCAATCGCGGCGAGATCGCGCTTCGCGTGATCCGCGCCTGTCGCGAGCTCGGCGTCGCCTCGGTGGCCGTGTACTCCGAGGCCGATGCGCGCGCCCCCCACGTGCGCGAGGCCGACGAGGCGGTGCTGCTCGGCCCGGCGCCGTCCAGCGAGTCGTATCTCCGAGGCGAGGCGATCATCGCCGCGGCACGGCGCGTCGGCGCGGAGGCAATTCATCCCGGCTATGGCTTTCTCTCCGAGCGCGAGTGGTTCGCGCGTGCCGTGCGCGACGCGGGACTGGCGTTCGTCGGGCCGCCGGCCGAAGCGATCGCCGCGATGGGGAGCAAGACCGCCGCGCGAGCGCTGGCGATGGCCGCGGGAACGCCTGTCGTCCCCGGGACAACGACGGCGCTCCGCGATGCGGCGGAAGCAGAACAGGTCGCGAACGAGTTCGGCTATCCTGTGCTGCTCAAGGCTGCGGCCGGCGGGGGCGGCAGGGGGATGCGCGTGGTCCATCGTCAGGAAGAACTGGCGTCGGCATTGACGTCCGCACAGCGCGAGGCGCGCAACGCCTTCGGCGACGATGCGGTCTACGTCGAGAAATACATCGTCGGTCCACGCCACGTGGAGATCCAGCTGCTCGGCGATCATCACGGCACCATGCTTCACCTCGGTGAGCGGGAGTGCTCGGTGCAGCGCCGACACCAGAAGATGATCGAGGAAGCGCCCAGCCTGGCGGTGTCGGCGGAGTTGCGCGCACGCATGGGCGCGGCCGCTGTCGCCGCCGCACGCGCCGCGGGCTACACGAACGCCGGCACCTGCGAGTTTCTCCTCGACGCGGATGGATCGTTCTACTTCCTCGAGATGAACACGCGCATTCAGGTGGAGCATCCGGTCACCGAGCTCGTGACCGGGATCGACCTCGTGCAGTGGCAGCTGCGCGTCGCCGCGGGGGAACGGCTGCCCTTCAAGCAGGAGGCCATCACGCCGCGAGGTTGGGCGATCGAATGCCGCATCACCAGTGAGGATCCGGCGAACGGATTCCTCCCGTCGACGGGTCAGGTGCAGTATCTCCACGTGCCCGCCGGTCCCGGTGTCCGCTGGGACGGTGGGATCGAGACGGGCAGCGAGATCTCGCTGCACTACGATCCGATGCTGGCCAAGCTGATCGTGTGGGCGCCCGACCGCCCGCAGGCCATCGCGCGGATGCATCGCGCGCTCCTCGAGCTCACGATCGAGGGCGTCGACACCTCGCGCGACTTTCATCTCCGCGTCATGGAGGATGCGGAGTTCCGCGCCGGAGCGATCGAGATCCAGTGGCTGGAGCGTCGGATCACGGAGCTCACCGCTGCGGCGCCGCCGCACGACAGCGTGGTACGAGCCGCCATCGCGGCAGTATTGCTCGCCGAGCGAGAGCGAAACACCCGCCGCCTCACGCCCAGAAGTGCGGCCGTCGCGGTCGCGGCGTCGGAAAGTCCGACGGCCTGGCTCGAGCTGGCGCGACGCGAGGGACTGCGATGATCGACCGCGGAGCGCGCCTCGAGATCGCCTCCATCGCCGCGGGCGGCGATGGCGTTGGCCGCACCGAAGGGATGGTCGTGTTCGTGCCGCGGACCGCACCCGGCGACGTCGCTCGTGTGCGCATCGCACGCGCGAAGCGCTTCGCACGCGGCCAACTGCTCTCGCTCGACGAGCCGTCGCCATCGCGCGTCGACCCGCCGTGTCCACACTACACGATCGATCGCTGCGGCGGGTGTCAGATCCAGCACCTGTCGTACGACGCGCAGCTCGCCGCGAAAGGCGTGATCATCGGTGACGCGTTGCGCCGCATCGGCCGGCGCGATGTCGCTGATCCTGTCGTCGAGCCGAGCGACGTGCCGTGGCGGTACCGTCGCAAGCTCACGCTGCATCTGCGGCGCGAAGGCGAGCGCTGGATCGCGGGACTGCATCCATACGACGATCCGGTCGGCGTGTTCGATCTCGCGGACTGCCCAATCACCGATGAGCGCGTCATGGCGGTCTGGCGCGAGTTGCGTGCGGCGTTCGACACGCTGCCGCGCGAGCGCGCGCTGCGCGTCGCGGTCCGGCTGCTCGACGACGGCGCCTCGGTCACCGTCGAGGGCGGTCGCGCGTGGCGAGCGCCGGAGGCGGTGCTCGCACAGGTTTCGGCCGTCACGGAAGTCTGGTGGCGTCCGGAGGAGGGACCGCTTCGTCGGGTCGCTGCACGCACGGCCGAGCGTCACGCCGGCGCGGCGTTCGTCCAGGTTAACGCCGGCGTCGCCGCGCGGCTTCGCGAGCGGCTGCTGGCTCGCGTTCGCGCGTTCGCTCCAGCGCACGTGGTCGACGCGTATGCTGGAACCGGAGCGACGGCGGCGCCGCTCGCTGCGGATGGAAGGAGAGTCACGGCGATCGAGCTCGATCGCGCCGCCGTCGAAACGCTTCGCGAGCGGCTCCCGGACAGCTCGACGGTGATCGGGGGGAGGGTCGAAGACCACATCGGCCACGCGCTTCCTGCGGACGTCGTGCTGCTCAATCCACCGCGGACGGGCGTCGACGAGCGCGTCACGACGACGCTCGAGTCGCGACGCGACGAAGTGCACGCACTCTTCTACGTGAGCTGCGATCCCGCGACGCTGGCGCGCGATCTCGCTCGTCTTCCGAGCTATCGCCTCGTCGATGTGTGCGGCTACGACATGTTCCCGCAGACGGCGCATGTCGAGACGCTTTGCGAGCTCGTCCCGGTGGCCGCGTGAAGTACTTCGTGCGCGTGGGTGACGTCGAGCTCGAGCTGTCGCGCGAGGGCGACGAGGTGCGCGT
>JBJMNN010000186.1:0-6311 GCA_045804245.1 Gemmatimonadaceae bacterium | reverse complement strand
CTGGGCCTCGGAGACCGCGACGAGGAGCAGGTCCTCGAGCATCTCGACGTCGGCCGCATTCACGATGCTCGGGTCGATCTTGATCGACCGGATCGTGCCCTGGCCGTTCGCCTCGACATTGACCATGCCGCCTCCGGAGGAGGCCTTCACGGTCTGCTGTTGAAGCTCTTCCTGGAGCTTCTGGAAGCGGCCCTGCATCTCCTGCGCTTGCTGCAGGATCTTCATGAAGTCGGCCATCGGTGCGCTACTGGGAAGAGGGCGAAAGCTATCCGGCGGCGCCGCGTCCGGGCAAGCGACGCCAGCCAACCGTCAATCGGCGAGATCCAGATCGAGTGCGTCGATCGCCGCGTCGAGCACGGGGTCCTTGCGACGCAGCACGGCGATGCGCTCGGAGCGCACCATCTCGTCGGTGAGACGCGGGGGCGGCGTGCTCGCACCTTCGGGCGCGCGCACCACGACGCGCTGCACGCCGGGGAACCACCGGCGCAGCGTCGACACGAGCTCCGACTTCACCGCCTCGAGCGCCTGCTGGAAAATCGGATTCGCCTCGTCGAGCGCGAGCGTCACGTCGCCACGCGCGTCGACGGCCGCGGGAGCCGCATGCTCGAGCGCCGTAGCCGCGACGCTCTTTCCCACCGCGCGCATGCCGGCGACGACGTCGTCCCAACGTTCCACGAGCTGGTTCAGGTCGGGGGCACCGGCGAGCGCCGACGACACCGTCTCGCCGCGCGGCACGTCAGGAGCCGCCGACGAGGGCTGCGCGGCGTCGCGCGGCGCGGCCGCGGCGACGTCGCGCATCGCGCGTGGCGAGGACGGCGCAGATGACGCCGGCGCGCGGTCGGCGTCGCGGATCACCGCGCGCCAATCGGACGCCGGTGTATCCGACGGCGTCCGCTCTGCCCCGCGCGTCGACGAGGCCGACGCGGATGGCGCGGCGCGCCGCGCCGACGACGGAGCCACCGACGACTCCTCGTCCCCGCCCGGCGATCCGCCACCGAGTCCACGCAGCACGGTCTCTAGGCTCACCGTGCGGTCGAGGAGCGCGAAGCGCACGAGCATCGCTTCGAGCAGGAGCTGCTGCTGGCCGCTCTTCCGGAAGCGCGGCTCGAGCTCGGTGGCGATCGAGAGCATCCGCAGCAGATCGCCGGCGGCGAATGCCTGCTTCCGCGCCACGAGGGCTTCGCGCGCCCGCTCGCTCACCTCGGGCGGCGTGCCGCCGAGCGTCACCGCGAGCAGGCCGCGCACCATGTCGCCGAAGCCGGTGAGGAACTGGCCGAAGTCGATCCCCGCGTCGGCGAGGCGCGCGACGAACGCGAACACGTCTCCCGCCCGATGCTCGGCGACGAGATCGAGTAGCGCGATGTACTCGTCCTCCGCTACGAGCCCGAGCGCATCGCGCACGCGCTCCGGCACGATCGCGCCCTCGCCCATCGCGAGCACCTGATCGGTGAGCGAGAGCGCGTCGCGCATGGAGCCGTCGGCGGCGCGCGCGATCATCGCCAGGGCGTCGGCGTCGGCATCGACCTGCTCCTCCTTCAGCACGCGCTCGAGGCGGGCGCGAATGTCGATCGCGCCGATGCGCTTGAAGTCGAACCGCTGGACACGGCTCAGAACGGGCGCCGCGGACTGCGCGATCTTCTGCGGCTCGGTCGTGGCGAAGACGAACACGACGCGCGGCGGCGGCTCCTCGAGGATCTTGAGCAGCGCGTTCCACGCTTCACGCGTGAGCATGTGCGCCTCGTCGACGATGTACACTTTGTACCGATCGTCGCCCGACGGCGCGTACATCGCCCGCTCACGCAGCTCGCGCGCATCGTCGACGCCGCGGTTCGACGCGGCGTCGATTTCGACGACGTCGAGCGACGACAAACCGCTCCAGATGCGCTGACAGCTCGCGCATTCACCGCACGGCTCGCCTCCGAGCGACGGATCGCCGCGACGCTCGCAGTTGAGCGCCATCGCGAGCACGCGCGCGAGCGTCGTCTTTCCCACGCCGCGCGGCCCGCAGAGCAGGTACGCGTGTGCCACCCGGCCGAGCGCGATCGCCCCCTTCAGCGTCGCCGCCACGTGCGACTGCACGGCGACGTCGGCAAAGGTCCTGGGGCGGTATTTCCGGGCGAGAGCGAGGGACATGTGGCGCGGCGCAGCCGCGCCGTGAGTCGGTGAACGGGTCATCGATTGTCGGCCGGCAACGCCTCTGGCAAGGCGGTCGCCGTTCCTGCCGGCTGACATAAACCGATCACCGACAAACCGTCAAACCGAAGGCGCGAGGGGCTCACCCTCTCGAGTGACCCCCCCGCGCCGAGTGCCCCAGGCCTGACGAAGCGACGTCAGACACCTCATGCCGCTGCTACCTTCGGGGTCCTGACGGAGTTAGAAGGCTGCCGCCCTTCGGGACCTGGGACATCCGTAATCTACACCCTGGACGGGTGTCGGTGAAGCGTCTGCGCCTCGATCGCCGAGCGAACGACCTCGGCTGCGCGCGTCACTGCCGCCATATCGACGTCCAGGTGCGTGACGGCTCGGATGCGCGTCGCGCTCCACGGCGTGATCCACACTCCCTGTTCCGCCGCGGCGGCCACCACGGCGGCACTCGTCGTCCCCTCGGGCAGGTCGACCATGACGATGTTCGTGTTGGGAGAGACGACCCGCGCGCCGGAAGCGCGCGCGACGAGCTGCGCGAAGCATCGCGCGGTGGCGTGATCCTCGGCCAGGCGACCGAGATGCTGCTCGAGCGCATGCAGTGCGGCGGCGGCGAGAATGCCGCTCTGGCGCATGCCGCCGCCGAGTCGTTTCCGTACGACGTGAGCGCGCTGCACGAGCTCCGCGTCGCCGACGAGGATCGCGCCGACCGGACAGCCGAGCCCCTTCGAGAAGCTCAGCATCACGGAATCGGCCGTGCGGGCGAAGTCGGCGAGCGGCGTACCCGTCGCGATGTGCGCGTTCCACAATCGGGCGCCGTCCATGTGCACGGGGAGTCGTGCCGCATCGGCAACGTCGCGCAGCTCGGCGAGATCGGCGACGGTCGCGACCATCCCGCCGGCACCGTTGTGGGTGTTCTCGACGCACATCAGCGTGGCGAGCGGCGCATGCGGCGAGCGCGGGCGCAACGCTCGCTCGAGGTCGAGCGCGGACGCGACGGCGCGACCGTCTCCGGGCGAGACGGGGCGCACCTGCACTCCCGCCAACGCCGCGGCTCCGGCCATCTCCCAGTTGACGATGTGAGCGCCGGCGTCGAGCAACACCTCCGTGCCCGGCGTGGTGTGCACCCACAGCGCGGTCTGATTCGCCATCGTGCCGCTGGGAAAGAACAGGCCGGCCTCCTTCCCGAGCAGCGCGGCCACCTGCGCCTCCAGCCGCCGCACGGTCGGATCCCCGTCGAGCACGTCGTCGCCGACCTCCGCCTCGGCCATCGCGCGCCGCATCGCGGCGGTCGGACGGGTGACGGTGTCGGAGCGGAGGTCGATGACGGGAGCGGGGATCGGCATGGACGAAGATTAGACAGTTCGTCGGTTGACGGTTAGACGGTTCACGGCCGGCCTCGGGACGTAGGAGCTTCCCGAGGCCGGCCGTGAACGGAAAAACCGTTGACCGGCGAACGTCGCGCGCAGCGTGACTAGGGCTTCGTCACCTTCACCGTCGGCGTCTTCACCTCGGTCTGCTTCGTGCCGACGACCGGCTTGTCGACGACGAGCGTGTCCTTCTTCGTCCCGACGACGGGTGTCTTGATCGTGTCGACCTTCGAGCCGACATCCACATCCGGCGTCCGCACCGTGTGCGTGTCCGTCGAGACGTTCACATCCGGCGTCTTCACCTGGTACTCGTTCTCGCCGGTCTTCTTGCAGGCGGCGACAGGCAACACGAGCAGTGCTACGCCGAGCAGCGCTTTGCGCATGGGTGGCCTCCCTGAGTTTGCGCGTTCGCTGGAACACATAAGCAACCATTGGGCCAAATGCTCGGCTCGTCAGTCGAGAAACACTTCGCGCTGGCGTTTTCGCGTGCGGCGGAGCTCGTAGACCTGCCCCACCTCTCCCCCGAGGATGAAGATGAGCGCCGCGTAGTACACCCAGACCACGATGACGACGACCGCGGCGATCGCTCCCGTGTACAACGACCCCGGATTGAACGAGTCGATGTAGAAGTTGAAAGCCACTTTCGCCAGCTCGAACATCAGCGTCGTGAACAGCGCCGCGACCCAGGCGGTCTTGGTGCGCACTCGGCGGATCGGGAGGAACTTGTAGAGCGCGAAGAACATCACCCCGAGCAGCACGGTGCCGACGAGGTGCGTCCCCCACGCGCTCGCCTGACCCATCACGTCGCTGCGGATGCCGAGATCGACCAGCACCTGCCGGCTCGCCTTCGTGGCGACGAGCACGTATCCGCTGATCAGGGCATTGGCGGTGATGAGGCTCGTCGAGAGGACGGTGATCTTGATGTCGAAAATCTTGCCCTGGATGATCCCGCGCTCCTGCTCGATGTCGAACACGCTCGCGAGCACCGTGCGCAGCGATCCGAACAGGCGCGTGGAGAACCAGACGAAGCCGACGGCGCTCCAGATTCCGAGCTTCGTCTGAGCGCCGAGGATGTCACCGATCAGCTTGTGCTGCGGCGCATCGGGGCTCTCGTAATGCGCCGGCAGCACGCGGTCGAGGTAGTGGACGACGAGCTGGTTCGCCTCGACGCGGTTGTGCAGGGCGAGGGCGATGCCCCAGACCATCAGCAGCACGAACGGGACGGCGGCGAGCAGGATGTTGAATGCGATCCCTCCGGCGAGGAACAGCACGTTGTCCTCGCCGGCGTTGTCCCAGACGCGCATGGCGTAGTCGCGCAGCGTCCAGCCCAGCCTGGAGAGGACGGACCGCGTTGGTCGAGGAGGAGGGACGAACCGCGGCGCTGGCGCCTCCGCCAGCGGTTCAGGCGTCTTCGTCCGCGTCTCCATTCGAGCTGACCGGCGCCGCGGCGCGACCCGACCGGGCGACGTCGGCGCCCGCGTTGTACGCGGCCTTGGTCTCCGCGAGGCGGCGCTCCAGATCCGTCCTCGCCTGGTGGGCCGCTTCGCGTCCGGCCTCCATGGCGCGGCTGACCTGCTCCTTCTTCGCGACGATCGCCGAGCGCGCGCTCTCGAGCTGCTCCTCGATGCGGGACTTGGCGCCTTCGAACGTGTCGACCACCTGCTCGGTGACCCCTTCGGCGACGTCGCGCACACGGTCCTGCGCGGCGCGTGCGCGGCGACCGATGTCGGCGCGCGTCTCGCGGCCGGAACGTGGAGCGAACAGCAGCGCCACACCGGCGCCGATGAGAGCACCGAGAAGGAAGTCGCTCACCCCGCCGGAGTGCTTCTCGATGACGATGTACGGATCGTCGGGATCGTGATGCCGCATGTTCGCTCCTCGCGGGACGCTCAGCGCCCCTTCTTGGCCGGTGGTTTCTTGCTCGCCGTGCGAGCGGGGGTCGCAACGGGGTCCTGTCGCCGCGCTGCTCGCGGCGCGGGTGGTTCGACGCCGGTGTCGGCCGGCGCGGTCGCGGGCGATGCATCCCCCGCGCCGTTCAACAGGTGCAGCAGCTCGGAGCGCACATCGTGCTCCGAGAGCCCGAGCATCCTCGCCGTGCGCTCGGCGTCGCCCGACGTCGACGCGAACGTCCGCAGCACGAGCTGCCGCCGCGCGTCGGCGGCCGTTGCACCCACCGGGATCGTGAGCGTGGCGGGCGTGCCGTCGCCGCTCCGCAGATGGCGCGGGATGATGTCGTTGGGACCGATCGTCGAGCTTCGGCTCATGATCACCGCGCGCTCCACGGCGTTCTTCAGCTCGCGCACGTTGCCCGGCCAGTGGTAGCTCATGATCCACTCCCACGCCGCATCCTCGAACCCGGTGATCGACTTTCCGTTCTGTTGCGCGAAGCGACCCAAGAACTCGTTGGCGAGGAGCTGGATGTCGTCGGCCCGCTCGCGGAGTGGTGGCAAGTCGATCTCCACCACGGCGAGACGGTAGTACAGATCCTCGCGCAGCTCGCCGTCGACGATCGCCTTCTGGAGATTCTTGTTCGTCGCCGCGACGATGCGAATGTCGACGTTGATCTCGCGCTTGCCGCCAAGCCGGCGGATCTGCCGCGTCTCGATGGCCCGCAGCAGCTTGACCTGGATGTCGGTCGGCATCTCGGCCATCTCGTCGAGGAAGATCGTGCCGCCGCTCGCCATCTCGAACGCGCCCGCCTTCTCGTTCGTCGATCCGGTAAACGCGCCCTTCTCGTGACCGAACAGCTCGTTCTCGAGAATCTCCTTCGGCAGCGCGGCACAGTTGAGCGCGAAGAAT
>JBJMNN010000185.1:0-4473 GCA_045804245.1 Gemmatimonadaceae bacterium | reverse complement strand
CGATCGTCGCGCTGGCCAGCGTGACAGGGCTCGACGTCATGAAGCTCGGCGCGGCGGTCGGACGACAGCTGCCGCTCCTCTCGGTGCTGCTGCCGGCCTATCTGTCACTCGTCGTCGCCGGCCGCGACGGGCTGCGCCGCACCTGGCCCGTCGCGCTCGTGGCCGGCGTGAGCTTCGCCACCGCGCAGTTCGTCGTGTCGAATACCTGGGGGCCGTACGCGGCCGACGTCCTGAGCGCCCTCGCGGCGATCGCCGCCACGACGACGCTGCTCCGCTTCTGGTCCCCGCGCGCCGCCGCGGCGGCGACGACGACCGAGGGCGTCGCCATTCACATTCAGAAGATGACGCGCCGCGACGTGCTCGACGGCGTTGTCCCGTGGCTCCTCCTCTCCGTCGTCATCGTCGTCTGGTCGCGCGCCAAGCTGTTCTCCGCCGGTCAGATCGCGATCCCGATTCCCTCGCTCCACAACGGCGTGATGATCGCGCTCTACCAGCGGCCGTACGCCGCGGTGTTCAACTTCCAGCCACTGGCGACGGGGACCGCAGTGCTCGTCACCACGGTCTTCACGTCACTCTGGTTCCGACTCTCGCCTCGCACCGTGCTTCAGAGCGCCACCGAGACGCTGCGTCAGCTCCGGATTCCCGCCGTGGTCGTGCTCTTCATCGTCGGCATGGCATTCCTCTTCAACTACTCGGGGATGGTCTACACGCTCGGCGCCGCGCTGGCCGGCACCGGCGTGCTCTTCCCGCTCGTGAGCAGCTACCTCGGCTGGGTCGCGTGCTTCCTCACCGGCAGCGACACGTCGAGCAACTTCCTGTTCGGCAACCTGCAGGTCGCCACCGCGCAGCAGCTGCACCTGAACCCGATCCTCACCGCCGCGACGAACTCTTCGGGCGCGGTGGCGGGCAAGATGATCTCGCCGCAGAACATCGCCGTCGGCGTGTCGACAGTGGGCCTCGTCGGCCACGAGGGCGAGGTGCTGCGCAGCAGCTTCTGGCACAGCATCGTGTTCGCGACGTTCATCGGCGTGATCGCCTGGGTGCAGGCGTATCTCCTGCCGGCGATGGTGCCGCGCTGAGCGCGCGACATGCGATCGTTTCATAGCCTTCCGCTCACCGAGGCGAAGTTCCGCCGAAACGAGCCCAACGTCGCCCCTGCATGAGATGACCCACGCCACGCCACGCGCGATCGTTCTCTCGGGCTTCGGCCTCACGCTGCTCTGCGCGACGCTCGCCTGTGCCCCCGAGCAGCGCGAGTCGCGTCCATCCACGGACGCCAACGCCGGCGTCGACTCGCTCAACGCGCGCATCTCGAAGGCCTATCGCGACCACGACCCGGTGGCGTACGGGCGGCTGTTCACCGACAGCGCCGAGTTCGAGTGGCCGGCGTTCGCCACGGTGCGCGGCCGCGCAGGCCTCGAGGCGATGGCGCGCGAGAACTGGGCGTCGCTCGCCGACATGGATCTGAAGCTCGACGTCGCACACCGTCGCATCGCTCCGGATCACGTCACCGAGTTCGGCGCGTTCCAGCAGAGCTACCGCGACACGGGCGGCAAGCACCTCGAGTACGGCCGCTACGTCGCTGTGCTCGTGCCAGGACCCGACGGCTGGCGCATGGATCGCTTCTTCGGCTTCTCGGACTCGACTGCGAAACGGTGACGTTGTCAAGCGAGCCAAGTGGCGCCGAACAGTTCCTGGAAACATCGAGCGCCAAAAAAAGCGGGGAACGCGGATGACGCGGATCCGCGTTCCGTCGTTAGCGGGGCTCCGCGCCGCACGCTATGGTAAATTCGCCGCCCACTCTCACTCGCGAGCCCGCTCATGGCCGTACTTCTCCGCTTCCGAGCCCTTCTTCTCGCCACTGCGCTGATCGCGCCGGTGCGCATCGTTACCGCCCAGGCCTCAAAGGTGCCCGATGTCCTCCTCCGGCTCGACGACATCGGGATGAACCACTCGGTGAACCTCGCAGTCGAGCAGGTCGCCAGGACCGGGATGCCGATCTCCGCGTCGGTGCTCTTCGTCTGCCCGTGGTACCAGGAGGCGGTGGACATTCTCAAGAAGTACCCGAACGTCACCGTCGGCGTGCACCTCGCGCTCAACTCGGAGTGGCGCAGCTACCGCTGGGGTCCCGTGCTCGGCAAGGGGGGCGCCCCGTCGCTCGTGGACAGCAACGGCTACTTCCTCCCGTCCGTGCCGGCGTTCCTCGCGAGCAAGTACGATCTCGGCGAAGTGGAGCGCGAGCTCAGCGCGCAGATGGATCGCGCCATGGCCTCGGGGCTGAAGATCGCCTACGTCGACCCGCACATGGGGACGGGGCTCGCCACGCCGCAACTTCGTGAAGTGTTCGAGCGCGTGGCGCGGAAGTATGGCGTCGGCATCTCCGGCTGGTTCGGCGAGAACTACCGTTCCATCTGGGGCGTCCCCGTTGCCACGAAGAAGGCGACCTTCCTCCAGTATCTCGCCACGAACAAGCTGGACCAGCCGAATCTCTTCGAGGTGCACGTCGCCGAGCGCACGCCGGAGATGGAGGTCATCTTCGACCAGAATGCGCCTGAGCAGAACGCGCCCGGCGCCGGCGTCGTCGACCATCGTACGGCCGAGCTCCAGACGATGCTCTCGCCCGAGCTCGCGGAGATGGTGCGCTCGGGAAAGATCCATCTGATGAACTACCAGCAGCTCATCGCGCGCGTCGGCGGGCCGGCGAAGATGCTGATGCCCACCCGCGCCATGACGCCCTGACGCGCTGGCTCGGCGCGCCCCGGCGACGCATATTCGCCGCGTGAATCAGAATTTTCTCCGCATCTGGCTGCGCGCGTGGGCGCTCATCACCGTCGTCGACGCGATCTTCGCCACCGTGCTGCCCGTCGTGGCCTACGGCCAGCCGCTCGGGCGCGTGTGGCAAGGCATCGCCTCGCTGCTGCTCGGACGAGCCGCCATCTACGGTGGCCTGCGCACGATCCTGTTCGGCCTCGTGCTTCACGCCACCGTCGCGCTGGTGTGGACCACACTATTTCTCATGCTCGTTCTCCTGTCACCGCAGTTGCGCCGGTTGGTCGCCACACCGGCCGGCATCCTCGCCGCGGCGGCGGTGTACGGCCCGCTCATCTGGATCGTGATGTCGTTGGTCGTCATTCCGCTGTTCGCCCACCGGCGGACGCAGATCAGCGAGCGGTGGTGGGTGCAGCTGCTCGCTCACATTCCGTTCGTCGCGCTGCCGATCGTCGCCACCATCGGGCGTGGGCTGCGCTCGACCGACGGCGTCGTGCACGCGCCTCCGGTCGGCGACGTGGCCTGACGCCCCGCGCGACGCGAATGCCGATTCTGGCCGATCTACTCGACAACAACCGCCGGTGGTCCGAGGGAGTGCGTCGCCGCGACGCCGGCTTCTTCGACCGCCTCTCGCGCCAGCAGGCGCCGCGCTATCTCTGGATCGGCTGCGCCGACAGTCGGGTGCCGGCCAACGAGATCGTCGGGCTCATGCCGGGCGAGCTGTTCGTGCATCGCAACGTCGCCAACGTCGTCGTGCACTCGGACCTCAACTGCCTCTCGGTGCTGCAGTACGCGGTGGAGGTGCTGCGCGTCGAGCACGTGATCGTCTGCGGCCATTACGGCTGCGGCGGCGTCGAGGCGGCGTGGAAGCGCACGCCGCTCGGCCTGATCGACAACTGGCTGCGCCACGTGCAGGACGTCGCCGAGCGACACCAGGCGCGGTTCACGCGCGCCATGACCGACGGCCACAGCGTGGACCGGCTGTGCGAGCTGAACGTGCTGGAGCAGACGGCGAACGTCTGCCGCACGACGATCGTGCAGGACGCGTGGCGGCGCGGGCAGCCGCTGCAGGTGCACGGCTGGATCTACCGGCTGCAGAACGGATTGATCCGTGATCTCGGGCTCTCGGTCGCGCGCGACGCGATGCTGGACGAGGGGCTGGAGCGTGCGCTGCGCGGGCTGGCGGGCTAGATCACACTTCTCCCTCCGACGGACGATGCGCTTCACGTATTCGATCGCACTGCTGCTCGTGGCCGCGCCGCTCTACGCCCAGGGCCTCGTCGGTGGTATCGCCGTCGACTCCGCCACGGGGATGCGCCTGCCCTGCGTCGACGTCACGCTCGAGGACACGACCGGCCGCGTCGTCGCGCGCACCCAGACCACCACCGACGGCACGTTCCAGTTCGACGCGCCGGCTCGCGGCGCGTACCGGTACAAGTTCAGCGTCTGGCACCATCATCCGGTCGCCGGACCGACGGAGACCCTCGACCCTGCGAGCGAGCAGGCGCGGATGTATCAGCTCGCGTTCGTGAACGACCCACAACAGAGGCTCAAGCTGTGGCCCGACACCGTCGATTCCCCGCCGGGCCCACCGCGTGAACGGAGCCAGGCACGCATCCGCTACCCGCAGGAGCTGTACACGAAGGGAATCGAGGGCACGGTGACCGTGCAGTACGCGGTCGACAGTCTCGGCGCGGTCTACGG
>JBJMNN010000184.1:0-64291 GCA_045804245.1 Gemmatimonadaceae bacterium | reverse complement strand
GGATAACTCGTTCCTCCACCTCGGTGGCGAGTTCCGGGATCGGGGCCGCACCAACCGCACGCTTCCGGATCCGCGCATCCAGTATTTCGCCGGCGATCCGCGCGAGACGAACCCGGTGTATCCGCTGCCGGACGGACGGATGAATCACTTGCAGGGCGACGCCGCGATCCACGAGTGGCAGGGCTTCTGGAACGGTGGCACGCGCTTCGGCAACATCGACGCGTACAGCTTCGGCGGCGTCGGCACACGCAAGGGTGAGGCGGCCGGCTTCTGGCGCCGCGCCAACGATCCGAGCGGCCGTCGCCAGCCGGCGATCTATCCCGACGGTTTCCTGCCGTTGATCCACTCAAACATCATCGACGCCTCCGGCGCGGTCGGTGCCAAGGGCCAGGTCGGCGGCTGGGATTGGGACCTCGGCACGGTCTACGGTGGCAATCAGTTCGGCTTCGTCATCAAGAACTCGATGAACGTCTCGCTCGGACCGACGTCGCCGACGCAGTTCGACGCCGGCAAGCTCCGCTTCCAGCAGAGCACCACCACGCTCGACTTCAATCGCTCGTTCCGCGACCTGCTGCCCATACCGCTCGCCGTCGCCGCGGGTGCGGAGTTCCGCGCCGACAAGTACACGATCGTCGCGGGCGAGCTCGCGTCGTGGGTCAACGGCGGCGCCAGAGTGCCCGATCAGAACGGCAATCCGACGACGACCGCCGCGCCGCCTGGCGCGCAGGTGTTCCCCGGCTTCAAGGGCGACAGCGGCGGCAAGCCCGGTGACGCCGGCTCGCACACGCGCAACAACACCGCGCTCTACGCCGACCTCTCGTCCGACCTCACGAGCAAGTGGCTCGTCGACGTCGCCGGCCGCTACGAGCATTACAACGACTTCGGCAACACCACGACGGGCAAGCTCTCCACGCGCTACCAGCTGCATCCCGGCTACGCGCTTCGCGGGTCGGTGAGCACGGGATTCCGCGCGCCATCGCTGATGCAGGAGTTCTTCTCGTCGACCGCGACGAACTTCGTGAGCGGCGTGCCGTTCGACATCAAGACCTTCCCCGCGAACACGCCGGAAGCGGCAGCGCTCGGCGCCAGTCCGCTCAAGGCCGAGAAGTCGCGAAACGTCGGCTTCGGCATCGCGGCGGAGCCGCTGTCGTCGGTCTCGCTCACCGCCGACTACTACTACATCGAGGTCGACGATCGTATCGTGCTGTCGAACAACTTCACCGGAGCGGCCGCGGTGACCGCACTCCAGAACATCGGCGTCACGGGCGTGTCGGGCGGGCGCTACTTCACCAACGCGATCGACACACGCACTCACGGCTACGACATCATCGCCAACTACGGCCTCACCTTCTCGACCACCAGCGTGCTCCGCCTGTCGGCGGCGTACAACTGGAATCGCACGCGCGTCACACGTGTCGACACGCTTCCCGCGAACCTCTCGGGGCTCAAGTCCTCCCTCTTCGACCGCGTCGAGCAGGCGCGCATCGAGCTCGGCAACCCGGAGAACAACCTCATCCTCGGCGCCGCCTACACGCTGGCCAGGCTCGGCCTGAACGTGCGGTCGCAGCGCTACGGCCAGGTGACAGGCTTCACCAGCCCTACCGCGACCTCGAACGCCTTCGGCCCGCTCGACCAGACCTTCTCGCCGAAGTGGATCACCGACGTCAGCGCTTCGTACACGCTCGGCCGCGCGAACGTGAGCATCGGCGCGGATAACGTGTTCGACATCTACCCCGACCGCAACATCAACAACGGCAACATCGCGACGGTCGCCACCGAGAACGGCGGAACGGCGAACTTCGGCATCTTTCCGTACTCCGGTATCACCCCCTTCGGCTTCAATGGCCGCTTTATCTACACGAAGCTTTCGCTCGGCCTCTGAGGAGGTTCGCGCCGGGCCTGCATCAAGAACGGAGGGCTTGATTGCATGAAGCGGATGGAGCGGATGCGGGAACGACTGCAACAGCAACTGCTAATTTGGGGGCCGCCACATCGAGTCTCTCGTGGCGCATTCCCAAGAGCCAGTTGCTGTTGTCGTTGTGGTTGTAGCATCCGCCCAATCCGCCTCATTCAACCGGACCCTCCGTTTCTTGGTTCATCGGGGAATTCCGGTTATAGGGCGGGAAGACGGGACGGCGCAGAGCAGCAGGAGCGCGAACCGCCGAACGGCGCAGCGCAGTCGGAGCGCGGACTGCCAGCGTCCTTCGGCATTTCGCGCCGTCCGGGCCTTGGGCCGTCAGGGCGTTTCGCCGTTGAGCCGTTGCGCCGCCCCTCGGCATCTCGACCGGTATTCCCCGATTTTCCCCGAAGAACCCGTTTCTTGATGCCGGAGGAGCCGAGCGAGCCCTGAGGTGGTCTCGATCTCCCGCCCGCCCGTACCCCGCTTCACATTGAACGGGTGAGCGACACGACTCCACTCTGGAGCCCGAGCCCCGAGGCGATCGCGGCCGCGAACGTCACCTGCTTCATCCGCGACGCGGTGCTCCCGCTCGGCGGCCCGGCGGCGGCGGTGACCGACGCGCACTCGCTGTGGAGATGGTCGGTCGCCGAGCCCGCCGAATTCTGGGCGGCGCTCTGGCGCTTCGGCGGCGTCATCGCCGAGGAGCGCCCCGGTGCGCCGCCGTGGGACGCCGTCCTCGAGCACGGCGAGCGGATGGCACCGCCGGATCCAGTGCTGGGACCGCGCTGGTTCAGCGGTGCGCGCCTCAACTTCGCCGAGAATCTGCTGCGCCGGTACGACGACACGGAAGCGCTCGTGCAGTGGACCGAGCGCGGACCCGGCCGGCGGCTCACCTATGCCCAGCTCGGCGACGCCGTCGCGCGGTTCGCCGCATTCCTGCGCGAGGCGGGCGTCGTGCCCGGCGACCGCGTCGTGGGTTTCGTACCCAACATGCCCGAGGCCGTCGTCGCGATGCTCGCCGCCGCATCGCTCGGCGCGCTCTGGTCGTCGTGCTCTCCCGACTTCGGCCCTGGCGGCGTCCTCGATCGCTTCGGGCAGATCGCGCCCAAGGTGCTCGTCACGGCGGACGGCTATGTCTGGGCCGGCAAGCGGATCGACTGCCTCGAGCGCGTCCGCGCGTTCCTGCCGAGCCTGCCCAGCGTCGAGCAGGTCGTCGTCGTATCGCATCTTCCATCAGATCTCGCGGGCGACGTCGTGCTGCCGGACGGCGCGATCACGTGGGCCGACGCGCTCGCCCGCGGCCACGCAGCACCGCTGGGGTTTACGCGTCTGCCGTTCGACCACCCGTTGTACATCATGTATTCGTCAGGAACGACCGGTCTGCCGAAGTGCATGGTGCACGGGGCAGGGGGCACGCTCGTACAGCACCTCAAGGAGCTCGCCCTGCACACCGACGTGCGTGCCGGCGACCGCGTCGTGTATGTGACGACGTGCGGGTGGATGATGTGGAACTGGCTCGTCTCCAACCTCGCGCTCGGCGCGACGGTGATCACCTACGACGGTGCGCCGATCGTCAGCGACCGCACGATCCTCTGGGATCTGGTCGCGCAGGAGCGGCTCGCCGTGTTCGGCACGAGTGCGAAGTGGCTCGCGCTCGCCGAGAAGGAAGGTCTGGTCCCCGATCGCGAGCACGATCTCTCGGCGCTGCGGGCGATCCTGTCCACCGGAAGTCCGCTTGCCGCGCACAGCTTCGACTTCGTCTACCAGCGTGTGAAGCGCGACGTACGCCTCAGCAGCATCAGTGGTGGCACCGATATCATCTCGTGCTTCGCCGCCGGCGAGCCCACGCTGCCGGTCTACCGCGATGAGATCCAGATGCGCAGCTACGCGATGAACGTCGAGGTGTTCGATGACGAAGGGCGACCGGTCCGCGGCCGCGCGGGCGAGCTCGTGTGCACCGCGCCGTTCCCGAGCATGCCGGTCGCGTTCTGGAACGACCCCGACGGCAGCCGCTACCGTGCAGCGTACTTCGACGTCTACCCGAACACCTGGAGGCACGGCGACTGGGCGGAGCTCACCGAGCACGACGGAATGATCATCCACGGACGCAGCGACGCCACGCTGAACCCGGGCGGCGTGCGCATCGGCACCGCGGAGATCTACCGCCAGGTCGAGCGGCTTCCCGAGATCGTCGAGAGCCTCGTGATCGGTCAGGACGTGGACGGAGGCGACGTGCGCATCGTGCTCTTCGTCCGACTCCGGCCCGGCCTCGAGCTGGACGACGCGCTACGGGATCGGATCAGACGCAGCATCCGCGAGAACACGTCACCCCACCACGTCCCGAAGCGGATCGTGCAGGTGGCCGACATCCCACGGACGATCAGCGGCAAGATCACCGAGCTCGCCGTGCGCGACGTGGTGCACGGGCGCCCCGTGAAGAACGCGGATGCGTTGGCGAATCCGGAGGCGTTGGCGTTGTTCAGGGACCTGGTGGAGTTGAGGCAGTGAGTCTTGGTGTACTAGTGAGCTAGTGAGCTAGTGAGCTGGTGAATCCGCGAATCGGCTTCACCAGCTCACTAGCTCACCAGCTCACCGATTCACCCAGCAAGTGCCCGAACGCTATACTAAGTCAGACTGGCCGCTATACACTCCGAATTTGCGAGGAGCCCGACCCATGGCCACCGAAACCCTCGAAGTCGCCGCCGAGGCGCACGATACCTTTCCGATCAACGGGACCGATTACGTCGAGTTCTGGGTCGGCAACGCCAAGCAGTCGTCGCACTTCTACCGCGCGGCGTTCGGCTTCCAGCTCGTCGGCTACCGCGGCCCGGAGACCGGGGTGCGCGACCGGGCGAGCTACCTGCTGCAGCAGGGCAAGATCCGATTCGTGCTCACGACGGCGATCCGCGAGGACCTGAGCCCCGAGGCGAAGCGCATCGCCGAGCACGTGCAGAAGCACGGCGACGGCGTACGTGATATCGCGCTGTGGGTGGATGACGCGCGCGATGCCTTTGCCAAGGCCGTCGAGCGCGGCGCCACCCCCGAGCGCGCGCCCGAGGTGCTGCGCGACGACGACGGGGAGATCGTCATCGGCTCGTTCAAGATCTATGGCGACACCGTGCACTCGCTCGTCGAGCGGCGCAACTACCGGGGACTGTTCATCCCGGGGTTCGTCGCGCGCGAGCCGCATTATGTGCCGGACGAGGTCGGGCTCCAGTACGTCGACCACTGCGTTGGCAACGTCGAGCTCGGGAAGATGAACGAGTGGGTGGAGTTCTACTCCCACGTCATGGGCTTCCGAAACCTGCTCACCTTCGACGACAAGACGATCAGCACCGAGTACTCCTCGCTGATGTCGAAGGTGATGGCGAACGGGAACGATCGCATCAAGTTCCCGATCAACGAGCCGGCCCGGGGAAAGAAGAAGTCGCAGATCGACGAGTACCTCGAGTTCTACCGGGGGCCGGGAGTGCAGCATCTCGCGCTGGCGACGGACGACATCATCGAGACCGTCACCGCGCTGCGTGATCGCGGCGTCGAGTTCCTGAGCGTGCCGACGACGTACTACGACGACCTGCAGAAGCGCGTCGGCAGGATCGACGAGCCGGTCGACGAGCTCGCGGCGCTCGGGATCCTGGTGGATCGCGATCCCGACGGCTATCTGCTTCAGATCTTCACGAAGCCCGTGGAAGACCGCCCGACCGTCTTCTACGAGATCATCCAGCGCAAGGGCGCGCGCAGCTTCGGCGCCGGCAACTTCAAGGCGCTGTTCGAAGCGATCGAGCGCGAGCAGGAATTGCGCGGCAACCTGTAAGAGGGCGCCATGCCGTTCTATCACACCCTCGGCCGGATGCCGCGAAAGCGGCACATCGCCTTCCGCAAGCCCGATGGCGGTCTGTACTCCGAGCAGCTCGTCGGCCACGAGGGCTTCACGGGCACCTCCGCGCTGCTCTATCACGTGCACCCGCCCACGACGGTCCTCTCCGTGCGGCGGCTGCGCGAGTCGACGCTCGAGGCCGACGACGACGCGACGCTCCGCCACCGCCACTTCCGCACCGCGCGCGCGACGAAGGGAGGCAGCCCCACCCTCGACCGCATCCCGCTGCTGTTCAACCAGGACGTCGCGATGCTGTACGTCGAGCCGAACCAGGCGGACGAGCACTACTACCGCAACGCGCAGGCGGACGAGCTGGTGTACGTCGCGAAGGGAAAGGGGAATCTCGAGACCCAGTACGGCGACCTCCCGTTCTGGGAAGGCGACTACCTCGTGATTCATCGCGGCATCATGCACCGCTATCGCTTCGACGCGTCGGCCGATGCGCCGAAGCTGCTCGTGATGGAGAGCCGCGGGCACATCCGGCCGCCCAAGCGCTATCGCAACGAGTTCGGCCAGCTCGTCGAAGGCGCGCCGTACTCTGAGCGCGACATCCGCGTGCCGCGCGAGTTGCACACCCACGATGAGATGGGCGAGTACCGTATCCTCGTGAAGCAGTACGACGGCATCAACGAGGTCACCCTCGATCACCACCCGCTCGACGTCGTCGGTTGGGACGGACAGTTTTATCCATGGGCATTCAACATCAACGACTTCGAGCCGATCGTCGGACGTGTGCACCAGCCGCCACCGGTGCACCAGACTTTCCAGGGCGACGGCTTCGTCGTCTGCTCGTTCTGCCCTCGGCCGTACGACTTCCATCCGGAAGCGGTTCCTGCGCCGTACAACCACAGCAACGTGGACTCGGACGAAGTGTTGTATTACGCCTCGAGTGAGTTCATGAGCCGGAAGGGAATCGAGTTCGGCTCCATCACTCACCACCCCGACGGCATCCCGCACGGCCCGCATCCCGGCCGCGCCGAGGCGTCGATCGGGGCGAAGGCCACCGATGAGCTGGCGGTGATGATGGACACCTTCCGTCCGCTCAAGGTCGCCAGACAGGCGCTCGACATCGAGGACCCGTCGTACCACCGCAGCTGGGTGGATGCGCAGCACGCCGCGTTCAACCCTCCCACCAGCTGACGTGAATTCGGGCGGACCGCCGCGGCGCTACTTCGACGGCGAGCGTCCTCCGCCCGAGCCGTTCGCCGAGCACGTCCTCGCGCTCTGGACCTTCGACGTCGACATCCCCGAGGGTGAATCGGCGCTGCACACGATGTGGCCGGACGGCTGCGTCTCCCTCTCCATCGTCGCGAACCACGGCGTCCCCGCGGCGGCGAGCATCGTCGGACCTCGGCTTCGCGCGCTGCGCGCTCCGGTGCACGGCGGTCTCGTGCTGCGCGGTCTGCGGCTCTGGCCTGACACGGCGGCGAGCGTGCTCGGTGTGAACCCGGCCGCCATCCGCGACCTCACGCGGCCCGCCACGGAAGTGCTCGGATTCGGAGCGCTCTCGCTCGCCCGCGCGCTCGCCTGCGCCAGCGACGACGCCGAGCTCGATGCCGTGTGGGCCACGTGGCTCGAGCCGCGCATCGCCCGCGCCGCGCTCCCCGATCCCGACGTACGGTTCGTCGTGCGCCGGCTCATCGACTCCGACGGCACCGGCAACATCGCCGCCACGGCGCGCGAGGCAGGCATCAGCGCGCGGAGCCTCGACCGGCGGTTCTCCGCCGCCGTCGGGCTCTCACCGAAGCAGTTCGCGCGCGTGCGGCGCGTACGTGCGGCGATCGGCTCCATCGCGGCGGGCGAACGTTCAGTGACGACGCTCGCTCGGAACGCGCGGCTGGCGCCGGCGTCGTTCACGCGTGAGTTCCGATCGGTCGCCGACGTGGCGCCGCTGGCATTGATGAACGAGCTCGATCAGCTCGAGCACTCCGACCGGACGGGGATCAGCGCGTCCTGAATCTCGCGATCGCCGCACGCGTGTAATCGGAGAGCACGAGCGAGCCGCTCACACGCGCCCGTGCGGCGAGCAGCGTGTCCCAATCGTCCGTTCCCTGCCACAACGCGCGCTTCATCGCCGCCATCGCGTCGGGGTTCGACGCCGCCAGCGCGCCGGCGAGCAGGGCCAGCGCCGTGTCCATCGCGTCGGCGTCGTCGAACACGCGCGCGAACAGACCATGGCGCTCGCACCACGCGGCGTCACGCCAGTTCGTGTCCACCGACATCGCCGAGAATGGTCCGCACCCGATCCGCCGCTCGATCACCGGACCGACGACGAACGGACCGATCCCGACCGAGAGCTCACTCAACTTCACTGACGCCGCCTTCACGGCGAAGGTGTAGTCGCTGGCGGCCGCGATCCCCACACCGCCCCCCGCAGCCCGACCGTGCACGCGGACCAGCACGAACTTCGGCGCGCGGATCATCGCCAGGATCACCCGCGCGAACCCGAAAAAGAACTCCTGGCCTTCCTGCTCGTTCTCGATGTTCACGAGCTCGTCGAACGACGCGCCGGCGCAAAACGGACCACTGCCGCCGCTGCCGAGGACGATGACGCGCGCGGCGGGGTCTTCGCCGAGCGTCTCGACGCCGGCCGCCAGCCGGCGGAGCAGCTCGCCCGGAAGCGAGTTGCCCTTGGGGTGCGAGAACTCGATCGTGCCGACGCCGTCGTCGACCGCGAGGCTGACGTCGCCCTGCGTGCCGGGCCCGTCCAGACCTGATGTGCTCATGCGGGGAAGATACCCGCCGCCGCCGCCACCGTCGATTGTCCGTTTCCGCGGCCGCGGTGTACATTCTCGACGCGGCCAAGCTCTTGCCATGCTTGGTGTTCGAGGGCGATTCACCGCAGCCGAGCCCGTTCGAGGGCGCCTGGAGTCGACGCGATGACCCAACCACGCACGCAGCCGCAGGACGACCCCGCGAAGGTTGCCGCCTTCGAGGCGCGCATCGCCGCGGGAGAGAGCGTCGAGCCGAAGGACTGGATGCCCGAGCGCTATCGCCGGCAGCTCGTCCGCATGATGTCGCAGCACGCGCACTCGGAGATCGTCGGCATGCTCCCCGAGGGGAACTGGATCACCCGCGCGCCGAGCCTGCGGAGAAAGATCTCGCTGCTGGCCAAGGTGCAGGACGAGGCCGGTCACGGGCTCTACATCTACTGCGGCACGGAGACGCTCGGCGTCGATCGCGCCGAGTTGATCCAGCAGCTGCTCGACGGCACGGCCAAGTACTCCAGCATCTTCAACTATCCCACGCTCTCGTGGGCGGACATGGGCGTCATCGGCTGGTTCGTCGACGGCGCGGCGATCGTCAACCAGACCGTGCTCGCGAAGGCGTCGTACGGGCCGTACGCGCGGGCGATGATCCGCGTCTGCAAGGAAGAGAACTTCCACAAGCGCCAGGGCTACGAGATCGTTGCCACGCTCGCGAGCGGGACGCCGGCGCAGAAGGCGATGGTGCAGGACGCCGTGAACCGCTGGTGGTGGCCCTCGCTCATGATGTTCGGTCCCAGCGATGCCGATTCGCCGAACACGGCGGAGCTCATCCGATGGAAGGTAAAGCGCCGCACGAACGACGAGCTGCGCCAGCGGTTCGTGAATCAGACGGTGCCGCAGGCCGCGGCCGTGAACCTCACGCTGCCGGATCCCGAGCTGTGCTACGACGCCGAGAGCGAGAACTGGCGCTTTGGCCCGATCGACTGGGACGAGTTCAATCAGGTGATCCGCGGCAACGGGCCGTGCAACCGCGAGCGGCTCGAAGCGCGCCGCCGCGCGCACGACGACGGCGCGTGGGTGCGCGAGGCGGCGAGCGCGTACGCGGCCAAGCAGCGCGCCAGACAGGCCTCGGAGGCGGCGTAGGCGTGAGCGACCGGCTCGACGCGACGCATTTCGTCGGCGACCAGGCCGCGACGATCGCGGCCGACGGGCAGTGGCCGGTGTGGGAGGTGTTCACGCAGAGCGCGCAGGGCGCGCCGCACGAGCACGCGGGCTCGCTCCACGCGACCGACGCCGAGCACGCGCTCCAGAATGCGCGTGATGTCTACGCGCGCCGTGGCGAGGTGATCTCGTTGTGGGTCGTTCCCACGGCGGCGATCACCGCATCGAGCCCGGGTGACGCCGGCCCGTTCTTCGATCCCGGCGCCGACAAGGCCTACCGGCACCCGCAATTCTACAAGGTGCCTCGCGGCGTGCGCGGATTGTGACGTCGCCCTCGGTCATTCCCGCGCACGCCGCGCCGCCGCACGACGAGCTGCAGCTGCTGCTGCGACTCGGCGACGACCGGCTCGTGCTCGGCCATCGGTTGAGCGAATGGTGCGGACACGCGCCGATCCTCGAGGAAGACATCGCGCTCGCCAACGTCGCGCTCGACCTGCTCGGCCAGGCGACACTCTTTCTCCGCCGCGCCGGCGAGCTGGAGGGCAAGGGCCGTGACGAGGATGCACTGGCGTACTTCCGCGAGGCGATCGAGTACCGCAACTGCCTGCTCGTCGAACAGCCCAATGGCGATTTCGGCTTCACGATCGCGCGGCAGTTTCTGTTCGACGTCTACGCGGTCGTGACCCTCGATGCGCTCTCTCGCAGCACGAACGCCGAGCTCGCGGCGCTCGCCGCGAAGTCGCTCAAGGAGGCGAAGTATCACGTGCGCCACAGCGGCGAGTGGATGCTCAAGCTCGGCGACGGCACCGACGAGAGCCACCGCCGCGTCCAGCGCGCGCTCGACGACCTGTGGCGGTTCACGCCGGAGCTGTTCGTCGCCGACGGCGTCGCGGCGCGGCTCGCGGTGCAGGGGATCTCGCCCGATCTTCCGGCGCTGCGCGCGCAATGGGAGGCGATCGTGCACGACGTGGTGGACCGCGCCACACTGACGCTCCCGCACGAGTCGATGCACTCGCCCCACCTGCGCGGCGGCCGGTCCGGCGCGCACAGCGAGCACCTCGGCCACCTGCTCGCCGAGATGCAGATCGTCGCGCGCTCCCACCCCGGAGCGACGTGGTGAGCGACACCCGCGCCACGCTGCCAGCTCGCGACGAAGTCCTCGCGGTCCTCGACACCGTGATGGATCCCGAGGTACCCGTACTGAGCGTACGCGAGCTCGGCATCGTGCGCGACGTCGCGGTCGACGCGGACGGCGCCGTGACGGTCGTCGTGACGCCGACCTACTCCGGCTGTCCGGCGATCCGCGTGATCGAGCAGGACATCGTGAGCGCGCTGCACGACGCGGGCGTTGCCGACGTACGCATCGAGACGGTGTACTCGCCAGCCTGGACCTCCGACTGGATTCCCGAGCCGGCCCGCGCGAAGCTCAAGGCATACGGGATCTCACCGCCGTCGGCCGCCGCCGAGACCACAGAACTGGTGCAACTCCTCCGCGCTCCGCGCACGCCCGAGTGCCCGTACTGCGACTCGCGCGATACCGAAGTCCGCAGCGAGTTCGGCTCGACGGCCTGCAAGTCGATCTGCTGGTGCCGCGCGTGCCGGCAGCCGTTCGAGGAGTTCAAGGGCATCTGAGTTCCGATTGCCTGCGCAGCGTTCCGATGGCGTACCAAACGACGGAACGCGGATCGTGAACGGCGATGACGCGGAAAGGGCCGGATGACTCCTACCTCCTTGAGAGAGAGCTCACGGGCGCGATTATCGGCGCGTTCTTCGAGTGCTATAACCGGCTCGAGTTCGGGTATCTCGAATCCGTCTACCGACGCGCACTCGTTGTGGAGCTGCAACTGCAGGGACACCGTTGCGTCCGCGAGGGGTTGATCGAGGTGCTCTACAAAGGTGTGTGCGTTGGCAACTACCGATACGATTTGCTGGTAGACGGGCGAGTTCTCGTCGAAGTGAAGTCTGGCGACTCGCTCCCCTCCACCGCGAAGCGCCAACTACTCAACTACTTGCGCGGCACAGAGATCGAGGTGGGCTTGTTGCTGCACTTCGGCCCTCAACCGCGATTCTTCCGCTGCGTTCATCAGAGATTCATCGACTGAGAACGGCGACGGCCGGTCTGCTCGAGCAGCAAATCCGGCCGTTTCCGTCAGATCGCAGTGAAAGATCCGCGTTCCGTCGTTCCGGACCGCCAGAGCGATGCCGGAACGAACAGGTCACACGACCTGCCTCTTCCACCGCCCCTTCCTGAACACGATCGAGCTCACCACCGCCAACGTCGAGAACGCGATCGTCATCGCCACGAATACGCCGAGCACGCCGAGTCCGGTCTGGTGCGACAGGAGCCACGCGAGCGGGATCTCGAGCACCCAGAACACGAACAGGTTGATCCACGTCGGCGTGCGCGTGTCGCCCGCACCGTTGAACGAGTTCCCGATCACCATCCCGTACGCGTAGAACACGAACCCGTACGCGATGGTACGAAGCGCCATCACCCCGAATCCTGCCACCGCCGGATCAGAGGTGAATCCTCCGACGATCTGCCGAGCGAAGACGACGAATGCCAAGCCGATCACGGCGAGGAACACGGCGTTGTACCGTGCCGTCTTCCACACCGCGGCCTCCGCCCGCTCCGGCTTCTTCGCGCCGAGTGCCTGGCCCACCATCGTTGCCGCGGCGTTGCTCATGCCGAAGCTCGGCAGCAGGGCGAACATCACGATCCGGATGCCGATCGTGTAGCCCGCCAGCGCCGCGCTGCCGAAGCTCGCGAGGATTCGCACGAGGCCGATCCAGCTCGCCATGCCGACGAACACCTGGAACGTCGCCGCCGAGGAGAGCTTGACCACGCGCGCGATCAGTCCGACGTCGAGCCGGAAATGATGCGCGTGCAGCCGCACGCGACTCGCCGGCTGCTTCAGCCGCGTCAGTGCGTAGAGCACGCCCGTCCCGCGACCGATCGTCGTGCCGATCGCCGCGCCCACCACCCCGAGCTGCGGCAGCGGGCCCCAGCCGAACACGAGCGCCGGACCGAGGATCACATTGATCCCGTTCGCCAGCCAGAGCGTGCGCATCGCCGTCGCCGCGTCGCCCGAGCTCCGGAACACGGAGTTGATCAGGAACAGCAGCACCACGCTCGCGTTCCCGCCGAGCATCACGCGCGTGAACGACACGTTCGCGATCACGCCGGGCGACGCGCCCATGATCGTCAGCAGCTGCGGCGCGAGGATCGCCCCGACCACGCCGATCGACACGGACAGCCCGAGGCCAAACAGGACGACCTGCGCCGCGGTGTGCGCCGCGCCCTCGGCGTCCTTCTCTCCGATCCGGCGTGAGACCATCGCACCGGCGCCGATGCTCAGCCCCATCGCCAGGGTGTACAGGATCGTCATGAACGATTCCGTCAGTCCCACCGTCGCCACTGCGTCCGCGCCGAGGTGCGCGACCACGAACACGTCGACGACGACGAAGATGCTCTCCATGAGCATCTCCAGCACCATCGGCACGGCGAGGATGAAGATCGCTCGGCCGATGGGCCCTTCCGTGAAATCGCGCCCGTGCGCGCCCGCCAGCGCTTCGCGCACCGCGCCCCAGAGCGACTGCGCCGGCGCGCGCTCCGCGTGTGGTATCGTTTGAACCGTACTGGACATACTGAACCTTTTCACTTGATGTCCGGCGCCGACTCCTTGCGGGCCCGTCGGCGCCGAAATGAGATCGCCCCGTCCGCGGGGCAGCGCAGACGGGGCGATGATCGCTCCAGGAGCCGAGGCGGGAAGTCCCCGCTACATCGCTCCGATGTCCGCGCGCTGGCTGGTGCCTACCATGACGTCCAACGTCGTCGACGCGAGGTCGACGCACGGGATGGTCAGGGTGGCGGTGGCGCGGATGATCATCTATCGGACTCCGGTGAGTGCGAGGACGAGTCTAGGGCAAACGGAGTTGAACGTCAAGCGTGGCGGGGAGTGGGAGTGGGGAGTGAGCGGCGTCACGCGCGGGGTTGGAAGTCACCCCCACCAAGTCACGCGCGCAGAAGTTCGCCAATCCGCTCCGCGATCCTCTCCGCATCAGGCAAAACCGCATCGAGCAGCACCGGATGGTACGGCATCGGCACGTCCTCCACCGCCAGCCGCTCCACCGGGGCATCGAGATGCCAGAACGCCTCGCGCGCCAGCACCGCCGCGATCTCGGCGCCGAAGCCCGCCGTCGACGTGTCCTCGTGCACGATCAGGCAGCGCCCCGTACGCCGCACCGACTCGAGCACCGCCTCGCGGTCCCACGGCGCGATCGTGCGCAGGTCGATCAGGTGCACGTCGCCGTCGAACCGGTTCGCCGCGTCGCGGCAGCGGTGCACCATCGCGCCCCAGCTCACCACGGTGATCCGATCGCCCTCCACGATCGTGCGCGCCTTGCCGAACGGCAGCACATAGTCGTCACCCGGATAGCGCGCACTCCCGTCGCTCGTCATCAGCAGCGCACGGTGCTCGAAGAAGATCGTCGGGTTCGCGCCGCGCATCGCCGCGCGCAGCAAGCCCGCTGCGTCGGCTGCGTTCGACGGCATCGCCACCTGCCAGCCGACGGCGTGCGCCCACTGAACCTCGCCGGTCACCGAATGCCACGGATCGCCGACGTCCTTGCCGAAGCCGCCGGGCATGCGCACCACGATCGGCGCGGCGAACTGGTTCGCCGTACGCCAGCGCATCGTGCCGCAGTTGTTGAGCTGCTCCTGCGCGGGATCGGCGTACTTTCGGAACTGAATCTCCGCTACGGGCACGAGGCCGGCGATCGCCATCCCTACGGCGCGGCCGATGATCCCTTCCTCCGACAGGCTCGTGTCGAACACACGCTCGGCGCCGAACCGCTTCTGCAGCCCTTCGGTCACCATGTGCACGCCGCCCTTGCGGCCCACGTCCTCGCCGAACACGACGACCTTCGGGTTCACCTCGAGCTCACGCGCGAGCGTGCGTCGCACGGACTCGGCGAGCCGGATGAAATCGCCTTCCGCCGCGGGCTCCTCACTGCCGTCGAGCGCCTCGCGTTCGGCAGCGTTCATTCCGCCCAAAGTTACCGGCTCGCCCTCGCGCGGCTCCTCGGCGTACACGAAGCGACGGACGTTCGCCGGATCGGGCGCCGGCCGCGCACGCGCTGCCGCCAGCCCCGCCTCGACGTCGCTCGCTACGGTCGACTCGAGCGCCGTCCATTCCTCCGGCGACATGAATGCCGGCACGAGATAGGAGCGCAGTTTCGGCAGAGGATCGCGCGCCAGGTCGGCGGCGATCTCCTCCTCGGTGCGATACCCCCGCTGGTTGTCGGGGCCCGAGTGGCTGCTCAGTCGCGGCACGGTGAGCCGCACGAGCGCCGGCCCCTCGCCTCCGCGAACGTGATCGACGCATTCGGCGAGCAGCCGGGCCGCCTCCGCCGGATCGCAGCCGTCGCCGTCGCGCACGAACAGGTTCGTGAACGACGCGAGGTTCGTCGCGATGTTCGCGCCTGGCGTCTGCAGATCGCTCTTCACCGAGATGCCGAGGCCGTTGTCGTCGATGTAGAACAGCATCGGCAGCTTGAGCGTCGTCGCGATCGTGAGCGCCGACCAGAAGCCGTTCGTCGCCACCGACGCCTCGCCGCCCAGCACCGCCGCGATCGACGCGTCCCAGCTCCGGTCGCCGAGCGTGTCGCGCCGGTACACGATGCTCTGCGCCCAGCCCGCCGTCGGCGTGTACTGCGAGCCGACGTCGCCGGACATCGGCAGCGCGACGCACCCGTCGGTCCTCGGCAGGTTGCCCACCACGCCGATGTCGCGACCGTCGCTGAACCCGCCCGCGCGACCGAGCGGGCTGCCAAGCGCATCCTCGATCGATAGCCCCAGCATCAGCAGCAGTGGACGGCACCGATAGTACGCCCCGGCGGCGTCGTGTTTCCGGTCGAGGAGCGTGCCGAGGATCGACTGTCCGAGATCGTGCCCGCGCGATGAGAACTGGTAGAGGATAAGGTGCTCGCGCGGCACCGAGCTCCTGCTGCGATTCGTCGCCTCCTCGAGATCATCGAGCGCGCGCGACACGAGCACGTTGTACGCGATCCGGCGCCAGTCGAACCGCGGATCGACGGCGGGGCGGGATGGCGTGCGGCGGGTCTTGGGTGGCGCAGCGTGCGTCATCGGGATCGGCGGTGTCGGCTGGGCGGGCCCCGGCGGCGGGGCAGACGGTGAAATCTGGCCTCCCGGCGGCGGGAACGGGAGCCATACGGCCGTGCGAGCCGTCCGGCGCACAGGTAGCTTTGACGTCATGACCTCCCAGCACATCCAGGCCGAGCAGCGCGACGGCGTGCTGAAGCTCACGCTTGATCGCCCGGACGTCCTCAACAGCTTCAACGCGAGCATGGCCGAGGAGCTCGCGGCCGCGCTGAAGTTGGCGGCGCGCGACGACGCCACGCGCGCCGTGCTCCTGACCGGATTTGGACGCGCCTTCTGCGCCGGTCAGGACCTCGCCGAAGTGATGCCCGACCCCGACGGCCCGTCGACCGATCTCGGTGATGTCGTGGCGCGTCAATACAACCCCATCGTCCGCGCGATCCGCTCGACCGAGAAGCCGTTCGTCTGCGCGGTCAACGGTGTGGCCGCGGGCGCGGGCGCGAATATCGCCTTCGCTTGCGATCTCGTGCTCGCTGCGGAAGGCGCAACTTTCGTCCAGTCATTTTCCAAGATCGGCCTCATCCCCGATTCCGGCGGCACCTGGCTGCTGCCGCGGCTCGTCGGGCTGCAGCGCGCGACCTGGCTGGCGATGCTCGGCGAGAAGATCGATGCGAACCGCGCCCGCGACTGGGGGCTGATCTACGACGTGGTTCCTGCCGCGACGTTGGCCGACACCAGCTTCGACCTCGCGCGCCGTCTCGCGGCGATGCCGACACGCGCGCTGGGGCTGATCAAGCGCGGCTTCAACGCGAGCGCGCGCAATGACCTCGAGACCCAGCTCGCGCTCGAAGTCGAGCTCCAGCGTGAAGCCGGCCGCACCGAGGATTACGCGGAGGGGGTTCGCGCTTTCGTCGAGAAGCGCAAGCCGCGGTTCCAGGGACGCTGACGTGTCGAACCCGCCGCTTGTCGTCGGCGTGGTGGGCGCCGGCGCGATGGGACGGGGGATCGCGCAGGTCGCCGCGGCGGCGGGCCATCGCGTGCTCCTCAGCGACGCGATCACGTCGGTCGTGGACCGCGCGCGCGACACGATTCGGTCGGGGCTGGCGCGCGACGTCCTGAAGGGGCGGATCGATCAGCCGCGCGCCGACGGTGTTCTCGCGCGCATCGAGAATGTCGGCGCCATGCCGACGGCCGTCGGCGCCTTCGGCGAGTGCGCTGTCGTGATCGAGGCGGTGGCGGAGGACCTCGGGGTGAAGCGTGCCCTGTTCGCCGCGCTCGAGGAGGTTCTCCCGCGCGACGGCATCCTCGCGACGAACACCTCATCGCTCTCGGTTGCCGCGATCGCCGCGGCCACGACGTACGCCGACCGCGTCGTCGGCATGCACTTCTTCAATCCCGCGCCGCTGATGGCGCTCGTCGAGGTCGTGCCGGCCATCACCACGTCGCCCGAGGTTGCCGAGCGCACGCGCGCGCTCGCGAGCGCGTGGGGCAAGACGACGGTCGTCGCGACGGACACACCGGGGTTCATCGTCAACCGCATCGCGCGTCCCTTCTACGGCGAGGCGCTCCGCATCCTCGAGGAAGGGATCGCCGACGTCGCGACGATCGACTGGGCCCTCCGTGAGGTGGGCGGCTTTCGTATGGGGCCGTTCGAGCTGATGGATCTCATCGGCAACGACGTGAATTTTGCCGTCACCACCAGCGTGTTCGAAGGGTTCTTCTACGATCCGCGCTACCGCCCGTCGCTCATCCAGCGCCGGCTCGTCGACGCGGGCATGCTCGGCCGGAAGCGCGAGCGCGGCTATTACGACTATCGCGCCGGCGCCTCCGCACCCGCGCCCGTGCGCGACGCCGATCTCGCGGCGCGCATCGTCCTCCGCGTCATCGCGATGCTCGTCAATGAAGCGGTCGACGCGGTGCGACTGCGCGTCGCCTCGCCGCACGACATCGAGCTCGCGATGACGAAGGGCGTCAACTACCCGCGCGGACTGCTCGCGTGGGGAGACCAGATCGGCGCTGGGACGATCCTGCGAACGTTAGAGGCGCTCCAGGCGGAATACGGCGAGGACCGCTATCGGCCGAGCCCGTTGCTCCGGGCCCGCGTTCGCGACGGTGGCGCGCTGTTAGGTTGACTCGATGACCGTCACCCACGCGTTCATCCTCGACGGCGTTCGCTCCGCCGTCGGCAACATCGGAGGGCAGCTCAGCGAGGTGCGTCCCGACGACCTCGCCGCGCACGTCATCCGTACGCTGCTCGCGCGTCATGCGTCGCTCGACGCGGCGCGCATCGCGGACGTGGTGTTCGGCTGCGCCAACCAGGCGGGCGAAGACAATCGCAACGTCGCGCGTATGGCGCTGCTGTTGGCCGGCCTGCCGGTGAGCGTCCCGGGAGAGACGGTCAACCGGTTGTGCGCGTCGGGGATGAGCGCCGTGGCGCATGCTGCCCGCGCCGTCCAACTCGGCGACGGCGACCTCTACGTGGCTGGAGGGGTCGAGAGCATGACACGGGCGCCCTACGTCCTGAGCAAGGCGAGCAAGCCGTTCGCGCGCGACGTCGAGCTGTTCGACACGAGCCTCGGCTGGCGGTTCATCAACCCCGTGCTGCGCGAGCGGTACGGCACCGAGTCGATGGGCCAGACGGCGGAGAACGTCGCCGAGCAGTATGGCGTGAGCCGCGACGATCAGGATGCGTTCGCCGCGCGGTCGCAGACGAAGGCCGCGATCGCGCGCGCGTCCGGGCGCTTCGCCGAGGAGATCGCGCCGCTGGAGATCCCGCAGCGGAAGGGACCCGCGAAGCGAGTCGACCAGGACGAGTTCATCCGACCCGACACGACGGTCGAGGTGCTCGCGAAGCTCAAGCCCGCGTTCCGCGCCGATGGGAAGGGGAGCGTCACCGCCGGCAACTCGTCGGGACTCAACGACGGAGCAGCGGCGCTGCTCGTCGGCTCCGAGCGCGCCGCGCGCGAGCTCGGCCTCGAGCCGATGACGCGGATCGTCGCCACCGCGGTCGCTGGCGTGGAGCCCCGCTGCATGGGAATCGGCCCCGTGCCCGCGACGCGCCGTACGCTCGAGCGTTCGAGGATCACCCTCGACGACGTCGGCGTGATCGAGCTGAACGAGGCGTTCGCCGCGCAGGTGCTCGCGAGCCTGCGCCAGCTCGGCGTCGCCGACGACGATCCGCGCGTCAATCCGAACGGCGGCGCGATCGCGCTCGGTCACCCGCTCGGCATGAGCGGCGCGCGACTGCTGCTCACCGCGTCGCACGAGCTGCGACGCACCGGCGCGCGCTATGCGCTCGCCACGATGTGCGTCGGTGTGGGCCAGGGAATGGCCACCATTCTGGAGCGCGCGTAGGTGGCCAACGCCTTCGCGTTCGACGGATTCGTCCCCGTGATCCACGAGAGCGCCTTCGTGCATCCCAACGCCACGGTCACCGGCAACGTCGTCATCGGCCGCGACGTGTACGCGCACATCGGCCATGGCGCGGTCGTCCATGGCGCACGGATCGGCGAGAATGTGCTGATCGGGATGAACGCCGTCGTGATGGACAACGCTGTCGTCGGTACGGGAAGTATCGTCGGCGCGCTCTGTTTCGTGCCGTCGGAGATGCAGATCCCGCCGCGATCGGTCGTCGTCGGCAATCCGGCGAAGGTGGTGAAGCAAGTGAGCGACGAGATGCTCGCATGGAAGACGGGGGGCACGGCGCTCTACCAGGCGCTGCCGGCGCGACTGCGCGAATCGCTGCGGCCGAGCGAGCCGCTGCGCGAGATGCCGGCCGATCGCGCGCGCCGGCGGATGAGCTACCGCACCTGGAAGGAGACACGCACGTGACGCGCATCCAGAGCTTCGCGCTCGGTGAGTGGGTGACGGGGAGCGGCGCAGGGACGCCGCTCTACAACGCTGTGACCGGAGAGCAGATCGGCGACGCGTCGAGCGAGGGGCTCGACTTCGCGGCGATGCTCGAATACGGACGCGCCACGGGCGGGCGGGCGCTGCGACGCCTCACCTTCCACCAGCGCGCCCGCATGCTCAAGGCGCTCGCCCTCTACCTCACGGAACGGAAGGAGGAGTTCTATCGCGTGTCGGCGTTCAGCGGCGCCACGCGCGCCGACTCGTGGATCGACATCGACGGCGGCATCGGAACGCTGTTCGCCTACGCCAGCCGCGGGCGCCGTGAGTTTCCCGACGAGACGTACTTCGTCGACGGCGGCCCCGAGCCGCTCAGCAAGGGCGGCACCTTCATCGGCCGGCACATCTGCGTGCCGCTCGAGGGCGTTGCCGTGCAGATCAACGCGTTCAACTTTCCCGTGTGGGGGATGCTCGAGAAGCTTGCGCCCTCGTTCCTCGCGGGGATGCCGAGCATCGTCAAGCCCGCAACGGTGACGAGCTACATCACCGAGGTCGTTGCGCGCGCCATCGTCGAGTCGAACATCCTGCCCGCGGGCAGCTTTCAGCTCGTCTGCGGCAGCGCTGGGGATCTGCTCGACCAGCTCGGCAGCCAGGACGCTGTCGCGTTCACCGGCTCGGCCGCCACCGGACTGCAGTTGAGGAGCGGCCGCGCGATCCTCGAGCACAACGTGCGGTTCAATCAGGAAGCCGACTCGCTCAACTTCTCCATGCTCGGTCCCGACGCGGCGCCGGGCAGCGACGAGTTCGACCTCTTCGTCAAGGAGGTCGTCAAGGAGATGACGGTGAAGGCGGGGCAGAAGTGCACCGCGATCCGTCGCACGTTCGTGCCCTCGCCGCTGGTCGACGACGTCGTGGCCGCGCTGAAGAAGCGGCTCGCCGGCGTGAAGGTCGGCGACCCGGCAATCGAAGGTGTGCGCATGGGCCCTCTCGCCGGCCGTTCGCAGCGCCGCGAGGTTGAGACGAACGCGGAGCGACTCCGTCGCGCCACCGAGCTGCTCTACGGCGGGCCCGGCGCGCTGAACGTCGTCGGCGCCGATCCGGAGAAGGGTGCGTTCTTCCCTGCGACACTGCTCTACCTCGATGATCCTTTCGCCCGCAGCGAGCCTCACGACGTCGAGGCGTTCGGTCCGGTGAACACCGTGATGCCGTACGATACGGTGGAGGAGGCCACCGAGCTCGCGAAGCTCGGGAAAGGGAGCCTCGTCGGGTCGCTCTTCACCGCGCGCGACGACGTGGCGCGCGAAGTCGCACTCGGCACGGCGGCGTACCACGGGCGGCTCATGCTCGTGAACCGGCACAGCGCGAAGGAGTCGACCGGGCACGGGTCTCCGCTTCCGCACCTCGTGCACGGTGGGCCGGGGCGCGCCGGCGGCGGTGAGGAGCTGGGCGGCGTGCGCGGCGTCCTTCACTACATGCAGCGCACCGCGCTCCAGGGCGCGCCGCAGACGCTCACCGCAGTGACGCGCGAGTGGACGAAGGGCGCGAACGAGCGTGGCGATCGCATTCATCCCTTCCGGAAATACTTCGAGGAGCTCGAGATCGGCGAGACGCTCGTCACGCACCGCCGCACCGTCACCGAGAGCGACATCGTCAACTTCGCCGGCATCTCGGGGGACTTCTTCTACGCGCACATGGACGATCTCGCCGCGCGCGAGTCGCTGTTCGAGCGGCGCGTGGCGCACGGCTACTTCGTGCTCTCGGCCGCGGCGGGCCTGTTCGTGGATCCCGCGCCGGGACCCGTGCTCGCCAACTACGGGCTCGAAGGGCTGCGCTTCGTGAAGCCGGTCTACATCGGTGACACGATCCAGGCACGGCTCACCTGCAAGCAGAAGACGGCGAAGGAGGATCGCGAAGGGCAGATCCCGCAGGGCGTCGTGCACTGGGACGTCGAAGTCGCGAATCAGAACGCCGAGACCGTCGCCGTGTACACGATCCTCACCCTCGTTCGGCAGCGGCGAGGCGCGCCCGCCGGTTACAGCCCCGTCGCGGGAGTCGTCGAAGGGGCATGATGGTACCTGGCAGTGGCGTCTCCGGCTTCGGCGCCTACACCCCCGACTCGCAGCGCGCGGTGCGCCACACCGGCGACGCGGCGCGCGAGCCGTGGCGCGGGCATCTCGCTCCGCTCGATGGTCTGCGCGGGCTCGCCATCCTGCTGGTGCTGCTGCTGCACTTCACGACGGATATGGAGCTCCCCGCCGGCAGCGTGGCCGCCGGCGTGCGCTCTGTATTCCAGCTCGGGTGGATCGGGGTCGATCTCTTCTTCGTCCTGTCGGGATTCCTCATCACCGGCATCCTCGTCGACAACAAGGGGAACGGACGATACTTCTCGGCGTTCTACGCTCGCCGCGCACTGCGCATCCTTCCCATCTATCTCCTGGCGGTGTTCGCGGCATTCCACATCCTGCCCCGATTCTTCCAGGACTTCGACACGGGGGGCGCTCGCACCGAGGCGGCGTTCTGGCTCTTCCTCACGAACTTCAGGGAGCTTCCGTACCAGCTCGCGCGCACGGTGGGACACTTCTGGAGCCTCGCGATCGAGGAGCAGTTCTACCTCATGTGGCCACTGGTCGTCTTCCTGTCGTCACGCGCGCAGGCACGGCGGATCGCGCTGGTCACCATGCTCCTCTCGCCTGTGCTGCGCTACGTCGCGCTCCGCGCCGGCGTGAATGGCTCGTCGGTCTATCACTTCACGCCATTCCGGCTCGACGGGCTCGCGACCGGCGCGTTCATCGCTCTCTCGATGCGTGACCCCGTTGCCCGCGCAGGGCTCGACCGACTGTCGAAGATCGCCGGCCTCGCCGCGCTCGCGGTCGCCGCGGTGCTCTACGGTCCCGTGCCGATTCCCGAGCCTTTCTCCACGCAGCTCGACTTCTCCGTCGGATTCTCCGCGCTGTGCATCGGGTTCGGCGCGCTGCTCACGCGTGTCGTGTCCGAAGCCGATTCGTCGCTCACCCGCGTGCTGTCGCGCCGCGGGCTGGTGACCTTGGGCACCTACAGCTACGCGATGTATCTCCTGCACGTGCCGCTTCTGCGCGTGCTGTCGAAGCTCGGCCTTCCGCCGCAGTGGCCGGGGAGCCAGCGCTGGCCGATGCTCTGGCTGGTCGGCTACACCATCGTGCTGGGCCTGCTCACGCTGGCCGGCGCCATCGTGAGCTGGCACCTGTGCGAGAAGCACTTCCTCGCGCTGAAGCGGAACTTCCCGTACGGCGTGCGCGAACGGCTCGCGCCGTGCGACCGGGCGGCATAGCGGTACTGCGTGCCCATTCCGCGGGCCTGATGTCACGCGTGCTGGTTTCGATCGGGGCCATTCAGCTCCTCATCATGTTCGTCGCGCTCGTGCGCGCGAAGGTGCTGTCGGTGCTGCTCGGTCCGTCCGGGTTCGGTGTCGTGAGCACGATCGACCAGGCGACCCAGACCGCGATGCAGCTCGCGCATCTGAGTCTCCCCTTCACGGCGCTCAAGTTCATGTCGCGGCGGCACAGCGACGGCCACGGCTCGTTCGAGCGCACTTACGCTTCGTTCTTCCGCGCGCTGCTCGGCGTCGCGCTCGTCGCCGTGCTCGTGCTCGAGACGCTGCTCTGGTGGCGGCCGGCGGTCTTCGGCGCCGAGCTGGTCGCCTACCGTCGGTACTTCGCCATCGCGTTCCTCGGCATCCCGTCGCTGATGCTCAACGTGCTGCTCATCAACACGCTCGCCGCAGCGCAGCGTGGCGCGACGGGCGCGCTCACGAACCTCGTCATCAGCGTGGTGGCCGCGACCGCCGCCATCGTCGGCGTGACGCTCGGCGGATTCGGCGGACTGTACTTGGCGGGTGTCGCGTCGAGCGTCGTGGCGACGGCGGCCGTCGCGTGGTACCTGCGCCGATCGCTGCAGGTCAGCATCACGGCGCACGGTGCGCGGCTCCGCGACGAGCTCCGGAACAGCCCGGAGATCGTGGGCTATTCGCTCTACGTCTACATCGCGGTGGGCGCGTACCTCGTGGCCGTGCTCGTCACGCGCTTCTTCGTGTTCGACGCGCTTGGGCCCGCGGGGGCAGGATGGCTCCAGGCGCTGCTCAGCATCGCTCTCACCGTCGGCGCCGTGATGACGCCGATGAGTGGCCTCTACCTGGCGCCGCTGCTCAACCGGCAGATGCCGGTGGCGTCGAAGCTCGCCGTGGCGAATGACTTCGCGGCCAAGATCGCGCCGCTCTTTCTGCTCGGCGGCGTCGCCGTCTCACTCTTCCCGAGCCTCGCGCTCACGGTGCTCTTCTCGCACAAGTTCGCCGGAGCGGCGGGTGTGCTCTTCCTGTTCGTCGTATGGCAGTGTCTGCACCACATCGTGAACGTCTATCTTCAACTGCTCATCGGACTCGACGACGTCCGCTTCTACGCGCTGGTCAACTGTGTCGCCTACCTCGGTGCCGCGCTCGTATTCCGACCGCTCATCGATGCGTACGGATTGGGTGGTGCCGCCATCGCGCTCTCCGTCGCCGCCGTCGTCAATGCGATCGGCACCGCGGCGCGGCTCGCCCTCACCTTCCACGCGCGCATCGGCTCGGTCGTGCTCGTGCGCGGCGGCGCGAGCGTTGCGGCGATCATGGGCGCGGGCGCGCTCTTTCGCGGCTCCCCCGAGCTCTCGGCGAGCGGCCTCTCACTGCGCGTTGCGTATCTGGTGGCGGTCAGTCTCCTGCTCTGGATGACCATGAGCGCGGCCGAGCGGGCCTGGCTCCGCTCATGGCGGATCGCGAGCGCACCGTGATGAAGCCTTCTCCCGACACCGAACGATGGAAGGAGCTCGACGCCGCCAGCTACGACGGCGTTGCCGAAGCGTTCGACCGCCACAGTCAGCGACTCTCCGGCAAGGCCGCCGCACGACTCGCCGATCTCGTGCAGGTGGGACCGCGCGACCGAGTGCTCGACGTCGGCACGGGCACCGGACTGCTGCCATTCAGTCTCGCCCATGCGGAGACGCCGCCCGCATCGATCCTCGGCATCGACCTCTCGGCGGGGATGATCGAGACGGCGCGACGCCGTCTGCGGGACGAGCTCCGCAACGATCCGCGCGTTCGCTTCGAGCGCATGGACGCCGAGCAGCTGCAGCTGCCCGACGCGAGCTTCGACGTCGTGCTCTCGGGCTTCGCGCTCACCCACGTGCCGCGCCCAGAGCTCGCGACGCGCGAGATCTTTCGCGTCCTCACCCCGGGTGGACGACTCGGCATTGCGCTGGGAAGCCGGCCGCCGGCGGCGTCGCGTGCACAGCTGCGTCACGCCGTCGCCGAGATCGGCCGCCGCATCGAGGTGCTGCGCGGACGACGGCTCACGGCCGACCTGCTCGACCGCATCGTCGATCGCCGAATCGGCCGTTCCGTCGAAGTGCCCGAAGGTGCGCCGCTGGCGACCCGCCTCAATCGCGTCCCCCTCCTGCGCGATCTGGTGCGCCGCGCCGGATTCGTCGACGTCGATGTCTCGTGGCGCAACTACCAGAACGAGATCGAGAGCGCCGAGGAGTTCTGGGATCTCCATCGCACGATCCGCAGCGATTCGCGCAAACGCCTCCTCGTCGCACCGGCAGGCGTGGAGAACGACGTGCGGCAGGAGTTCATGGACGCGTGCCGTCGTACGCTGGCGCGCGGAGGCGTGATGACCTTTCCGATCTCGGTGGTGTTCGTGACGGCGCGGAAACCGGAGCGAGCGAAGTGAGCGCGCCTACCGTTCGCGTCAACCTCGGCTCGGGCAACGAGCCGATGAGGGGATGGGTCAACGTCGATCGGCGGAGCGTGCCGGGGGTCGACGTCGTCGCCGACGTCACGATGCTGCCCTTCCGCGACGGGTCGATCGACGAGGTGCTCGCCTCCTCGCTCCTGGAGCACTTCCGCGACCCGTACGAGGTGCTCGACTCCATCCATCGCACGCTCGCGCCCTCGGCCAGCTTCACGATGCGGGTGCCGTCTCCGTGGGCGTACTCGGGCATCCTCGATACGACGCACTTCTTCCTCGCCGACCTCAAACTCTGGCGCCAGATCCTCTCCGGCTACTTCCAGAAGGTGCGGGCCACGGGGGAGGGGGTGCGCCACCGCGATCACAAGCCGCTCGCCGCGGTGCTCCACTTCTGCGTCAAGGTCCTGCGCATGACCGAGTTCGCACAGACCTGGCTGATTCGCTGCGAGCGACCCCTGCCGATCACCCGCCGCGCGTACATCCCCTGGTGGCTCGAGGAACGGTACGGTCGCGACCCGCACATGCAGCGTCGGGCCGACGCATGACCGCTCCGGCGCGGCCGCAGGAGACATCGAGCCCGCAGCCCGTCCGGCCAGCCGGCCATCCGTGGCGGCTCGGCGTCGACATGCGACGCCTGCTCGGCGTTCGGACCGGCGTGGCACGAGTGATTCACTCCATTCTCCTGGAATGGCAGCGGCTGCCGATGCCGTTCGACGAGGTCCGGCTGCTCACGCCGCGCCCGCTTCCGGCTGGACTGATCCCCCCACATCCCGCGTTCAGGGAAGTAGTGGTGGGTCCTGACCTGCCCGGGCTGCTCTGGGAGCAGGTCGTGCTTCCGTTGCGGGTTCGCGATCTCGACGTGTTCCTCGCCCCGTCGGATACGATGCCCGTCGTCGCGCCGTGGAAGCGGGTGGTGATGATGTATGCCTACTCGCCCGAGATGGCCGCCAGCTTTCCATGGTCGGCGCGCATCCGGTGGGAGCCGTTCGCGCGGAACGCGGCGCGCAACGGCGACGCCATCATCGTCTCCAGCCGCAACATCCTCGAGACCCTCGAGCTGGGCCTCGGAGTGCACGTGCCGCGCGAGCGGGTCCACTACGCACCCCTCGCCGCCGACGCCCGGTTCCATCCGCGACCGGCGAGCGACCCGGAGCTCGCGGCCACCCTCGCTCGATACGGCGTGGCCGACGCGCCGTACATCCTGTTCGTCGGGAAGCTCTCGCGCCGCCGGCACATTCCCGAGCTGCTCGCCGCCTTCCGCGAGATCAGCCCCGAGGTGCCCCATCGGCTGCTGCTCGCCGGGCCGAACCTTCTGCAGCTCGACGTCGAGGGATTGATCGGTGAGCTCGGGCTGCGGGGTCGAGCGCTCTACCATGGCTTCGTCCCGGACGCCGACGTCCCGCTGCTCTATGCGGGGGCCGGGCTGTTCGTCCTCGCCAGCGAGGGGGAAGGGTTCAGTCTGACGACGCTGGAGGCGATGCAGAGCGGGGTGCCGGTGATCACTCTCGATCGCCCGAACATGATCGAGGTGACCGAGGGGGCGTCCTATCTCGTTCCGGACGGGCAGACGGAGACGCTGACCCGCGCCTTGCGCGCCGTGCTGCACGACCCGGCGCTGCACGCCGATCTGCGCCGGCGCGGCCTGGAGCGCACGCGCGCCCTCACGTGGACCGCGATGGCCCGGCAGTCGTTGGACGTGCTCTGGTCCGTGGCCACCGGAGGCTGACTCCGGCGCAGCGCTCAGCGCTCGCCCGATCTCATGCAAATTCTGCCGAGAATCAGCTAAGTGGGTGTGCGCGTGCATTGTACGCGCCGCATCTCTTGTGGTTTCTAGTGCGCGATGGCGAGCCGCCTGCGCTCATCACGGCGCCGTGGCCCGATCGTAGCGCCGATCGAGTGCCAGGGCGACCATACACAGGCGCGTCCCGATGTGTCGCCGGTCATCCTGTTCGGGCGGCGCAGCGGTTCACCAACTCGCGAGCCAACCAACCAACTCTCGCCGGCGCAGAGCGCCCGCCCCGAGGCTCGGATTTGTCTGTTTGGTCGACGATCACGCTAATTGTATGCACATGCGGCAGCGGCGTTTACACGTTTTCATGTGACGCGTTTCTCCACCCTGGGGTCTGGTGCGTATCATCAAGGCGCGAGAGGCAGATCGGGTGGTCGCTTGACGGGTCGCGGGCGGACTCCTATCACTTCCGATTCCGAAAAAACCGAACGCCGGCCGGTCTAGGTTCCAGTTGATCGGTGAGCTGCACCTCGGTCGCGACCTGGTAGGTCGCCCCGATGGCGCCGGCGTTCCGTTCCGCGCCCCGCACTAACGTCGTCGCGCACGTCGCGCCTCGACGCGGGGGACTGCAGGCCCACCCCTGCAGAAGTGTACCGATCGGTCTTGCCTCTCAGCGTCACGGTCCGAGTTGCAAGAACGACGACAGTGCCGCCACGTCACGACGACGGGGCGCGCTGGAGCATTTCCGGCACGTTGTTTTTGCACACCAACCTTCTCCGAGGTACGCACACTTCATGACGAGCAATCTGTATCGTATGCTCGCCGGCGCGTCGATCCTGGTGGGAATGGTGCCAGCCATGGCATCCGCCCAACAGGCAGCGACCGTTAGCGGGCGCGTGACCAACGAGGCGGCGGCTCCGGTTCCCGGTGCCAGCGTCTCGATCCCAGCGCTGGGCGTTGGCTCGTATACGAGCAACGATGGTCGGTACACGTTCACGGTGCCGGCGAACCGGGTGACGGGCCAGAGCGTCTCGCTCGTCGCCCGTCGCATCGGCTACACGCCGGTCACGGCGTCCGTGACCCTCTCGGGCACGTCCGTCACCCACGACTTCCGGTTGGCGACGGCGACGACACAGCTCGAAGGCGTGGTCGTCACCGCGCTCGGCCTCGAGCGCGAGAAGCGCTCGCTCGGCATCGCGGCGCAGAGTGTCGCGGGGAGTGATCTGAACAAGACTCAGACCCCGAACATCGTCAACGCGCTGTCCGGCAAGGTCGCCGGCGTGAAGGTCGTCGGGTCGACGAACTTCGGCGGCTCGGCGCGCATCGTCATCCGCGGCGAGAACTCGATCGGCGGCAACAACCAGCCGATCTGGGTCGTCGACGGCATCGCGATCGACAACTCGAACTTCACGAACACCACGCAGGCGCGCGGCTACGGCGGGTTCGACTACGGCACGGCGGTCTCGGATCTCAACACCGAGGACATCGAGAGCATCTCGGTGCTGAAGGGTCCGGCGGCGGCGGCGCTCTACGGGTCGCGCGCGGCCAACGGCGCCATCGTCATCACGACCCGCTCGGGGAAGAGCGCGCCGCGTGGCTTCCAGATGAGCGCCAGCACGAACGTCACCTTCGACGAGATCTCCAAGCTGCCGGACTACCAGAACAGCTATGGCCAGGGGTCGGGAGGAGAGTTCGAGTTCGTCGACGGCACGGGTAACGGCACGCAGGACGGCGTGGACGAGAGCTGGGGTCCGAAGCTCGACGCCGGCCTCATGATCCCGCAGTGGTTCAGCATGGGCCAGCCGGCCCCGTGGGTCTCCAGCCCGAACAACGTCCGCGACTTCTTCCAGACGGGCACCACCGTCTCGAACAACATCAGCGCGACCGGCTCGGGTGACCGTGCCAACTTCCGTCTGTCGTTCGGCGCCGAGAACATGAAGGGCATCGTACCGACGAGCGCTCTGAAGCGCATCACGGGCGGCGTCAACGGAACGGCCTCGCTCAGCGAGAAGCTCCAGGCCAACGCCAGCGTCCAGTACGTGCGCAACAAGGCGAACAACCGACCTGGCACGGGCTACGACGAGCTCAACCCGCTCCAGGGCTTCACCTGGTTCGGACGTCAGGTCGACATGCGGCAGCTCCAGCAGCTCGTCAGCGATTCCACGCTGCAGGCCTACAACCGCGAGCAGGGGATCGACTTCACCAACCAGGTGAACTGGAACTACAACTACCACAACAACCCGTACTGGGCGAAACAGTACAACTCGAACAGCGACGACCGCAGCCGCTTCATCGGGTCGGCACAGCTCCAGTACAAGCCCCTCAGCTGGCTGACCGGTATGGTCCGCACGGGCTCCGATTTCTACAACACCAACCGCGCCAACAACGTCGAGCAGGGGTGGATCGGCGGCTACACGGTTGCGGGCACGAACAGCGACTTCACGCAGGGCGGCTTCGTGAACGAGACCTTCTTCGTGAACGAGAACAACACCGACTTCCTCGTGACGGCGGTGACGACTCCGCTCGAGCGGCTCGGCCTCACGGTCAACGTCGGCGGCAACCGCCGCGTCAAGACCCAGAACCAGCGCTCGCTGTTCACGGACAAGCTGATCACGCCCGGCGTGTTCAACATGTCCAACGCGGCGACGATCTACCCGGCCTTCCAGTACGACGAGCGCCGGCAGATCAACTCGCTCTACGGCACGACGCAGTTCGCGTTCAACGATTACTTCTTCGTCGACGTGACGGGCCGCAACGACTGGTCCTCCACGCTGCCGAAGGGGAAGAACTCGTACTTCTATCCGTCGGTCTCCAGCTCGCTGGTCTTCACGGATCTGGTGCCGGCGCTCAAGGTCGGTGGACTGAGCTACGGAAAGCTGCGTGCCGCCTGGACGCGCGTCGGTTCCGACGCCGATCCGTACCTGCTCAAGCTCACCTACACCCCTGCCGCGCCGTACTTCGGTCAGAATCGCTTCGCGGTGCCGCAGACGGTGACGAACCCCGAGCTCAAGCCCGAGCAGACACAGGCCTGGGAAGTCGGCACGGAGATGAGCTTCCTCGACGGGCGCGCTGGCGTCGACCTGACGTACTACCAGAAGCGCACCACGGACCAGATTCTCACGGCGTCGGTCTCGCGCACGACGGGCTTCGATGCGGCCGCGGTCAACGCGGGCTCGCTGTCGAACAAGGGTATCGAGGTTCAGCTCACCGGTACGCCGGTGAAGATGTCGAACGGCTTCACCTGGGACGTGACGGCGAACTACGCGCACAACCGGAACAAGCTCGAGTCGCTGTACGGTCAGTCCAAGACCTACCAGATCGGCTCGAAGTTCTTCAACACGAGCATCGAGGCACGCGTCGGTGAGCCCTACGGCAGCATCGTCGGCTACAAGTTCCGCCGCGATTCCGCCTCGGGTCAGGTGGTGCTCGGCGCGAACGGTGTCCCGCTGCGCGCGCTGACCACGTCGGTGCTCGGCAACATCCAGCCGACGTGGACGGGCGGTCTGATCAACACCTTCCGCTACAAGAACTTCGATGTCTCCGGACAGATCGACGCCCGGATCGGCGGACAGCTCTTCAGCGCCACGAACGCGTGGGGCAAGTATGCCGGCATCCTGAAGTTCACCGAGCAGCGTGACCAGCCCATCACGACCACGGGTGTCAACACGGCTGGCCAGCCCGTCACCCGCCAGGCGACTGCCGAGGACTACTGGCATGGCCTGGGCTACAACTCGGGCGACGAGGACAACGTCTACGACGCCGGCTTCGTGAAGCTCCGCGAGGTGCGTATCGGGTGGGCGGTGCCCCAGTCACTGCTGCGCATGAGCGCCTATCGCCTGAACGTCGCGCTGGTCGGTCGCAACCTGCTCACGCACAGCAACGCGCCGAACATCGATCCGGAGACGGCGTTCGCCGCCGGCAACCAGCAGGGTCAGGAGTTCGGTCAGCTTCCCGCGACGCGCAGCCTGGGTTTCCAGGTCAGCGTCACCCCGTGATCGATTCGACGCTTACCTGAAACCATATAATGATGCGAAAGCAATTCCTCGTGACGTCGCTTGTCGCAGCGTCGTTCGTCGCAGGCCTCGTGGCCTGCGACAACGACAAGCTGACGCAGGTGAACGTCAATCCTAACCAGCCGGAGCAGGTCCAGTCGCAGCAGCTGTTCACGAACGCGACGCTGAGCGCGATGGGCAATCTGCGCGGCTCGTCGTTCGAACATGGACTCGGCTCGCTCTGGGTCCAGCACTACGCCGAGATCCAGTACGCCGAGGCGGACGTCAATAATCCGCGCGGCTCCACGGTCGAGGGCCTCTGGAACACGTTGTACTCCGGCGCCTTGCAGGACTACACCCAGATCCTCACCCAGTCGGCCAGCTCGCCCAGCATCGTCGGGCCGACGCTCACGATGCGTGCCTTCCTCGTCGAGGAGATGACCGACCTCTGGGGAGACATGCCGTTCACGGAGGCCAGCAAGGGTTCGGCGAACCTGACGCCGAAGTACGACACGCAGCAGGTGATCTACGACAGCCTGTTCGCGTCGCTCACCCAGGCGGCGTCCATCACGACCGGCGCCGGTGATGTCCTGCTCGCGGCCGATCCGGTCTACGGGCAGACGACGGGCATCACGGCGACCGCCCAGGCGGCGAAGTGGGTCAAGCTCGCCAACTCGCTGCACGCACGTGCCGCGCTGCGCATCAGCAACCCCAACGCCGACCCCACGAAGGGGAAGGCGGAGCTGACAAAGGCGCTGTCGGATCTCACCAAGGTGTTCCAGAGCAACGCCGACAACGCATACATCGCGTGGCCGGGCGGGACGATCACCAACCCGCTGTGCGGCAACTGGGTCGGTTGCGCCGGAACGCGCGACGACCAGCGCATCTCGCAGCGCTTCGTGGACACGCTCAAGGTCACGGGCGATCCACGGCTGGCGAAGTACGCGGCACCCACGGCGGCTTCGCAGGCCGCGGGCGCCACGCCGTGCGACTCGACGTATCGCGGCTTCCCCAACGGCATCTCGGAAGCCGGCAAGGCCACACTTCCGAAGAACACGTGCACGGGCAAGACGATGGGTCTGGCGGACTTCTCGCGTCCGACCCTCACGATCCGTGGGCAGACGTCGCCGAGCTTCATCATGACGTACTCGGAGCTGCTGTTCATCCGGGCCGAGGCGGCGCAGCGCAACCTCGTCCCCGGCGACGCCAAGTCGCTGTACGAGCAGGCAATCACGGCATCGATGCAGCAGTGGGGGGTGACGGCGCCGGAGATCGCGGCGTACCTCGCCAAGCCGAGCGTGGTCTACAACCCCGCGATCGGCATGAAGCAGATCGCCTACGAGAAGTGGGTGTCGCTGTTCAATCTCGAGAACGAGGCGTACGCCGAGTGGCGCCGGTTGGATTATCCGGTGCTGAAGCCCGGGCCGAACGCCGTCACGAACACCGTTCCAACGCGCCTGCCGTACCCCGCGATCGAGAACTCGCTCAATTCGGAGAATCTCGCTGCGGCCAGCACGGCGCAGGGCAGCGTGGACATCACGGGCAAGGTCTGGTGGGACAAGCCCCTGCCGTGATCTGAGCGCGACGTAGACGGTCTGCGTCGAACACGAGGCCCCGAGCGCGAACTGCGCCCGGGGCCTCGTGCTTTTCACAAGTGCCGTCGCGCCGCGTGATGAATTCGAGCATCGATGCCTCGCCGACCGACACGCGAGTGCATACCGATGTGTGAGCACCCGACGCGCATTCGCAGGGGCGAGGCGACTCCGCGTCAGGCGAGATCGTCACTTCGTTTCGCATCGCAAAAAAACTTTCTGCGGGCTCTAGCGCGCGGCCGAGAGCAAGATCATTCTACCGCATCCAATCGAAACGTCGACGACGAACACAACATCACACGTCGGCGTTTTCCCCATCTGCCGTGCAGACCAGCGCTCCTTGCTCTGGTCCACGTGCGCTTTGTACCAGGCGTGTTGCATCCCCTCCTACGCCGCGGCGCACGTAGACCCTGCCGGCTCGATCTCTCCATCTGGAGGAGTCATGAGAAAGTTCGGCACGTGGCTCGGCGCATTGCTGCTCACGTTGCTCGCCGCCGCAGATGCGTCGGCGCAGCGCCGTGTGACAGGAAGCGTCGCAAGCACAACGGGCGAGCCGCTTCAGAGCGCGCACATCAACGTCCAGGGCACGACCATCAACACGTACACCGGGCAAGACGGCCGCTTCGCGCTCGTCAACGTGCCGGCCGGGTCTCAGGTGCTCGTCGTGCGCCGGATCGGATACCGGCGGCAGCTCGTGCCGTTGACGGCAAATGCGGATGCGATCGATATCAAGCTCGAGAAGGACGTTCTGGAGCTCGAGCGCCAGGTCATCACCGGCACGACCACTTCGATCTCGTCGATCAACTCCGCCAACGCCGTGGCGTCGGTCACGGGTGAGCAGCTGAACAAAGTGGCATCGCCGACGATCGAGAACGCGCTACAGGGCAAGGTCCCGGGCGCCGTGATCTCGCAGAACTCCGGCGCACCGGGTGGCGGCATGCAGGTGCAGCTCCGGGGAACCACGTCGATCAACGCCAACTCGAGCCCACTGTACGTCATCGACGGCATCGTCGTCAGCAACGCGGCGATCACCAACGGCTTGAACTCGATCACCGCGGCCGGCGGCGGCATCACCAACAGCCAGGACCAGCCGGTCAACCGCATCGCCGATCTCAACCCGGCGGACATCGAGAACATCGAAGTGCTGAAGGGGGCGTCGGCCGGCGCGATCTACGGCTCGCTGGCGTCGAACGGCGTGATCATCATCACCACCCGGCGCGGCGTCCAGGGGCGGCCGACGGGCAGCTTCACGCAGCGCGTCGGGCAGTTCTCGCTCTCGCACAAGCTCGGCCTGCGGTGCTTTGGATCTGACGCCGAAGTCTTTTCCGCCTTCGATGACGGAAAGGGGGCGGGTACAGCCGTCGTCGACGAGTACGTCGCCAACGGCAGGTCATGCCACGACTTCGAGGACGAGTTCTACAGCGGCAACCCGATGTCGTACGAGACCGACGCGTCGATCCGCGGCGGCAACGGCGGCACGACCTACTACATCGGCGGTCTGGCCAAGCGCGATAACGCCATCCAGCGCAACTCGTACTACCAGAAGCAGTCGATGACGGCCAACCTCAGCCAGACGCTCGGGAGCCACGTCACGGTTCGCGCGAACAACGAGTTCGTGCACTCCCTGACCGATCGCGGCATCTCGGGCAACGACAATGCCGACATCGTCTCCCCTGGCGACATCTTCTCCTCGACGCCGACCTGGATCGACCTCGCGGCGCGGCAGCCGAACCCGTGGCTCGGGTCCGGCTCGAATCCGTTCCAGAACGCCGACGTCGTCAAGTCGCCGGAGGACGTGTACCGCTACATCGGCAGCGTGAACACCTCGCTCTCCGCGTACTCGTCGCGGCGACAGGCGTTGGACTTCACGCTCATCGCCGGTGTCGACGCGTTCTCCTACAACTCCAAGGTGCTCTCGCCGCCGGACGCGTACTTCGAGTCGAACGACGGCCTGCCGGGCACGATCGTCGCCCAGAAATCGCAGAACGTGAGCGCCAACTTCAACCTGTCGGGCGCCCACAAGTACATCTCCGATTTCGTCACGGCCTCCACGTCGTTCGGCGTGCGGCAGGGCCGCCGCCAGAGCAACCTGATCGTCAATCAGGGGCGCAACCTCCCCGCGGGCGTCTCCGACGTGAACTTCGGCGTCGTGCAGGCGGTGGGCGAGAACCAGTTCCTCGTCAAGGACTTCGCGTACTACGCGCAGGAGGAGTTGTTGGGGCTCGGTGAGCGTCTGTTGCTCACCGGCGGCGTGAACTTCGAGCGGACGAGCGTCAACGGGGACGACAAGAAGTTCTACGCCTATCCGAAGGCGGCGCTCTCCTATCGGCTGCAATTCCTGCCGAAGTTCACCGACGAGCTGAAGCTGCGCATCGCGTACGGAAAGGCGGGGAACCAGCCGCCGTACGGTTTCAAGTTCACCACGCTTCCGACCGGCGTGTACGACAACGTGCTCGGCGCACGGCCCTCGACCATCGCCGGCGCTCCGAACATCAAGCCGGAGACGTCCACCGAGCTCGAAGGCGGCTTCGACGCGCAGTTCCTCGGCGGTCGTGCCGGTGTGGACTTCACGGTGTTCAAGAAGAACGTCACGGATCTCATCCTCTCCGCCGCGGTGGCCAACACCTCGGGCTTCAGCACGCGGTATCTCAATGCCGGCGCGCTGCAGAACACCGGCACCGAGATCGGGTTGAGCGCCACACCGTATCAGCACGGCGATCTCAGCTGGGTCTCGCGCACGACGTTCGCCAACGTGGACGGTCGTATCACGAGCCTTGGCGGGCTGCCCTGCTTCAACGGCGGCTCGTTCTTCTCCACGAAGTACGGCGCGCCGTACGTCTGCAATGGTTATTCGCCCTCCACCGTGCAGGCACGCAACGGCTACGACTCGACGTTCAACAACGGCGTCTACGTGAGCCGGGCGCGTCGCATCACCAACTACGAGAGCGCCCCCGACTTCAACATGGGCTTCTCGAACGAGATCAACATCGGGCCGGTGCGCCTGTACGGACTGGTCGACTGGCGTCATGGCGGGAAGGTCGCGAACCTCACCAACGCCTACTTCGATCCGATCGCGTCCGACGGCACCGGGTTCCTCGCCGACACGTCCGCGAGTCACGCGCGCAACACTGCAGTGAACACCTACGGTGCGTCGTACCTGGAGGACGCCGGATTCGTGAAAATCCGCGAGATCTCGGTTGCCTACACGCTGCCGCGGAGCATCACGCAGAAGCTCTTCTCCTCGCTCACGCAGGATCTGCGGCTCGAGGTCAGCGGACGCAATCTGAAGACCTGGACGCCGTACACGGGCTACGATCCGGAAGTGTCCAACTTCTCCAACCAGAACATCGGCCGGTTCCAGGACGTGACGCCGTATCCACCGAGCCGGAGCGTTTTCGTCTCGCTCACTGCCAACTTCTAGCCACCTCTTCACTCGGGATGACGGATCGAATGCTGAGACGAACTCTGTGGCTCATCGCGGGAGCGAGCTTTGCCGCCGTGGCGTGCAAGGACTCGACGTCGGTGGGCGACCTCAATAACGTGTCGTCGGAGCTGATCGCATCGGGGCTGACGCGTCCACTGACGCAGCTCCTCGTGACGGGCCAGCTGAACTCCACGCGCGGCGACCTCGACTCGCGCTACCTCGTCTTCTCGGAGACGATGGCGCGTGACTTCTACCGCCTCGACAATGCCGAGAACCGCTACATCATCGAGTTGATCGGCGGGCCGGCGGACTACTCCGGCTTCGTCGGCGGCGGCGCATTCTCGCAGTTCTATGTGACGGTGCGTTCCGGCAATACCATTCTCAACGCGCTCCCGACAGTCACGGGCCTCACGCCGACCGAGGCGAAGGCGACGAGCGGGCTCGTACGCACGCTCAACGCCGTGGCGCTCTACCGGGCGCTCGAGCTCCGCGATTCGCTCGGGATCGCGATCGACGTCAATCATCCGATCGAGGAGGATCCGGCGCCGTTCGTCTGCAAGCCGAACGCGCTGGCGTCCATCTCCGCCTCGCTCGATAGCGCGGCGGCCGACCTCGCATCCGGCGGGACTTCGTTCCCGTTCACGCTGCCGGCCGGATTCAAGCTCCAGGGGGATTTCTCAACGCCGGCCGCATTCCTCCGGATCAACCGCGGGTTCAAGGGGAAGGTCGAGCTGTACCGTGGCCTGAGCCGCCAGAAGCCGAGCGCCGCGAGCTTCGCTGCGGCGATCACGGCGCTCAACACCGCCATCGGCACCGCTCCCACGACGAAGGCCGATCTGCTCGCGGGCGTCTACAACACCTACAGCACGAACGCCGGCGAGACGAAATGGCCGATCGCCGATGCCAACGTCTACCTGAACCCGGCCGTCGGTGACAGCGTTCTTGCGGCCGATGCCCGCAAGGCGAAGATCATCACGGTCACGGCGAAGACTCTCAACGGCGTCACCTCGAAGTACAAGTCACCCCTCACCGATCCGGCGAACCTGACGCAGCCGACGGCGATCATGCGGGTGGCGGAGATGGTGCTGCTCCGGGCGCAGGCCAAGATCGAGACGGGCGACCTCGCCGGTGCGACCGCCGACATCAACATCGTCCGCACGCTGGAGGGTGGACTTCCGGCGATCGCCGTGCCCGCCACCAAGGCCGCAGCGATCGACGCGATCCTCTATGAGAAGCGGTACTCGCTGCTCACGGAAAGTGCCCATCGTCTGGTCGACCTTCGCGCGTACAGCCGCCTCAACGCGACGTACCTGAAGAAGGAGACGAGCGCCGACATCTTCCAGACCACCCTGCCGATTCCGAAGCGCGAGCTCGATACGCGCAGCGTTACGTCCATCACGCCCACATGCTCGTAGAGTACAGCAGGTAATTGCGGTGGGTACGGCGGACGCAGGTCCGCCGTACCCACCGGATTTATTTCCGGGGAGGTTCAGATGCGTCGCCTGTCGCTGACGGTTGCCGTGCTGCTCTTCGTCTCGGCGTGTACGGCCCAGAAGGCGGGCCGGCCGATGGGCGCGCGTCACGACCTCATTACCGAGGGGGAGATCGAAGCATCCAACGCCACGAACGTCTATGATCTGGTAGCGAGCTTGCGCGGCGACTACCTCAAGGATCGAGGGATGATCTCCATCAAGACGAATACCCGGGAAAAGGCGGTCGTCTTCCTGAACGATCAGGAGTACGGCGTCGCCGAGACGATGCGGAACATTCCCAAGGGACGCATCTCCGAGGTCCGCTACATCCCGGGTGTCGACGCCGTCAACCGGTTCGGCGCCCAGTACGGGGGCGGCATCATCATGCTGAGGTCCCGCACCGAGTAGCTGGCGTTCCAGGCAAAGGTCGGCGATCGCGGCGGTGGCTACCAGGCCACCGCCGCGATCGCTTTCACCGGTACCCCGCCGCCTGCATCTCGAACAGCTCCGCGTACAGACCCTCGCGCGCGAGCAGCTCTTCGTGCGTGCCCTCCTCGACGACGCGCCCCTCGCCCAGCACGACGATGCGATCGGCCATGCGCACCGTCGAGAAGCGGTGCGAGATGACGACGGCCATCCGGCCGGCCATCAGCTGGTTGAACCGCACGAACACCTCGTACTCGGCGCGCGCGTCGAGCGCGGCGGTCGGCTCGTCGAGGATCAGTAGCTGCGCCTCGCGCATGTAGGCCCGCGCCAGCGCGATCTTCTGCCACTCGCCCCCCGACAAGTCGACGCCGTCGTCAAATCGGCGGCCGAGCATCTGGCGGTAGCCGCGGGTGAATCGGGGGAGGAGGGTGGACGCGAGCGAGCGCTCCGAAGCATCGACCAGCGCAGCTGGCGGCGTCGGCGCGCTGTCCTCCCTGGCGTCCCGGACCCCAGTGAGATATGCCGTGACCCCATTGATCTCGCCGACGCCGACGTTCTCGTCGAACCGCATGTCGTAGCGCACGAAATCCTGGAAGATCACGCCGATCGCCTCGCGGAGCGACGCGAGGTCGTACTCGCGCAGATCGATGCCGTCGAGGAGGATCCGCCCCTCGGTGGGGTCGTAGAGCCGCGCGAGGAGCTTGGTGATGGTCGTCTTGCCGGCGCCGTTCTCACCGACGAGCGCGATCCGTTCTCCGGGGGTGATCGAGAGGTTCACGTGCCGGATAGCCCACCGGTCACTCCCCGGATACTGGAAGCCGACGTCCTCGAACACGAAGCCGTCGCGGATGGGCCGTGGCACCCGCCGCGCTCCGGGCTTCGACGCGATCGTCGGCCGCATCTCGAAGAAGACGAAGAGATCCTTCAGATAGAGGCTCTGCTCGTAGATGTCGCTCGCCGAAAGCAGGAGCCGCTGGATGAGGTCTCGGCTGCGAGCGAACGCCGAGGCGAGGAAGGTGAGTGTGCCGAGGGTGATCGCACCGGCCGCAGCGCGCAGCAGGATCGTGACGTACGCGCCGTAGTAGCCGAGCGTGCCGACGATCGACAGCAGCGCGCTGACGATTCCCTTCCTGATGCTGAGCCGGCGATTCTCCTCGTAGTAGCGCTGCGCGAGCGTCGCGTAGCGATCGGTGAGCCAGCCAGCGAGCCCGAACATCTGCACTTCCTTCGCCGTCTTGTCGCTCGCGCCGACGTAGCGGAGGTAGTCGAGCTCTCGGCGCTCGGGCGTTCGGCGGAAGAGCAGAGAATACGACAGCGCGGCGAAGTGCGTCTCGCCGAGGAAGCTGGGCAGAATCGCGAGGGTGAGGAGGAGCAGGAGCCACGGGTTGTGGAGGACCAGTGCGGCGCCGAGCGTGCCGAGCGTGATGAGGTCCTGCCCCATGGTGAGGAGCATGGCGATCAACCCGATGCGCGCCGTCGTCTGGCGGCGCGCGCGCTCGAGGTGGTCGTAGAAGTCGGGATCCTCGAACTGCTGGAGGTCGAGCGTGGCCGCGTGGCGCATGAGGCGCACGCTGATGTTGTTCGAGAAGAGGTCGCCGAGCAGCGACTCCACGAGCGCCGACGCGCGCGCGAACAGCTCGCCGCACACGACGATCGCAAGCTCGAGCGCCACGACCCGCCACAGGCCGGTGAGCGGCGTGCCCGGTGTGCGGGTGATCAGCACGACCTGATCGATGATCAGCTTCCCGACCCACAGCGTGGCCACGGGGACGAACGCGCGCACGAGCCGGAGCACGACCATCGACGCCGTGAAGCCGCGATGGGTCTGCCAGACGAGTCGCACCAGCTGCGGCAGATACCGGAGCGCCTCGAGGCGCTCGCGCACGCTCCGCGGCCGCTCGATCTCCGGGAGCGGCACGCGGGGGTCGATCATGCGGGCGGGCACGGTCATACGATCAACCTAATCCGCGTGCCCGCCCGTTCGTGCCCGGCCGTTACGGCCCCGCGCGCCGGAAAGTGGCGGCGCGAACCGCGCCGACGTGCGTGCCGTAGAACGTTCGCGCCAGCACCGAGATGCCGTCGGCCGGCACCGCGATGCGCAGCGGCGCCGTGTACCGCGCCGAGGTCGCCGAGGGCTCGTTGCCGTCGAGCGTGTAGCGGATCTCCGCCTCGGGCAGTGCGCTGCGGAGCTCGACGATCACCGAGTCGCCGGTGACGACGCGATTGCGCTCCAGACCATTGTCGGCGCTCGGGAAGCGATAGTTCACGCCGAGCCGGTCGAGCCCGAGCAGCCGCGGCAACAGCCGCCGGCGGAAGCTCTCGAAGTCGCGTGCGTTCTTCGGCGACCACGCCACTTCGGCCAGAGCCAGCGCGCGTGGATAGGCCATGTACTCGACCTGGCCGGTGTTGTACATGTACTCCGTCCAGAGTTGTCCCTGCGTGCCGATGACGTGCTTGCTCTGTCCGGGAGTGAGGGAATCGGGTACGGCCGGATCGAACGCGTATACCGTCTCGATCGGCAGATAGTTGCCGGTCCACGTCGGTTCGAAGCGGCGGTCGCCCTGGACGTAGTCGAAGTACGTGTTCGACGTCGGCGTCATCACGACGTCATGGTTCTGGCGCGCGGCCGCGATGCCCCCGTTGATGCCGCGCCACGACATGACGGTGGCTTTCGGGGCGAGGCCGCCCTCGAGGATCTCGTCCCATCCGATCAGCTGCCGTCCATGCGCGTTGAGAAACTTCTCGATGCGGCGAATGAAGTAGCTCTGGAGCTCGTGCTCGTCCTTCAGATTCTCGCGCTTGATCACCGCCTGCGCGATCGGACTCGCCTGCCAGACCGTTTTCGGGGCTTCGTCACCACCGATGTGGATGTACGTGCTCGGGAAAAGCGCCATCACCTCGGTGAGAACGTTCTCCAGGAAGGCGAATGTCTCCTCCTTCGGGCAGAAGATGTTCTCGTCCACACCCCACGTCGTGCGCACCTGGTACGGACCGGGGCCGCACCCGAGCTCGGGATAGGCTGTGAGCGCGGCCAGGGAGTGCCCCGGCATCTCGATCTCGGGGACCACCGTGATGTAACGTGTCTTCGCGTACGCGACGACGTCGCGGATCTCGTCCTGGGTGTACGAGCCGCAATACCGGATGGAATCGCCGACATAGGGATTCCGGTTGCGGCCGAGCTGCGTCTCCTTGCGGCAGCCGCCCACCTGTGTGAGCCGCGGATACTTCGTGATCTCGATGCGCCACCCCTGGTCTTCGGTGAGGTGCCAGTGGAAGGTGTTGTACTTGTAGCGCGACATCAGGTCGATGTAGCGCTTCACGAACGACACCGGTGCGAAGTGGCGTCCGACGTCGAGGTGCAGACCGCGATACGAGAACCGCGGGGCGTCGGCGATGTGCACGCCGCGGAGCGACACGGCTGTCATTGCCGCGCCGGGGGATGTCGTCCGCGCCCGCTCCGCCTCGAGCAGCGCGCGGAGCGTCTGCAGGCCATAGAACAGCCCCGCGGGACGCGGAGCCGTGATCGCCACACCGCGGCGGGTGACGTCGAGCCGATACGACTCCGCGCCCGCCGAGCTGTCGGCCGAGGACAGGATCAGCGCCACTGCCGGCGAAGGCGTGGAGGACGCCGCGGTCGTCGCCAGTCGGGGCTGCGCACCGAGCTCCTCGCGCAGGATGCCGAGGGCGATCGTCCCGAGCGCGCGGAGCTCGGCGTTGCCCGGTGGGGAGAGCGCGACCATCGGTGTCGCGCCGAAGGTGAATCGCACCGAGGAGTCGACCGTCACCGACGCGGGGTACGGGATGACCGAGACGGCGGGCGCGCCCTGCGCGTGCAGCAGCGCAGGAAGGCAGCCGATGAGGATGACGGATGCCGCGGTTCGGAGCGGCATCGCCGGACGCATCGTCATGGTGTGCATGGGTGAGAGGGTGGCGGAGAATCTACGCGTTGCCGCGCGCGCGCGTTCGCGGCAGCTTTGCCGCCATGACGCTCGTTCGATCGATCTCGACGCTGTCGCTCGTCTTCATCCTATACTTCAGCACCTCGGGCGGTGCCTTCACCACGGAGACGCTGGTCGCGTCGGTCGGCCCGGGGATGGCACTGCTCATCCTCGTTCTCGTGCCGATCGTCTACTCGCTTCCCGAGATCATGATCGTCGGGGAGCTGGCGAGCATGCTGCCGCTGGAGGGCGGGTACTATCGCTGGGTGCAGCGCGCCTTCGGGCCCTTCTGGGCGTTCCAGAACGGCTGGCTGACGTGGATGTACTCGCTGGTCGACATGGCGATCTACCCCAAGCTGTTCGTGACGTATCTCGCGTGGTTCGCGCCGGAGCTGCCGTCGTGGGGTGTCTGGGCGGTCGGGCTGTTGGTGATCTGGAGTGCGACCGTGGTGAACCTCGCCGGTGCGAGACGCGTGGGCCGCAGCTCGGTGCTCGCGGGGACGTTCATCATCACGGGATTCCTCGCCCTTTCGGTCGCGGCGCTGGCGCATGCGTCGCACGTGCCCTGGCGCCCGTTCGCGGCCCCAGGGAGTGCAGGGAAGGGAGGAATGGCCGTCGGGCTCTCGATCGCGCTGTGGAACTACATCGGCTGGGACAACGCGTCGACGGTGCAGGGCGAGGTCCGGGACGCCTCGCGCAGCTACCCGCGCGCACTCGCCATCGCGCTGCCGCTCGTCGTGGCCGGCTACATCATCCCATTGCTCGCGACGCTTTCGGCCACCGACTGGACGACGTGGGTCGAAGGGGGATGGCCACAGATCGCTCTCGCCTCCGGCGGCGCGCTCGGACCGTTGCTCGCGGCGTGGATCGCGCTGGCCGGAATGGTGAGCGCGGTCGCGCTGTTCAACGCCCTCCTGCTCGCCTACTCGCGCATCCCGTTCGTGATGGCGATGGACGGACTGCTCCCCTCCGCGCTCGGGCGCACCGACGCACGCGGCACGCCGCGTGTCGCGGTGTTGTTCGCCGCCGTCTGCTACTCGGTGTTCATGCTGCTGCCGTTCGGCAGTCTCGTCATCGCCGACGTGCTGCTGTATTCGCTCGCTCTCATGCTGGAGCTGGGATCGCTGGTGGCGCTGCGCGTGCGCGAGCCGGCGCTGCGCGGGGCGTTTCGCGTCCCGCTCGGAACGGGAGCGGTCGCCGTGCTCGCGCTGCTCCCCTTCTGCGTGCTGCTGCTCGTCGTGGCGCTGAGCTTCGCGGATGGCGAGTACGGTCTGCCGGCGGTGACCGGCGCGGCCGTGGCGATCGCGCTCGGCCCGCTGTGCTACGCGCTCGCTCGTCGGCATGCACGCGCCGTGGCGGTCACGGATCCTGCCTGACGATCGCTCCACCCTTCATCACGAAGCGCACGTCGCGGAGGGCGCGGATGTCTCGCGACGGATCGCCGCGCACGGCGACCAGATCTGCGAGCAGGCCGGGCTTCACGGCGCCGATCTGACCCTCCATGTGCAGCATGCGCGCGTTCACGCTCGTCGCGGCGCGGAGCGTCCGCAGCGCCGGCAGACCGAAGTCGACCATCATCTCCAGCTCGCGGTAGTTCTCACCGTGCGTGAACACACCGACGTCGCTCCCGTTGCAGATCGTGACGCCGGCGTCGAGCGCGGCATGCATGCTGGCGCGCTTGGCCGTCAGTCGCGCCGGCTCAGGGGTGCCGGGCTTCCAGCCTCTGTACCGGCTGACCGCCTCACTCGCGGCGAGCGTCGGGCAGAGCACCGTGCCGTGCTCGCGCATGAGCCGGAACACCTCCGGCGTACCGTCGTCCCCGTGCTCGATCGTCTCGACGCCGGCCAGCACGGCGCGACGCATCCCTTCCGCCGAGCTCGCGTGCGCGACGACCGGCCGCCCCGCGCTCGCCGCCACCTCGACGATGCGCTTGAGCTCATCGAGCGTGAACGTCGGGCGGACCTCGCCTCGCGGACCCCAGCCATAGTCGGCGTACACCTTGATCCAGTCGGCGCCACGCCCGATCTGATCGCGGACGACGCGCACGAGCGTCGCGTCGTCCGCCTCCTCGGCGCCCTGCAGCACCTCGATCTCGGGAGTGAGTCGCGGCGCGTAGCTTCCCGTCGCCACGATGGCGCGCGTGACGACGATCATCCTCGGGCCCGGGATGATCCCCTGCTCGATGGCGCGCTTGAGTCCCACATCGGCGTAGCCCGCGCCCTCGGTGCCGAGGTCGCGCACCGTCGTGAAGCCGGCGCGCAGCGTCTCTCGCGCGTGGTTCGTCGCGCGAGCGATCCGCAGCGCCAGCGGCTCGTGCAGCACCTGGTCGTTCCACGGCGTCTCGTCGTACGGATGCAGCAGCAGGTGCGAATGCCCCTCGATGAGCCCGGGCAGGAGCGTAGTCCCCGACAGGACGATGCGTCGCGCCGATGGATCCGCGATGGTGCCCGCGGGTCCGACTCCGGCGATGCGCTCACCGCGCACGAGCACCGCCCAGCCGTCGTGCACATCCGCGCCGTCGAAGACACGGTCGGGAACGAGCAGCGTCGCCGACGAGTCCGGGGTGCGCGACAGCGCTGCAGACTGCGCCGGCGAGCCGCTCGCTACCGCCAAGGCGGCCCCGATCGCGAGCGCCCACACCGTCCTCGAGCATGTCACCAGGGTTCTCGCCTCTTCGTCTAGATTGGACGTGGAATCGCGGGCCACGAAGATTTGGGACCGCGATGCGCGAACGGCAAGGACCGAACTCTTGAACCAGGAGAACCACGATGGCGAGGACCTCGGACGAGATCGACTACGAGCTCATCGGAGATGACCTGCAAGCGGTGATCGTCACGCTCGATCCCGGCGAGACCGTGATCGCCGAGGCGGGCGCGATGATGTTCATGGAGCAGGGGATCGAGATGAACACGACGCTCGATCCGAACAAGCAGGGAGGCGGGATCATGGGGAAGCTGTTCCAGGGCGCGAAGCGCGTGCTCTCGGGCGACACCTTCTTCATCACCACCTTTCTGAACGGCGGAAGCGGTCGGAAGCGCGTCGCGTTCTCGTCGCACTTCCCGGGGAAGATCAAGCCGGTCGACTTGCGCGAGTGGGGCGGGACGATCATCGCGCAGAAGGATTCCTTCCTCTGCGCGCCGAAGGGGACGAACGTCGACATCGCGTTCACGAAGAAGATCGGCGCCGGATTCTTCGGCGGCGAGGGCTTCATCCTTCAGAAGATCACCGGCGACGGCGTGGCCGTGCTGCACGCGTCGGGCGCGATCTGGGAGACGACGCTGATGCCGAGCGAGACGCTGCGCGTCGACACGGGCTGCATCGTGGCGATGGAGCAGCAGGTGCGCTACGACATCAAGATGGTGCCCGGGATCAAGACGGCGTTGTTCGGCGGCGAGGGCCTCTTCTTCGCGACGCTTTCCGGGCCGGGCCGCGTGCTGCTGCAGACGATGCCGTTTTCGCGGCTCGCCGACCGCATCATCGCGGCGTCGCCGCGCGCCGGTGGCTCACGCGTGCAGGAGGGAAGCGTGCTCGGTGGGATCGGCGGCGCGTTGCTCGGCGGAGTGCTCGGCGGCAATGAGTAGCGCCGTGCAGGCGCTCGCCCCCCTGCTCGAGCCATTCGACCGGTTCACCACGCTGCTCGGCGCGGCGCGTGAGGTCGGGACCGAGCGCCTGCCGGAGCCCACGGCGTTCGCGCTGGCCACCGTGGGTGACGGCGGCCAGCCCTCCGTTCGCATCCTGCTGCTCAAGGACGTGGACGAGCGCGGCTTCGTGTTCTACACCAACTACGCGAGCCGGAAGGGCAGCGAGCTGCTCGCGCATCCGCTGGCGGCGATGTGCTTCCACTGGCAGCCGCTGGAGCGCCAGGTGCGCGTCGAGGGGCGCGCGGTGCCGGTGAGCGACGAGGAGGCGGACGCGTACTTCGCCTCCCGTCCGCGCGGGAGCCAGCTCGGCGCGTGGGCGTCGCGCCAGAGTATGCCGATGGAACACCCTGATGCGCTCGACGAACGGGTGCGCGAGATGGAATCGCGCTTCGCGGGCCGCGAGGTGCCGAGGCCGCCCCACTGGTCCGGGTTCCGCCTCGTGCCGGCGCGCATCGAGTTCTGGCACAACATGCCGAGCCGCCTGCACGAGCGGCTCGTCTACAGCCGCTCCGGCGACGGCTGGCGCACGGCGGTGCTCTACCCGTAGTCGGCGCCGTCGTGAGGACGCGCCCGGGGGGCCGCGCCATTATCTTTTTCGAATGGCGACGACGATCGAGAACACCTCGGCAGGCTCCGAGCGAGCGAACGGCTGGACGACCGAGAAGGCGCGCACCCTCTACAACATCGACGGGTGGGGCGCGGGCTTCTTCGACATCGACGAGCGCGGGCACGTGGTCGTGCGCCCCGACAAGGAGCACCCCGAACGGCAGCTCAGCCTCTATGACCTTTCGCGCGACCTGGAGGAGCAGGGGGTCGCGCTGCCCGTGCTCCTGCGCTTCTCGGACATCCTGCGCTCGCGCATCGAGGCACTGAGCGAGCGGTTCGAAAACGCGATCAAGGAGTACGAGTACAGCGGCGCCTACACCACGGTGTACCCGATCAAGGTCAACCAGCAGCGGCACGTCGTCGAGGAGATCGTCCAGTTCGGGAACAAGCACGGCGTCGGGCTGGAGTGCGGCTCCAAGCCCGAGCTGCAGGCGGTGCTCGGCCTCGCCGAGAGCACCGAGCACCTCATCGTGTGCAATGGCTACAAGGACGAGGAGTTCATGCGCCTCGCCCTCATGGGTCAGAAGCTCGGCCACGAGGTCTTCATCGTGATCGAGCAGCTCAGCGAGATCGACGTGCTGCTTTCGGTTGCAGACGAACTCGGTGTAAACCCGACAGCAGGGATCCGCATCAAGCTCGCGTCGACCGGCTTCGGGCGCTGGAAGGAGAGCGGCGGCGAGAAGTCGAAGTTCGGCCTCAACGCCGCGCAGCTCATGCAGGCGGTGGACAAGCTGCGCGCCGCCGGCCGTCTCGACGTCGTGAAGCTGATTCACTTCCATCTCGGCTCGCAGATCACCGACATCCGGTACATCAAGTCGGGGCTGCAGGAGGTCGCGCGCTTCTACGCCGAGCTGCGCGCGCTGGGAGTCGACGTCACTCACGTGGACGTCGGCGGCGGTCTCGGCGTCGATTACGACGGCACGAACTCCACGTCGAACGCGAGCGTGAACTACTCGCTGCAGGAGTACGCGAACGACGTGATCTATACGCTGGCGGAGGCATGCCGCGAGCTGGAGCTTCCGATGCCGCACGTCATCAGCGAGTCCGGTCGCGCGCTCACGGCGCACCACGCGCTGCTGCTGCTCAAGGTGATCGACGTCGAGTCGGTGGTCGAGGTCCCCGTGCCTGAGCTGACCGACGACGACCACGCCGTGCTGCACGAGATGTGGGAGGACTATCAGCTCGTGGCCCGAGGCAAGCTCGCGCGGCGGCGCGTGAAGGAGATCTTCCACGACGTGACGTTCGACAAGGAGCGCGCACAGCAGCTGTTCGCGAGCGGGGTGCTCTCGCTGCGCGGGCGCGCGGTGGCCGAGCAGATGTACCACGCCACGACGAACGCGATCTTCCGCATCGTCCAGCAGGACCGCGACCATTACGACGACATCCTCGCCGACCTCGACGCAACGATGGTCGACCGGTACTTCTGCAACTTCTCGCTGTTCCAGTCGCTCCCCGACAGCTGGGCGATCGACCAGCTCTTTCCGATCATGCCCGTGCACCGGCTGGACGAGGAACCGTCACGCCGCGGCACGCTGCAGGACATCACCTGCGACTCCGACGGCAAGATCGACCGCTTCGTCGGCGACAAGGAAGGCAGCCCGTCGCTCGAGCTCCACGAGTGGCGCGACGGCGAGCCGTACGTGCTCGGCGTCTTCCTCACGGGCGCGTATCAGGAGATCCTCGGCGATCTCCACAACCTGTTCGGCGACACGAACGCCGTGCACATCCGGCTCGCCGGCACTGGCTACGAGATCACCGATCTCGTGCACGGCGACACGGTGACGGAGGTGCTGAACTACGTGCAGTTCCGAGCCTCCGACCTGTTGCAGACCTTCCGCCGGAAGGTCACGCAGGTCAAGCACATCAGCCGCACGGAGGCCAACGCGTTCATCGCGGACTACGTCGCCGGACTGGAAGGCTACACCTACCTCGAGGGAGAGGCGGCTCAATGACCAAGACGGGTATCACCACGGTGCTGGCGCTGCTCGCTGCGATTGCCGGCACCGCGTCAGCGCAGGGCAGGCAGCGGCTCGTCGTGACGCCGTCGACGCGCACGATCGTCGCCGGAGACACGATGCGCTTTAGCGCGCAGCTGCTCGATGAAACGGGCAAGCCGGTGCCCGGGGCGCGCATCGTGTTCCGCAATGCCGGCGGCTACTTCGAGGGCTCCGTCGATACGACGGGCAAGCTTTCGGCGGGGTCGGTCGGTACGATGCCGATCACGGCGATCGCGATCCTGCCGGGCGCGAAGCCGGTGGTCGAGCGGTTCGAGGTCGCGATGGTCCCCGGCCCTGCCGCGCGCGTCGCGGTGACGCCGCAACCGAAGCGGCTCGCCGTCGGACAGCGCGTGCACCTGGCTGCCACCGTGTACTCGAAGACCGACGATCGCCGCAACGACCGCGTGCAGTGGTCGAGCGACAAGGCGGCCGTGGTGCGCGTCTCGAGCGACGGATTGCTGCAGGCACTGGCGCCGGGCCATGCGTCGATCTCCGCATCCACGGGCACCGCGGCCGAGCGCTGGACGGTGGACGTCGTCTCCGCGGTGGCGAGCGTGGAGGTGAGACCCGCGGCGGCGCAGGCGCGCACGGGTGACGTCGTGCACCTGCGCGCGATCGCGCGTGATGCGCAGGGGCGCGAGATCGCGGGGCTCACGCCGAGCTGGCTGTTCACACCGGGCAACGGCCTCGTCGACGCGGAGGGCGCGTTCGTCGCGTACGCTCCAGGGAGCTATCAGGTGTCGGCGAGCTTCGGCACCCGTACCGGCGACGCCGTCGTCACCGCGGTGGATCGCGACATCAAGCGCCCGCTGACGATCGTCGGGAAGCTCGTGCGGAGCGCCTTCCACACGAGCGAGGTGTGGATCCACCCGAATGGCAACGTCGCCTACCTGGCCACGATCATGGGCGGCGACCGTGTCTACGCGGTGGACATCTCCAATCCGGCGAACCCCACCGTCGTCGACTCGATCATCGTGAACGCGCGGTCGATCAACGACATCATGACGACGCCCGACGGGAACACGCTCGTGATCACGCGCGAGGGCGCCGCCGACCGGAAGAACGGGATCGTGATCGCCGACACGCACGATCCGCTGCACCCGAAAGCGCTGAGCGAGTTCACCGAGGGCGTCACCGCGGGGGTGCACTCGGCGTTCGTGCACTCGCAGCCGAAGTTCGGCACGCACGTGTTCCTCACGAATGACGGCACGGGCGCAGTGCACGTGATCGACATCAACGATCCGGCGCACCCCAAGCAGGTAGCGACCTGGAAGACGCCGCGCGCCGACGCCGGTCGCATGCTGCACGACATCGACGTGCAGAACGGTCTGCTCTACGGCTCGTGGTGGAACGACGGGCTGGTGATCCTCGACGTCGGCAATGGCATCAAGGGCGGCACACCGTCGAGCCCGCAGTTCGTGACCCAGTACAAGTACGATCTCGACGCGTTGTACAAGTCGGTCGAGGCGGAAGGCGGGAAGGGCTTCATCCGCGGTACGCACACCGCGTGGCGGCACAAGGACTACATCATCATCGCCGACGAGGTGTTCGGAAACAAATCCGCCGAGCAGCTGTTCGCCGGGCAGATCTCGCGCGCGCACGGTCGATTGCAGATCCTCGACGCGCGCGATCTGGAGCACCTCAAACCGCTCGCGTGGTACGAGCCCGAGTTCGGCGGCGTGCACAACGTCTGGGTCGCGGGCGACACGCTGTACCTGGGCGCGTACAATGCCGGGTTCAAGGCATTCGACATCAGCGGCGAGGTACGCGGCGACCTGCTGGCGCAGGGACGTCTGATCGGCGAGACGATGACCGCCGACCCGAAGGGGAACATCGCCAACGCGCCGATGACATGGGGCGTGGTCGTGAACGGGAAGGACGGCCTCGCTTACGTGAACGATTTCAATAGCGGGTTGTGGGCGGTGAGGATCGAGCCCAAGGCACCTCCGGTGCCTTGAGAAGTGAGTTGGTTGGTTGGATCGTTGGTTAGCTGGTCGGTCAACTAGTGAACGGAACAGCCCTGGCCAATGAACCAGCGTGGAGATCCCTCAGCGGGCTTCCACGCCGGTTGTGACCAGGGCCTTGAACTCACAAATCAACCGACCAACGATCCAGCTACCCAACTCACCAACTCACCGAAAGCGTTTGCCCACCTCGTCCCAGTTCACCGTATTCCACCAGGCCTTCAAATAATCCGGTCGCCGGTTCTGGTACTTGAGATAGTAGGCGTGCTCCCACACGTCGTTGCCGAGGATCGGGGGCGCCTTGCCGTCCATCAGCGGGTTGTCCTGATTCGGCGTGCTCGTGATGGCGAGCTTGCCGCCCTCGTTCACCAGCCACACCCATCCCGAGCCGAACCGTCCCGCGCCCGCGGCGTTGAACGCCTCCTTGAACTTCTCGAAGTCGCCGAACGCCGAGTTGATCGCGTCGGCCAGCTTGCCGGTGGGGCCGCCGCCGCCGTTCGGGCCCATCGTCTTCCAGAACTGCGAGTGGTTCCAGTGCCCGCCGCCGTTGTTGCGCACCGCCGTGCGCACCGCCTCGGGTACGCTGTTCAGGTTGCGCAGCAGATCCTCGAGCGACTTGTCGGCCAGCTCGGGCGCCTTCTCCAGCGCCGCGTTGAGGTTCGTGACGTACGCGTTGTGGTGCTTCCCGTGGTGGATCTCCATCGTCTGCGCGTCGATGTGCGGCTCGAGCGCGTTCGCGGGATACGGGAGCGGTGGAAGGGTGTGGGCCATGTCGTTCTCCAGTTGGTTCAGGGATCGGGTACCGCACGCGGAGCGGCCGCCGACGCGGCCGCTCTCGACTTCGACCGCTCGCGCCACCACGAGATGAGCGCGGGCAGGAGCGACAGCGCGATGACCACCAGGATCATCGGCTCGATGTGTTTGTCGATGCCGGGGACGACGCGTCCGAGAAAATGACCGATGAACAGCATCGACCAGATCCAGGCCACCCCTCCCAGCACGTTGTAGGCCGTGTACACACCGAACGGCATGTTGGCCAGACCGGCCACCACGGGGACGAAGGTCCGGACGATGGGCATGAAACGCGCAATCACGAGAGTCTTCCCACCGTGCTTCGCGTAGAACTCCTGGGCCCGGTACAGATGCTTCTTCTTGAACAGCAGCGAGTCGTCGCGAGTGAAGAGGCGGGGACCGGTGACCCGGCCGATGACGTAGCCGACTGAGTTGCCGACGATCGCCGCCACCGTGAGCAGCGCACCGAGCGCGTACACGTTCAGGCCGAACTGGGGCTGGGCCGACAGCAGTCCTGCCGTCACGAGCAGTGAGTCGCCGGGGAGGAAGAACCCCACGAGCAGCCCGGTCTCGGCGAAGATGATCGTCGTCAGCCCGACGTATCCGCCCACGCGAACCAGCTCGCGAACGTTCGTCAGCTGATGGAAGAGATCGAGAAGCGATTGCATTCAGGAGACCGAGTGAGAGACGGCGGAAGCGTCGGAAGTTCGACAGGCGCCCACGACGGGTCAACGGGCGTGTTCGACGAGCTGATGCACCTTGCCGAGCACGCGCTGCATCTCCCGCCGCCCGCGACCAGCCGATGGCATCGTGCGGGCGTGTCGCCCCGTACCGAGCGCGTGCTCGAGTTGCTCTCCGGACTTCTCGTCTCGATCCTCATGATCGGATGGACGTGGACCATCGTCGACGCCGCGACCGCGAGTGCCGATGATCCGAGGCGCGCGGCAGCGAGACCGCTGGTCGCCAGCGCGATCGCGAGCGACGCACCGAACGCCGCCTATCTCACCGATGCTTCGCTCGCGGCGCTCTCGGGTGAGCTGCGCGGCGCGAGCGGGAAGCTGCGCGCGCAGATCGTTCCCGCCGGCACAGCGCTCGAGACCGATGCGCTGCCGGAGGGCGCCGAGCTGCGCGCGCAGCAAGCGGAGTCGGAGCTGGGAACCGCAGCGCCGCGCGCCGGCATCTGGCGACTCGCCGTGACCGTCGGCAGTGCGATCAAGCCGATCACCGACTTCAACCTGATCAGCCTGCGACCGCGCAGCGAGAAGCAAAACGGCCGCGTCGGGCTGTACTACATCGGCAACTGGCCCGGCGAGACCGGACGAGTCTCCGCTCCGAAGCGTGCGCCTGTCGACCGCTACCGCCCACCGCCCGGCTTCATCGAGGTGACGCAGCAGAACGCCGATACGCGAGTCTCGGAGCACTTCCGGCTGCGCGACTTCCTCACGCACGATCAGGCGAGCGTGTGGCCGAAGTTCCTCGTGCTGGAGATGCGCAACGTCGACAAGCTGGAGCTCGTCCTTGCCGACCTGCAGCAGCGAGGGGTGAACGTGAGCGGCGTGCGCGTCATGAGCGGCTTCCGCACGCCGCAGTACAACAAGGGTGGTGGAAACACCGGCGGACGAGCCGGACTGAGCCGCCACATGTACGGCGACGCCGCCGACATCATCATCGACAGCAATGGAGACGGCGTGATGGACGACCTGAATCACGACGGCCGGAGCACGATCGCGGACGCGAGCGTGGTGAGTGAGGCCGTGGATCGCGTCGAAGCGGCCCATCCCGAGCTCATCGGGGGCGCAGGCGTGTATCCGGCGGCCTCCGGGCACGGACCTTTCATTCACATCGATACGCGGGGGTACCGAGCCCGCTGGATCGGTTCCGGAGGGGGAACATGACTGAACAACGGCGGGCGGTGGACGCAACGACACCCACGAAGGCCGCGAGCCCGATCGACCGGCTCGGGCACGTGCTGAAGGCAGAAGGCGACGTGCCGGTGATCCCGGACGTACGCACGAGCGATCTCGAGCCGTACGTCGGTCTCCGGTATCTCTCGAAGCTGTTCAAGCTCATGGGGGTCGTGCTCGGCCTCCTGCTCCTGGCGGAGATCGTCACCGGCGTGGTGGCGCAGGGGAGCGCGGCGATCCCGACGCTGCTCGGCGAGGCGAGCCGGCTGATCGTGCTGGCGGGGCTGCTCTGGGGAGTGGGCGACCTCGCGATTCTCCTCATCGACGTCGGCCACGACGTGCGCGCCGCGCGCATCCTGCTCGCGAGACAGACCCACGCCGTCGCTCCGCCGTCGCCCGCAGGCGCTCGCGCCCCGGAACCGGCGAACGGGGTCGCGCGCCCCTGAACCCAGCGTCGGGTACGATCGTTGCTCATGAGCCCGGATAGCTAGTTCACTCTCTCACCCGAGGATGCACGCCATGCTCTTCACACTCGCGATCGTCCTGTTCATCCTGTGGGCACTCGGCGCGTTCGCGTTCCACGTCGGCGGCGGGCTGATTCATCTGCTGCTCGTGCTCGCGCTGATCGTGATCGTGTATCGACTCATCACGGGACGGCGCCCCGTCGTCTGACGACGGCTCGAGCGTTCTCGCGCGGGGCGGCCTTCGGGTCGCCCCGCGCGCTGCGTTTGGCGACTTGTGCGCCCCATGCGTCCGGCGCACACTCCGCGCATGACGTCGCCTCTGCGAGTGCTCGTGGTCGCCCATACGCATTGGGACCGCGAGTGGTACCATCCGGCGGGCCACTTCCGTCACCGGCTCGTCGCCCTCGTCGACGAACTGCTCGACGACCCGCCGCAGTATGGTACGAGCTTCCTGCTCGACGGCCAGGCGATCGTGCTCGACGATTACCTCGCCATCCGACCCGAACGCCGCGCCGAGCTCTCGGCGCTGCTCCGAGAGGGCCGGCTCGAAGCGGGGCCCTGGTACGTGCTCGCCGACGAGCTCATTCCGGGCGGCGAAGCGCTTGTGCGCAACCTGCTCGCCGGACGCGACGCGCTGCGTGCGTTGCGGGCGGAATCGCCCGCAGCGCTCTACTGTCCCGATGCGTTCGGTCATCCGTCGGCGCTTCCCGATCTCGCGTCGGGCTTCGGCCTCGCGACGATCGTGGTGTGGCGCGGCTATGGTGGCGCGCGCTGGCCCTCGGGCGACGCGGCGCGATGGCGCGCGCCGAGCGGAGCCGAGGCTGTGCTCTACCACCTCGCGCCTGACGGGTACGAGCTCGGAAGCTCGCTTCCCGATATCCCCGCCGAGGCCGAGGAGCGGTGGCGCCGGCTCGAAGCCGCGCTCGCGCCGCGTGCGACACTCGGCATCGCGCTGCTCCCCAACGGGGCAGACCACCACGCGCGCCAACGCCGACAGCAAGAGGCGCTGTCGGCTTTGGCGGCCGTGGCGCCTCCCGCCGACATCGTCCCGAGCTCGTTGCGGGGCTTCGCGGAAGCGGTGCAGGAGGCCGCGCGGAAGCGCGCGCTCCCCGTCGTCGAGGGCGAGCTGCGCGACTCTTACGGCTACACGTGGACGCTGCAGGGCACTCTCGCGAGCCGCGCGGCGCAGAAGCGCCAGAATGCGCGGCTCGAGCGCCGCCTCGTGCGCGACGTCGAGCCGTGGCTCGCGCTCGCGCCGGCGGGAGGCAACGCCGGTGAGCGTGCGCTGCTGCGGGCGGCGTGGTGCGCGCTGCTCGAGGGGCAGCCGCACGACACGCTGTGTGGCACATCCATCGACGCCGTCGCGGTGGCGCTCGACGCTCGGCACGCCGATGTATCCGACCGCGCCGGAGTGCTGCGTGACGATGCGCTGATGTCCCTGCTCGGGCACGACGTCGAGCGTGCGAGGCGCGCACAGGCCGAGTGGAGGCCGTCCGTGTTGCTCCGCAATCGCGCGCCGCGGGTGAGAGGCGGCGTCGTCGAGCTCGAGCTCTCGGCGACGATCGCCGACGTCGCCGTCGGTCCGGGCTCCGCCGAGCACCAGAGTGCACGTCGACGCGCACCGGCGTGGCGCGTCGCCGGGATGCCGCTCCAGCTGCTCGGACGCCGCGAGCGCGTCGCACTCACGGAATCGCCGCGCGACTATCCGGATGCCGACCTCGTGGTTGAGGCACGCGCTGTCGGCTGGATCGGGGAGATGGCGGGCTACGCCCTGGAGACGCGCGCGCACGGCGCAACCGGCGACATCGACGAGGGTACGGCGCCGACGCCGGTCCACGTCGAGGGCACGAGCATGGAGAACGGACTGTTGCGCGTCGGCGTCGGCCCCGATGGCGGCGTCACGGTGCACGACCTTCGCCGCGGCCGGATAATCGAGCACGCCGTCTCGCTCGAGGATGCGGCCGACGTGGGCGATCTCTACACGCCGGCCATCCGCGAGCCGCGCCCGGTGTCCGCACCGCGACAGGTGCGCGTTCTGCACCGCGGTCCGCTTCGTGGCGAGCTCTCACTCGAATGGCGATTGGCCAACGGCTCGCGGCGCACGCCGGCGAGCCGCTGTGTCGTCGCGCTCGTGCTCGACGCGGGCGCACCGTTCGTGCGCATCCGCGTGGATGGTTTCAACGCCGCGCCCGACCATCGTCTGAGGCTGTGCGTCGCCACCGGACTGCGGGATGCGCTCATGATCGCCGACGGTGCGTTCCATCTCGTCGAGCGCCGGCCGTTGCAGCTCTCCGACGAGGAGGCGGCGATGGAGCACGTCGTGCCGACCGCGCCGCTGCATCGATACGTCTCGCGCTACGTATCGGACGCCGGCGCGACGGTGTTTTCGGACGGACTCGCCGAGTACCAGGCGCTCGCCGATGGCGCCGTCGCCGTCACGCTCATCCGCGCCGTCGGGGCGCTCTCGCGCCACGATCTTCCGGAGCGCCCGGGCCACGCCGGCTGGCCGGCCGACACGCCGCTGGCGCAGTCGATCGGCCCATATCGCGTCGAGCTCGCGCTCGCGCCGCATGGACCCGATACGCCTGCGCAGCGGCACGAGGTGGAACAGCTCGCGGACGAGGTGCTCCTCCCGCTCACCGGTCGAACGCTGCGCTCCAACCTCGACGAGCCGACGATCGCCGGCGGCCTGGAACTGCAGGGCGAGGGCCTCGCGTTCAGCGCCGCGATGCCAGCGCGCGAGTCGGGCTGGATCGTGCTGCGCTGCGTCAACCGCCTCGACCGCGAGGCGCGCGGCCTCTGGCGCGCACGGCCCCCGATCGCCGAGGCGAAGCTCGCGCGACTCGATGAGACGCCGCTCGAGGTAATCGAGGTGGAGGGCGATGCGGTGGCATTCACCGCAGCCCCGCACGCCATCGTCACGGTGCTCGTTCGCTGGGAGGAGACGTCCTAGCGTCGGATCGCCGTGCCGCGCTCGCCCGCCAGCCTGTCGCGCCACGCGTCGCCGAGCACCGTCGTCGCGAGCACCGTCACGATGAGCGCGATCCCCGGCGCGAGCGACACCCACGGCGCGACGACGAGGAGGTCGCGCCCTCCGGCGATCATGTTGCCCCAGCTCGGCGCCGGCGGCTGGATGCCGAGCCCGAGGAACGACAGTCCGCTCTCCAGCAGGATCGCGTTGCCCACGCCGAGCGTGGTCGCCACGAGCGCTGGCCCGATCGCGTTCGGGAGCACGTGTCGCCCGAGCACGCGCAGCTGCGACGCGCCGAGCGCCTGCGCGGCCGGCACGTACGGTCGCTCGCGCACCGTGCGCACTTCGGCGCGCACCAGCCGCGCGACGCCCATCCACCCGGTCAGAGCCAGCACAACGAGGATCGTGTAGATGCCGGGCGGCCAGAGTGCGACGCCGACGAGCAACAGCACGAGCCGCGGAAGCGCGAGGAGAATGTCCGCGACGGCGGTGATGGCGCGATCGACGGCGCGTCCCGCCCACCAGCCCGCGATCGCGCCGAGCAGCGTGCCCATGACGCCGGAGAGTCCCGCGCCGATCACACCGACGAGCAGCGACAGCCGGCCGGCGAGCATCATGCGGACGAACAGATCGCGTCCGAAGCGGTCGGTGCCGAGGAGGTGCCACGTGCCGGCGCCGTCGCGCGCGAGTGGCGGCACGAGCCGGCGCGCCAGCACGTCCTGGATCAACAGCGGGTCTCGCGACGACAGCGCCGGCACGACGAGGACGCCGAGCGCGATCGCGACGAGCGCGGCGAGCGCGAGCCGGCCCGATCGCGCGAGCTCGAGCTGCGGCGCATCGGTCATGTCGCGACGCGCGGATCCGCCCACGGCAGCAGCCACTCGGCGGCGAGGTTGGCGACGATTACGACCGCGGCGTACGCCGCCGCGCATCCGAGCACGACAGGGTAGTCGCGCGCGACGATCGACGTGACCATCAGCCGTCCCATCCCCGGCCATCCGAAGATCGTCTCGACGAACACCGAGCCCGCCACGGTCCCCGGAAGTGACAGCGCAAACAGCGTCACGATCGGCGCGCGCAGATTGGCCAGCAGATGGCGCCGCATCACCGTGCGTTCGGCGAGGCCTTTGGCGCGCGCGGTGCGCACCCAGTCCGCGCCGATCGCGTCGAGCGCGCTGGTGCGGACGTAGCGTGCCACGCCGGCCGCGCCGATCGCCGCGAGCAGCGTGACGGGGAGGATCGAGTGCCGCATGAGATCCGCGAGATGCGCCAGTCCGTGCAGCTCGGCGCCCGGCGTCGTCATTCCCACCGCCGGCAGCCGCATCCACATCGGCATGCTCAGCGTGGACGCGAGGTACGTGAAGCAGGCGATCGCGCCGAGCCCGAGCCAGTACGCGGGCGATGCGGCGAGGACCACCGACATGCCCGTCAGCACTCGATCGCGCAGTGAGCCGCGCCGCGCCGCCTGCACGATGCCGATCGTGATGCCGGCCGCGAACGAGAGCAGTAGCGACGCCGTCCCCAGCGCGAGCGAGACCGGCAACGCGTCGGCGAGGGTAGCGGCCACGGGACGCCGCTCCACGAAACTCGATCCCAGATCGCCTCGCAGCGTGGCGCCGAGCCACCGTGCATATTGGACCGCGATCGGACGGTCGAGCCCGAGCTCGCTGCGCAGCCGAGCCGCGTCGGCGGCGCTGGCGCCGGGGGCGAGCAGGAAGGTCGCGGGATCGCCCGGCGCGAGATGGAGGAGGGCGAAGGTGAGCGAGAGCACGCACCAGTACAACAGCATCGTGCGCGCGGCGGCGCGGAAGAGGGCGGGGGAGCGCACGCGGTGATATCGCATCGCTCGCGGCTCGCGTCAACGTGCGCCGCGCTCGTCGTGTCGCTCTCGCTCTCGTGCATCGCGCCGCAGCGTCCGGACGACGTGCTGGTGCTCGCGTCCGGCGCTGATCTCGAGTCGGCGAACCCGCTCGTGACGACGCATACGCTGGCGCGGCAGATCCAGCGCTACGCTCTGCTCGTCACGCTCACGCGCTACGACTCGACGCTCGTGCACCAGCCGTACTTCGCTCGGCGATGGCGCTGGAGCGACGACCGTCGCGAGCTGACCATGTCTCTCGTCGGCGACCTGCGCTGGCACGACGGCGTCCCGACGACGGCGCGCGACGCCGCGTTCACGCTCCTCGCGGCGAAGGATCCCGCGACAGGCTTCCCGCGCGCCGCCGAGCTCGCGTCGCTCGACACGGCGGTCGCGGTCGACGACACGACGCTGATGTTGCACTTCGGCGTCGCCATGGCGGACCTCCCGCCATACCTTGCCGAGCTGCCTCTCGTGCCCGAGCACCTGCTCGCGTCGCTGCCGCGTCCCGCGCTGCGTTCGGCGCCGTTCAACGACGCGCCCGTCGGCAATGGACCGTTCAAGTTCGCCTCGCGGCGCCGCGGCGCGCGGTGGACTTTCATCCGCAACGATGAATTCCCCGCGTCGCTCGGCGGACCTCCCGCGCTGCGCGGGCTCACCGTCGCCGTTGTCGACGAGGCGACGACGAAGTTCGCCGGTCTCGCGAGCGGAGAGCTCGACATGGCGGGGATCTCGCCGATGATGGTGGCCCTTGCGCGGCGCGACGCGACGCTCGCCGTGCTGACGTATCCGGTGCTGTTCGGCACGGCGCTGTTCTTCAACACGACGCGTGCACCATTCGACGACGCGCGCGTGCGGCTCGCCGTCTCGCGTGCGATCGATCGCGAACGCATCGTCGAGGTCGCGCTCGCGGGATTCGGCACGCCGTCGTCGGGGCCGGTGCCCCCCGGCAATCCGCTTGCGTGGTCTCCTCGCGCCGTGCACGACACGGCCGCTGCCGACTCGCTGCTCGACGCCGCCGGATGGCGTCGTGGCGCGGACGGCAGGCGGCGGCGCGGAGGCAGCGCGCTCGACGTCGAGCTGTTGACCGTCGGAAGCGGCGACAACGTGGCCGAACAGCTCGTGCAGGGAGACCTCGCGGCGCGTGGCATCGCGCTGCGTGTCCGGCAGACCGAGATGGGCGCCTTTCTCACGACGGCCCGCGCCGAACCGAAACGATTCGACGTGCTCATCGCGGGAGTGCCCGGCGATCTCTCGCTCGCCTACGTCAGCGCGCTGTTCGACACTCGCCAGCGCGGCGGCACCCTGGACTACACCGGCTTTCACGCGCCGGCGCTCGACACGCTCCTGCGTGCCGCCAGTGCATCGCCAGAAGGACCGCCACGCCGCGACGCGTGGACCTCCGTCCAGCGAGCACTCGATTCTCTCGCGCCGGCGACGTGGATCTATCACGCGCGAGGGGTGCAGGGCGTGTCGCGCCGCGTGGGCGGCGCGACGATGGATCTCCGCGGCGAGCTCGTGACGGTGCACGACTGGTCCCTCGCGCCGCGCGGAGCGCGATGAGCCTTCTTCTCGACGCCGTCGCGCTCGACGCCCGTCGCGCCATCGCGCGTGGGCCGCTGGCGCCGCTCGCACAGGGACTGCGTGCCGAGCTCGCGCCGGTTCTCGGCGACGCGATCGAGATCCCGCGCGAGAAAGCACTGCTCTCGCGCACCGGTGGCCGCTGTCCCGACGACGGCACCTTTCTGCGCTTCGACCCGCTCGATCCGCGCCATGTCTGTCCCACCTGCGGCGTCGAGGTGACGGGCGAGCTGCACGACCGATTCCGTCCGTACTGGTACCAGCTCTGGCTTGCCGAGCGCGTGCTCCACGCCGCGGTGCTCGGCGTGCTGCTCGACGATGCCGAGTGCATCGACGCGGCGTGGCGCGTCCTGGACGGCTACGCGGACCGCTATCTCGACTATCGGAATCGCGACAACGTCCTCGGTCCGTCGCGACCGTTCTTCAGCACCTACCTGGAATCGATCTGGCTGCTGCAGCTCGTGCTCGCCGTCGACCTGCTCGAATCGGCAGCGAGGCACTGGGCGACGCGTGGCGCGCGCGTGCGCGACCGCATCGTCGAGCCCAGCGTGCGGCTCATCGCCTCGTACGACGAAGGCGTCTCCAACCGGCAGGTATGGAACGACGCCGCGATGCTCGCCGCGGGCGTGCTGCTGGACGACGCGCGGCTGGTCGACCGCGCGGTGGATGGCTCGTCCGGGCTGCGTGAGCTTCTCTCGCGTGCTCTTCTCGCCGACGGGAGCTGGTACGAAGGGGAGAACTATCATCTCTTTGCCCATCGCGGGCTCTGGTACGCGGTCACCATGGCGGAGCGCTTCGGGCGGCCGATCGAGACCACGCTCACGAGTCGATTCGACGAAGGATTTGCCGCGCCCTTTCGCACGCTCCTCCCCGACCTGACGTATCCTTCGCGACGCGACTCGCAGTACGCGGTCAGCGTTCGGCAGCCTCGGTTCGCCGAGTCGTGCGAGCTCGGCCTCGCCCGCCGCGACGATCCGCGACTGGTCGGCATGCTCGCCCGACTGTACGACTCCACCGTGCCCGCGGGCGACACGGGCCGTCGTGCATCTACTGCGGACGTCGAGCGCAATCTGCCCGCGACCGGGCTGACTCGCGCCGACCTCTCGTGGCGCAGCCTCCTGTTCGCGCGCGCGTCATTGCCACCACTGGAGCCGCATCCGCTCGAATCCGATCTGCTCCCCGCGCAGGGCTTCGGCATCCTGCGTCGTCACGGTGGGCACTGTTTCGTGGGGCTCGACTACGGACGCTCCGGTGGCGGCCACGGGCATCCCGATCGGCTCGACCTCCTGCTGTCCGACGGCGACGTGCGCTGGTTCGACGATCCCGGCACGGGATCGTACGTCGACGAGTCGCTGCACTGGTACCGGAGCACGCTCGCCCACACGGCGCCGCTCATCGACGGACGCTCCCAGCCACGCGTCGATGGCGAGCTCGCCGCGTTCGAGGACCTCGGCGCCGCGGGTTGGATACGGGCGCAGGCCGAGCTCGCGCCGGGCTGCGTCGTGCACCGCACCGTCGTCGTCGTGGACGACTATCTCGTCGATCGCGTGGAGTGGGAGAGCGAGGACATACACGAGATCGCGCTGCCGTTTCACGGCGTTCATGTGGCCGGAGCGGAGGGCGCAGCCATCGCCGACGTGCCGGCATCGATCGACGGCGCCGACGGGCGCGAAGACGGCTTCGCCTTTCTCGCCGACACGAGGCGAGTGGCGCAAGTCGGCGCTCCGGTGCGGCTGACGTCGAGCGCCGGCAACGCGCCGGACGCACGGCTGCACGGCTGGCTGACGACCTCCGAGTCGGCGAGCTGGTGGACCGCCGTCGCCCCCGGACCGCCGGGGCGATCTCCACAACCGCTCGTGCTCGTGCGGAGCGCGGCGCGTCGAGGCGGGATCACGGGCGTCTGGAGCTGGCGCGGTTCCGTGCGCTCGGCGGACATCGACCACGATGCAGTGACGGTCACGCTCGCCGACGGCTCCGTGCACGTCCACCGAAGCATCGACGACGGCTGGCGGATCCAGTTGACCTCAGCCACCGATCGCACCATCGAACTTGGCCGGGGTCTCGCAACGAGCTCGCACTCCGCGATCTCCGCGCCTCCGCGTGAACCCGCCGAGCAAACGGCGCACACTCGCCCTCCAACGCTGCCGTTCCAGCGGGAGCTCGGCACCGAGCACTACCGCCGCTCCGAGGAGACCTGGAAGGAGGCGGACCGGCCGACCTGCATCGTGTCCCTCGAACAGCAGGGAGATCGACTCGTCGTGCGCGTGGACGTGCCTCGCGCCGAGCGCCGGTTCGTCGCCATCGACGCCGAGAACCCGTTCGACAACGATCCCGCCGCGATTCATGGTGACGGTGTTCAGCTCTACGTCGCCGCCGGCGCGCACGCGGCGGGCTGGCTGCTCGTGCCAATTCCCGACTCGTCCCGCGTGGCGCGCCGCACGGCCGACGGATGGAGCGACTCGCTGCCGCTGGACGCGACGTGGCAACCGTCGCCCGACGGGTACGTCCTCGTCGCGTCGGTGACGTTGCCGTCAGACATCGATGCGATCGACGTCGACGTCCTCGTGAACGAGAGCGCACCAGGCCACAGCCGCCGGCGCGGTCAGCTCGTGCTCTCCGGCGCGCTCGGCGAGTTCGTCTACCTCAGGGCCGACCGCCACGAGCGCGACCGGCTGCTCCACTTCGCGCTCGGCGACGGTTAATCGCGCCTCACGGCACCGGCCGCGACGGAGAGGCGGCGGCGAACATAGAGTGCCCGCCCGACCCCTTCAAGCAGACGATCGCGCCTCTACCTTTCGGCATGAGCGAGTCGCGCCTTTCCCGCATCGCCGTGGTGCTCTACGAGCCCCAGGACCCGGTGAACATCGCCGCCACGGTGCGGGCGATGAAGAACATGGGCGTGTCGACGCTTCGACTCGTCCGGCCTTGCGCATACGATCGCGTGCGCATCGAAGGGATCGCGCACGATACCTGGGACGTGATCGATCGCATTGCGCACTTCGATGACTTCGACGCTGCGGTCGCCGACTGCGTGCGGCTTGTCGGGTTCACCGCGCGGCGCCGCGCCGCCAAGTGGCGGATCCTCGACCCGCGCGGCGCGGCGCAGGATGCGCTCGCCCACGTCGACGACGGATGGGTCGGCCTCGTGTTCGGCCGCGAGGACCACGGACTGCCGAACGACGTGCTCGACCGTCTGCACGCCGCCGTCACGATTCCAACCACCGAGCACGCCTCGCTCAACCTCGCGCAGGCCGTGCTGATCGCGCTCTACGAGCTGCACCTCGCTGCCGGCGACGCCACACGCACGCTCCCCGGACCGCGCAAGGAAGCGCCGCCCGCCACGACGGACGAGTTCGAGCGCTTCTTCACCGAGGCCCATCAGGCGCTCGACGCGATCCAGTTCTTCAAGACGCGCTATCCCGAGCACATCATGCGCTCGATCCGCGCGCTCACCTTTCGCGCCGCTCCTGACTCGCGCGAGCTGTCGCTGCTGCGCGCCACGGCGCTCGAGGTCGTCAGATTTCTGGAACGAACTGAACGGATCGAGCGCGCTCTCCCCGCCGACGTCGCGCCGCGACCGCCTCGGCACATCGTCCCGCGTCGCGATCGATCGGCGTCTGACGACGCGGAGGATTGACGTCGACCGCGAGGGTTCCTCTCTTTCGGCCATGGCATTCTCACGATTCTTCGGACGTGGCCGCGATGCGGCTCCGAGCGAACCGCAGCCCGCCGACTCGCCCGCGCCCGACGATGCGGGGGAGATCGAGGCCGACGTCATCGATGTCGACGACACGTCGCCGGAGGACGCGAGCCAGCGTACCTGGCGCGAGCGAGCGGAGGCCGTGCTGCCCACCGGCGCCTCCACGGGCAGCAAGCGGGCGGTCGCGCTCTGGGGCGACGACGCCGACCCCGGTCTGCCGACTCACCTGCTCTCGGCGCGCGGCTGCCGCGTCGTCGACGTGCAGGGAGTCGGCTACGTCGACTGCACGATGGCGCTCGGCTCAGTCGGCCTCGGCTACGGCGAGCCGCGAGTGACGCGCGCGGTGGTCGAGGCCGCGACCGAAGGACACGTCGGTGCGTTCTCCAGCTGGCGCGAGGTCGAGCTCGCGGAGCGCCTGCACACGCTCATCCCATGTGCCGAGCGCGTGCAGTTTCTCAAGACCGGCGCCGAGGCGACGTCGGCGGCGGTGCGCCTCGCGCGCGCCTATACCGCGCGCGATCGCGTCATCGCGAGCGGCTATTTCGGCTGGCACGACTGGTCGTCCGAGGTTGCGGGCGTCCCCGCCGCGGTCCGCGCCGCCACGCAGCGCGTCCCGTTCGACGACGTCGCCGCGCTCGAGCGGGCCGTCTCCGACGCGGGAGCCGACCTCGCGGCCATCGTCATCGAGCCCGTCGTGGAGCGTCTGCCGTCGGAAGCGTGGCTGCGCCGCGCACGCGAGCTCTGCGACGTCAACGGCGCCGCGCTCGTGTTCGACGAGATCAAGACGGGTTTCCGCGTCGCGCCTGGCGGCTATCAGGAGGTATGCGGCATCACCCCGGATCTGGCGACGTTCGGCAAGGCGCTG
>JBJMNN010000183.1:0-19049 GCA_045804245.1 Gemmatimonadaceae bacterium | reverse complement strand
CGCGATGCGCTTGCCGTTCCGAATGGAGGGCGCCTTGGGGAGGTACTCGGTGATGTCGTCGCGTAGGTCGGCGGCGACGCGCTTGAGCCGGCAAATGGCGACCGGCGTTCCGTCGACGCGTCCTCGGCGGCATGCCGGTTCACAGGGGCGGTCGCAGGTCCGGCCGAGGATGCCCGGGAAGACGTTGGATTCCCGGTTGAGGAGGTAGGACTCCGTGTAGCGACCCTGGGCGATCAGCCGCAGGTACTCGGGCACATTGGTGTGCGCCGGGCAGGCCCATTGGCAGTCGACCACTTTATGGTAGTAGTCCGGGCGGGCGACGTCGGCTGGACCAGGCATTTCCGGGAGCTGCGGGGAGGGGCTACTGCCCTGAACGGATGGGTCAGTTGAAGGATAATATTTTGGCATGTGGGCCATTAGAACGCCATGAGAGAATTCCGGCGCAAGAGGGCATACGAAAGAGGCGCGTGATGACGCGCCCACATGGGTTCGTTGTCCGCGTGCCAGGGGCCGCTTTGATCCGGCGGCGACGTGGCCGCTGCTTTCCGGACCCTGGCGCGCAAGCGGACAAGAGCCCCAGACATCGCCGAACGCTTCCAGCCGTCGCCTACGGAAGATCGCGACCGAGGAAGCCTTCCTGCGAACCGAGGCTTAACGTGTCGCTGCACTTGGCAAGGAGTCTGCGGTGTGCCTCGCCTGCGGCTTGGCCTTCATTAGATCCGCTTGCGGGTGAGCTCGGGCGTTAGATGGCCACACGCTTCCAGACAAGTCAAGAAATGCTGCCGCGATGGCTCCGATGATCTGTAGAGCGAGCGCCGCCCGCGTGGTCGTTACGCTCCTGTCTCTGCTGTCAATGTCAGTCGCTCATGGGCAGCGCGCTGGGAAAGCCGTCTCACCTCGCGATGCGGTCGCGGCGATCACCAGTGCGCTCGATGCATATCCCCTCGTCGCGATCGGCGAAATGCATCGCAATCAGCAGGTCCATGATCTCATTGTGGCACTTGTCCGTGATGCACGGTTCCTGCCGAGCGGTGGTGACGTCGTCGTCGAATTTGGCAACGCGCGATATCAGGATCGCATCGACCGATACATCGCTGGCGGGACGGTGGATCAGAAGAGTCTCTCCCAAGTATGGCGAGACGCCGTCAACATTCTCGTCTGGGACGCGCCGGTATACGAGCGGTTCTTCGCCACGGTCCGGGATGTGAACCGAAGCCGCTCCGCGGCACATCGGATTCGCGTCGTGCTCGCTGATCGGGCAATTGACTGGGCGGTAATCACCGATCGCGCAACCTGGGAGCAGATCGCTGGCACACGCGACCAGCATTTCGCCGAGGTGATCGAGCGGGAAGTCCTCGGTCGCGGCCGTCACGCGTTATTGATTTTCGGATCAGCTCACGTCGAACATGAGCGAGCGTTTGACCCATACGGTAAGCCCGTTCTCGCCGACTTGCTCGACGCAGCGCACCCCCACGCGACGCTCTATGTCACGGCCGATTGGATGAACGCCGAGACGGACAGCCTGCTCGCCCGCTTGCGCCCGCCGGTCTTGATTCCCCTGAACGGGACCGCGCTGGGTGAGGCTCACCTCGGTCCACCGCCCCTGGAGGAACTCGCTGATGCGTTCTTGTATCTCGGGCCGACGTCCTCGCTCACGACCTCAGTACCCGCGCCGCAGCTCTATTCTGATACCGTATACCTGCGCGAGCTCCTTCGACGGGATGCGATTCAAGGCGGCGCCAACGCTGCGGAACTTCGCAAGTGGCGCTTGCGGTTTCTCGACGGCCGGCAGCAATGATGGGTTCGTCCTTTACCCTGCAACCATCCGGCGCTCGCGGCGCTGCACGCCCAGGACGTCGGCGACAAGTATTTGCGGGCGAGCTAGGTCTTTCTCACGACCCACGTCCCCATGGACCGCTGCTCGTGTACCACTGTGCTCTTGAGTGGATCGAGGAGCGAACCGCCCAGCTCTTGCGTCACGTTCAGCAATCGCTCATGGTCGACGAGAAAGCGCGTCGTCCCGTCCGGCATCACATAACGACCGCCCCCGAGCGGCCTTAGAGGCTGGCCCACCGTGGTCGCTAGCCTCGCGAAGAGCAAGCCGCCGGGCGCGAGCACTCTCCACATCTCGTGGACCATTGCCAGCCAATGGCTGGCGTCGCGCGCGAAGTGGAGCACGGCGCTCGAGATGACCACGTCCATCGAGTCGGTATCGTGGGACATCGACTCCACGCGCTCGACCCGAAATCGTCTCGACGCTACTTCCTGCGCCAATTCGGCTGCGAGGTGCTGCACGGCGGCGATCGCCTCATCGCTCTCGTCAACTCCCCACACATCGAAGCCGGCGCGTATGAGAAAAATGAGATTCCTTCCCGAGCCGCAACCGGCATCGAGCACTCTCATTCCCGAGACGATCCGCCCGCGCAGCAGTTGATCGAACAGGTAGACGTCGATGTCTCCGAACTGTTCGCGCAGGCTGTCGGACGGTTCGCTCATGCGGGAGCCGCGATCCTGGCGAGTTCAGCGTCGCATTCCGCCACGCCCGCACGGTCACCGATGGCCTGCCGGATGTCGCGACTTTGCTGAAGCAAGGTGAACGACGTTGCCTCATCACCAGTGGCGTTCGTCGCCGCCGCGAGCAGCGCAAGCGACTCGGCCTCGCCGTACCGGTCCCCCTCGGCGCGGCGCAGCGCAAGACTTTCTTTGCCGAACGCCACGGCTTGCTCGTTGAGACCGAGCAGTCGCGACGCCCAACTCGCGAGCGCAAGACCATGCGCGACGCCCCACCGATCGCCGAATCGACGAAGGCCGTTGATCTCGAGAATCTCGGCGGCACGCGCGGCATCACCCAGTCGCAGGAATGCGTGCGCTTTGATCTCGCGTGCGAAGTAGATCAGCCGGCGATCGCCGACGTCGTCGAGCGTCTGCTCGGCGCGCTCGAGAAGCGCGAGCGCGTCCGACACTTCGCCCATCCGGCACCGCGTCCACGCGAGCAACGTGTCGGAGAACGCCACACCCCGTCGATCGGCCACCTGTTGGCGCATCGCCGAACTGCGTTCCAGGGCCTCGCACGCTTCGTGGAAGTTTCCTTCAAAGAGGGCCGTCGCACCGAGGTTGGTGAGCGCGAGCGCGGCCACTCGCGTCGCACCGACTTCCTCGGCCAGCGTCAGGCACTCATGTGACAACTGCCGCGCCTTCGCGAAATCACACTGTCGCCAGGCAATCCATCCCAGATCCGACAAGGCGCGAGCGATACCCGTCGCATCGCCTTGCGTGCGACGAATCGCCAGCACCTGTTCGAAGTATGCCTTGGCCGCGACGACGGCTCCGGAGTTCTGAGCCAGGGTGCCGGCTCCCGTCATCGCGTCAGCGCGCAATCGATCGAGATCAGGCGCCTGCGACGCCGGCATCTCGAGGACTCGCGCCAGCCAAACACGACCTTCCTCCAAATACCCGCGCACCAGCCAGTACCGCCAGAGCGCTGCCCCGAGCGCAAGCGCACCTTCGGCGCGACCGCTGCGGATCATCCAGTCGAGCGCGGAGCCGAGGTTGGCGTGATCGCGCGCGAGCGTCGACAGCGCTTCCTGTTGCGTCTGGGTAGTGAGCCTTGGCTCGAGCTGCGTTCCCAGCCGCTGGTACCACGCAGCATGCCGACCCAGGACAGCGTCCTTCTCAGAGGAGCGCAGCAGCGCATCCATCGCGAACTCGCGCACCGTTTCGAGCATGCGAAGGCGCGGATCGTCGCGTTGCGCAGGTTCGCGCATGAGCAGGCTCGCGTCCACCAAAGCACTCAGCGCGTCGAGCGCTGACGTCGAGTCGTCGCTGTCGGCGCAGACCCGCTCGGCTGCTGCAACGGACGCGCCACCGGCAAACGCGGCGAAGCGCGCGAACACCCGTCGTTCGGCATCGGATAACAATGCAACGCTCCACGCGACGGTCTCGCGAATCGTCTGTTGACGCGCCGGCATGTCTCGTCCACCGCCGGACACCAGGTCCAGCCCAGATTCCAGCCGGGTCGCAATCGTTCGCGGAGACATGAGACGGCATCGCGCCGCCGCGAGCTCGATCGCCAACGGCAATCCGTCCACGCGCGCACAGATTCGCGCAGCGGCGCCAACGGTATCGTCGTCGAAGACGAGCGACGGATTCGTCGCGGCGGCGCGACGCATGAACAAACGGACCGCGGAATTCGCTCGCAGCGCGCCGATATTGGTTGGATCCTCGGGTAGCGCGAGCGGAGCGACGAAGAATTCATGCTCGGCGCGAATCCCGAGTCGCATTCGGCTCGTGACGAGCAGTTTCGCCTCCGGCGCTACGTTCACCAGCCGTGCAACCGCCCCCGCCGCGTCCACAACCTGCTCGAAGTTGTCGAGGACGATCAGCACCCGACGCCCGGCAAGCGACGATGCGATCCCGTCGACCGGATCGCGTCCCGGCTCGAGCTGGACTCCACACGCGGAAGCAACGGCGGGAATCACCCCCGCCGAGTCGCGCAATGCCGAAAGGTCGACGAACCAGACGCGATCAACTCGCGGCTCAACCGCGCGAGCCACCTGAATCGCGAGCCGCGTCTTTCCCGTTCCACCAGCACCCGTAAGCGTGACCAGTGAAAGGTCGGATCGCTCGATGAGCGAAGTGGCGACACGGAGTTCATCGTCGCGTCCGATCATTTCATCGGCGATCACCGGAAGGCGTGACGGCGTGCCTCGCAGCGAGGACGCGTACGCCATGATCCTGGCATTCGGCTCACCGTCCAGATCCTCGCGGACACGCTGTGCATAGCGTTCGGCAGTTCTCAACGCTTCGGCACGATCGCCTCGCGCGGCCAGCGCCTCCATGAGGCCAAGCACCGCCCGCGTCGTCATCGCGTCGATGTCCACAAGCCGGCGCCACCAGTTCGAGGCCGCCGCGAAGTCCCGCCGACTTTCGGCGTCCATCGCCAGATGCTCGAGTGCCTGCTCGGCGGCTTGGCTGAGCCGCAGGCGAACGCCATCGAGCCAGTGCTCGAAATCCACCGCCTCGGAGATGAAGACGCCGGCGAGGAATGGCCCGCTGTAGAGATTCGCCGCTGCTTCGAAGTCTCCTCGAGCGATGGCGTGCTCGAACTCCGAGACGTCGCTCCGGAGAATGTCACTGTTAAGCGTGAGCACATCGTGCCCGAGCACGAGCTCGTCCTCGCCGGTGTCCCGTTTGAGCGCGTACAACGCCTGCGAGAGTGCCGCGCGCGCGCGGGCCTCGTTTACCTCAGGCCATAGCAGGCCGACGACGGCGTCCCGACTCATTCCTTTCTGACCAGCGGCGGCGAGCGCTGCAAGCAGGACAAGCCGCCGCCGCTGGGCGGCCGCCCCGGTCAACGGACCCTCGTCACCCTCCAGCCATAGGCCTCCGAACGTCTTTAAACGCAGCACCTTGCGCGGGTCTCCGTCGCCCGAGTGATCCAGGTGAGACCGAGGTGAGATCGGCGCCCCATACTAGGCCCCGTTCGTTGGACCAGCAAGCAAGAACGCCTTCGGAGCACGGCATGACTTCGGTTGCGGATAGCCTCGGGATTCGGTCGCACCGAATAGCCGGCGCAACGTTGGCGACCCTCGATCTCGCCCGTGCGCGGGGATGGAGGGTCAACGCTCGCACGTCCCTCGGTCGAGGGAATCGCACTCTGGGGTCAGAGCGACGTGCCCGCGCGAATCGCGTCAGCGTTGACGGCCGCGGGGTCGAGCACACCGCATCCATCTCACATTCACTTCATTCGGAGAACGACGATGCCACTCACGATAGGCGACACCGCACCCAACTTCGACGCCGAGACCACCGAAGGGCGGATCAACTTCCACGAATGGCTCGGTGATTCGTGGGGCGTGCTCTTCTCGCATCCGAAGGACTTCACGCCGGTGTGCACGACAGAGCTCGGTCACATGGCGAAGCTCAAGCCGGAGTTCGACCGCCGCGGCGTCAAGGTGATCGCGCTCAGCGTCGATCCGGTCTCGAACCACACCAAGTGGTCGGTGGACATCGCCGACACGCAGGGCGCCGCGCCGAACTATCCGATGATCGGCGACACGCAGCTCGCGGTATCGAAGCTCTACGGAATGCTGCCGGCCACGCTCGAGGGAACGAGCGAAGAGCGCACCGCCGCGGACAATCAAACGGTCCGTTGCGTGTTCGTCGTCGGTCCCGACAAGAAGATCAAGCTGTCGATCATCTATCCGATGACGACGGGACGGAACTTCGACGAAGTGCTCCGGGTGATCGACTCGCTCCAGCTCACGGCACGGCACAACGTGGCGACGCCGGCGCAGTGGAAGCAGGGGAACGACGTGATCATCGCCGGATCGGTGTCGGATGACGATGCGCGCAACGTGTATCCGCAGGGGTGGCTGGCGCCGAGGCCGTATCTCAGAATCGTCCCGCAGCCGGCGTGATCCGTCGCGGCGAGGGCGAGTTCGTCGTGCGGTTGTCATTGCCCGCGGGCGATGAGATCTCGGCGTTTCCATCCACCGATGAGCATGTCCGCATCGCCAAGGGTGAGTTCCTGGTCGGCATGGGTGACGCACTCGACCCCGCGCAAACGATGAAGTCCGCAGTCGGCGACACCGGACCGATCACCGCGAAGATGCATCACTGCGCGACCGTGCGCGTCGCCACGGAGTTGAGCATTCGCGCCGAGGGGCGCTTCGCAATGACCTACGTGAATCCCGCGGACGATCTCAGAAAGAAGCACTAGTTGCTCAAATCGGCTACAAACAAAACCGCGTTAACAATCAAAGACGGAGGCATTATGCAAGCACAATTAATCACGTATCACTTAGGAGATATCTCCCAAGCGGAATATCTTAAGGAAATGGTAGAACCCGACGCACCAGTTTTAGCGAAAGTACCAGGTCTTATTTCAAAGATTTGGTTGGCAGACGAAGAGAAAAATACTTTTGGAGGTTTCTATTTGTGGGAGAACAAGCCTGCAATGGAAAACTTCATGCATTCTGACCTTGTAAAAGCAGTTGTCAGCCGACCGTTCGTAAAAGACGTTTCTTCGGTTGACTTTGAGGTGAATCAAAACGCTTCATTAGTTACCAGGGGACTAAAGTAGGGAGAGGGAGACCAAGGTGAGCGTCGACAGACACGGCCGACACGGAGAGTTGCATCGCGCGACCTCGGGGAAGGCATAGGGGAAGCCGTTGTGGACGGAGCTTGCAGCGGCGCGGGAATTCGCTCGCGACGAGGAGTACTGGTTCCCGCTCACTGACAACACGGGCGAGGAAGGCTATTGGTCAGCGCCGCCTTGGGACTGGGTCCTGTACGCCTCGCACGAATCCTCAATAACCGTCGGTGGCCAATGGCTTAATGAGGTCGTCCAATCCGCCTGGCCAGAATGGAAGCGGTTCATCTGGACGTCGCCCAACTTTCGGTAAGGCGCGCGTGCGGTCTAACGAACATCGCTCGATTGGCTCGACCCTTCCCGAGGAGGCGCAACATGGCATCCAGCGGTAAGAAGGCAGCACTAACTCGGAAGCGGCGTGTGGCAGGCAAGAAGGCCGCCGCCACGCGGAAGCGTCGAGCCGCTGGCAAAAAGGCGGCGACTACTCGCAAGCGGAAAGCGGCTGGGAAGAAGGCCTCGGTGACACGCAAGCGGCGCGCGGCCGCGAAGAAGGCGGCCGCGACGCGGGTTGCACGAAAGGCAGTCGCCAAGGTGATCGCGTTACCGACGCCGGCCCCCTAACGAATCGCTGCCGCTGAGGCGAGCCCGATATGGCGATGTCCGAGATTCTTGTCGCGACGTCGGCTGATTTCAGCCTCGTGCGAGGCACCCAACCAGTGGCTGCAGGCTACTGGGACGATGTCGTCGCCGCTCGCGCATTCAAGCGCGACGAGGTCACGACTGACGTCGTGTATCTGGCGCTTACGATGCGCGACGGTTCTGAGTTCCTCGCCCATGAGGATGCGCCGGGATGGGAGGAGTTTCTCGAGGCCGCTGAGAAGGCACTCCCAGAATTCCCTCCCGCCGCGGAGTGGCTTCCTAAGATTACCCGGCCGGCCTTTGCCAGGAACGAGACCGCGCTGTTCAAGCGCTAGGTGACCGCGCGGTTTAACGTGTCGCTGCAACTGACGGGCGACTGCTGGAAGGAAATAGTGGTAGTCGCCGTTCTAGTTCCGCACGTGAACAGCCTTCATCTTCCCGGCGAGCATGTCGCCCGCAGCTGAGCTTAGGCGTTATGCATCGCTCGGGCTCCGGCACACCACTGGCACGTTCTCCAAGCATGCGAACCGGATCCACGTGGCGAGGTCAGTGGCCGTTTCGCAGCACCTTTCGCGCCTCTCCTTCGGGAAGCCCCACCGCGGTCACGTCCTCAGTCGTCTCGAGCAAATCTCGGTCGTGCGCCCTTCTGGCCAGGGCCAACGAACCAGCCGCGGAGCCTGCGGCGGCAACCGCGAAGACGGGGCCCACTACCACCAGGTTCAATAGGAACGTGCGGTCCCCTGCAAGGGAGACGGCCAGGACAAAGGTCGCGGAGAGCAAGAACCCCACGGCCGCCCCCCATGCGGCAAAGCGTGGAAGGGACATCTGATCAAACCGGCGACGGCCCTCAGCAAGACCCAGCACTCCTGAGAAAAGGACGCCGGCGACAAATCCGGCGGCGCCAAACATGAAGGGAAAGGGGGCGTCGGGACGACTACCGGTTCGCAGCAGAAACCCCAGCATCATGAGCGTGCCAGCGCCGCTCCAAGCTGCTGCCCAGGTCAATCCCATCCCAATGGCGCCACGGATGCGTCTCACCCACTTCGTCATGCCGACCTCCCATGCCATTGGGGTCCTGCCCGCCGCCCGCCTCCCACCAATAGTCGCGCCCTACTTTGCAGGGCAAAGTACCGGTTCGTATCCTGAAGGGCAACAAAGCGGGCGACGAGGCCCTGAGCCACGAGTTGGCGTCGCCCAGAGGAAAACTCGCGTAGATCATGGTGGTAGGTCGCCGAGCGGTGTGCCGCGCGAGCCATCCGCCGACTCTCTCCGCACTGAAGCTGACGAGCGATCTTTGGAAGCTCGCTTCGCTCGCATTCTGCTTGATTCGCTCGTAGCTGAGCTGAGGCGTTAGATCGCCACCGACTACCAACCATGGACGATGTGTTCAGCAGAATCGCGACGGGTCATGAGCTCCGGTCAACCGAGGCCTGCGAACTGCACGAGCGCGGCTTCGTCGTGCTACCAGGTCCGATGTCGGCTGCGAAGATGGGGCGAGTGTCGAGCGCCTACGATGCCATCCTGGCGTCAGCGGACACAGGCGACGTGCATGCCGGCAGCACGACGACGCGCGTTACCGATTTTGTAAACCGTTGCGCTGAGTTCGATACTCTATACGTCTTCGCGCCTCTTCTGGAAGCGTGTTGCCGCGTCATTGGCCGCGACTTCAAGCTGAGCTCAATGCATGCCCGGACTCTGCGGCCACACACTCCCGCGCAAGAGCTCCACGTCGACGTACGCCGCGCTTCGACGGATTGGCCGCTGGTCGGCTTCATTCTGATGATCGACGAGTTCCGCACCGATAACGGGGCGACGCGTTTTGTGCCGGGTACCCACCACGGGTCAAACGTACCGGAGGAGGTCATGACCGATCGGCGGGCGAACCATGACGGTCAGGTCCTGGCGTCCGGCCCAGCGGGCTCGCTGATCATCTTCGATGGGTCGACGTGGCATGGTCACAGCGCCAACACGTCGGACGAGCCGCGCCGTTCCGTTCAGGGCGCGTTCATCCCGCGAGACGGGTGCGCGGCGACTGATTTCTCCGGCCGCATGCAATCAGAGACTCGCGCGCGACTCGGCCCGCTTGCACAGTATGTACTCGCACTCTACTAAACCGCTGACACGGCACCACGGGTGCGGCATCGAAGGAACATCTCGGGCCGGCGGTCTAACGATCGTTGAGGCAGAGCGCCGGGTCTTCTGAAGGCGCCGTCCGACCGAAAGGGCGACCACGCACGTTAGGCTGTGGCGGAATGCAGCTTAACCTTCGCCAACCGGCCGAACGCAAGGGCTAAGCGGTTGATGCTCTTCGAATTGCAGCACACCGTCTCACCCGGGCGGCAGAAAAGGCTGCATTCGTACGCTGCCTTTTGCGATGGAGCGCGGTATAGTCTGACGGTGATAAGCCGCGTGGTGAGTAGATCGCTTGCACCTGAGCTTAGGCCTTAGCCGGACCTCTTCTTCACTGAGGACACTACCGTGCTGTTGCGTGCGAGGTGAAAGTCTCTAGAACCATTGCCGAAGACATCGCGTCGTATGCGCTGAGCTCCAGCTTCGGCGATATCCCCGTCGGGATCGTCGAGCAGCTGAAATTGCACCTGCTCGATTCCATCGGATGTGCGTTTGCCGCCCTCGAAGGAATACCGATCCTCCGGCTCCGCGATCACATCGACGAGTTCGGAGGCACGCCTGTCTGCAGCTTGATTGGCGGAGGAAAGACCGCGCCGGATCGCGCTGCCTGTTTCAACACGGCTCTCACGCGATACGTCGACTTCATGGACAATTTCCTCGCCGAAGGAGAAACGTGTCACCCCAGTGACAATATTGGCTCGATCCTCACAGCGGCTGAATTCGCGCGAGCCACAGGCCGGGAGATTCTCTCGGCGCTTGCGGTCGCATACGAAGTGGAATGCCGGCTGACCGCCGGCGCTCCGATAATGGAGAAGGGCTTTGATCACACCACTCAGCTCTCCTCGTCGATCGTGGCGGGTACCGGCAAACTGCTCGGCTTGAACGAACTCCAGCTCGCGCATGCACTCGGCATTGCCGCTGTCGAGCTGAATGCACTGGCAGTGACGCGAGCGGCTCCGACAACTCAATGGAAGGGATTCGCGTCATCCAACGTTGCCTTCGACGCGATGCACTTGGTATTTCTGGCGCGGAATGGCATGACCGGGCCACTCAATGTATTCGAAGGTGTAAAGGGGTTCGAAGAAGCGCTTGGCAAGAAACTAGACGCTGATTGGCAGCCAGGCTTCAATCATATCAGCAAATGCATTCTCAAACGTTTCAACGCCGAAGTGCATTCCCAGTCAGCCCTCGAAGGAATGATCGAGCTTCACCGGGAGCATCGCTTTGATCCACAAGACGTGAAAGAGATCGAGGTGACGATCTTTCATACTGCCTACGACATCGTCGGCGGTGGCAAGTACGGGGATCGCAGCAGGGTTGCGACCAAAGAAGAAGCAGACCACAGCTTGCCCTACATGATCGCCGTCGCGGTTCTCGATGATGACGTCCAGCCACGACAGTACGAGCCGGAGCGTATCAAACGCGCCGACGTGCAGGGACTGATGAAAAAAGTAAAGGCGCACCCGCCGACTCGACTTGAAAAACCAAAGCTGGTCGTGAACAAGATCGATCCCTACACGCGGCAATATCCTGACGAGATGCCGTGCAAGATCGAAGTAACGCTCAGCAGCGGAAAGAAATACGAGATTGAGAAAAGAGACTATTCAGGATTCTTCACACGACCCTGGGGTTGGGACGAAGTCTCGCAAAAATTTTGCAACCTCGCCCATCGAATTGGGATATCGAGACAGAGCGCCATCATCGACGCGGTGCGAAATCTCGAAAACACCAGCGCGCGTGATTTGATGGGACTTCTCTGCGCAGGCTCGCAACTTTGACTCCTGAACGAAGGTGCCCTCGGCGCCGTCCTCATCGACGCAAGGGCTGCGGACCAAGGCGCTTCCCGAAGACGAGCTTGTCCTCCCCGGGCCGGTAGTAGTCCTCGATCCGGGCGACAAGCGGGTAACCTGCCCGCTCGTAGAATCGTACGGTGGCCGAGTACGCGTCGTGTGACGCCGTCTCGATGAGAAGCAGGCGACCTCCTCGTCCGCGCACCACGTCCTCCGCCGCCGCGAGCAACCGCTGTCCGAACCCCCGGCCCTGATCCTCCGGATCCACCGCGATCCAGTACAGATCAAAGGTGCCGTCGGTGAGCGGGGTCGGCCCGACACAGACGTAGCCACGCACCGGATGCTCGGGGCGATCCAAATCCTCGAGCACTAAAGTGAGGTAGCCGCTCGCCTCGCCGTCGGTGAGCCACTCGTCTACCAGCTCCATCGCCACGGCAATCTCTTCCGCCGAGAAGTTGCCAGCGCGGGTGACGATGGAGAGTACCGCGGAGCGATCCTCCTGCACGAGCGGGCGAACGACCACACGCGAGGCCACCCGCCCGCGCGCCTTGGCCGGTGGTGACGAGTCGGGGCTCATTCCCATCCCTCGGCAGCCAGCGCCTCATGCAGCTGGTCTGGATGGTTGCGGTAGTGCAGCTCCAGCTTGCTCGACTCCGCGTGGGCTGTGTCGTAGTCCATGCCGTCGGCCATCCGGTTGCGCTCGTGCAGCTCGTGGAAGAGCACATAGCCGCGCTCGTCCTCGTGGATGTCGTCATCGATCCAGACTTCACCACGGGGGACGTACTCGTACACGTGCTCGTGGCCCCCCTCGGCGAACTCGATGTCATAGACGCTGCGCACGAGACGACCCTTCATGAACCACACGAGTACTCCGCTCGGCAAGGCCTTCCAGAGCTCGCGCCGCACGAGCTCGACATCGGGGACGGCGCGCCCGTGCATCACCTTGCGCAGGTCGCCGGCAGCCGCCCGCATGCGCCGCTCGGCGTGGTTCGCCTTCTGCCGCGCGACCTCCGGGTCGGTCCGCTTCGCCCGGAGCTGGCGCTCCAGCACGGCGTGGGCGACGAAGAATCGCTGCTCGTCGGGATCGGTTTCGACGTCAATCCAGATCTCGCGGTTCGGGATCTCGTCCACCGTGTAGCGCGAGCCGAAATTGCTGAACTCGATGTCAATGTTCTTCCGGACATACGCACCATCCACGAGCCAAATGGCCAAGGTGCCGCGACGCTCGAGGAGGCGTACGTATGGAGCTGGGCGTCCGGTCCCATTGCTCCGGGTCTTGCGTTCGCTCGACTTCGCTGAGGGTTTCTTCACGTGACACCGTACGCGTGGACGACTGGAGGCTGGGACTGCTCGAGCGCCGACGCCCGCCGCTAGGCGCCCTTCACCTTGGCCCAGCTGTCGCGCAACGTCACGGTGCGGTTGAACACGGGTCGCTCGTCGCTCCAATCGCCGACGTCCTTCACGAAATAGCCCGTCCGCTCGAACTGGTAGCGCGCATCCGGTGCATCACCGAGCACACTGGGCTCCACCTTCGCATTCGGCATCACGCGGACCGAGTCGGGATTCACGAACGTGGTGAAGTCCACGTCGTCACCCTGACCTTCGGGGTCCGGGACTGTGAAGAGCTTGTCATAGAGCCGCACCTCACACGTCACGCCGCGCGCCGCGGACACCCAGTGGATGGTGCCCTGCACCTTCCTGCCGTCCGGAGAGTCGCCACCTCGCGTCGCGGGATCGTACGTGCAGCGAAGCTCGACGATCTCACCGGCGTCGTTCTTCACCACCTCCTGACACGTGATGAAAAACGCATAGCGAAGGCGCACCTCTCGGCCCGGTGCGAGACGGAAGAACTTCTTCGGCGGATCTTCCATGAAATCCTCGCGCTCGATCCAGAGCTCGCGCGAGAACGGCACCTTTCGTGAACCGGTGAGCGGAACGTCGTGCGGGTAGTACGATGCGTCGAGCTCTTCGACCTGTCCTTCCGGATAGTTGGTGAGCACGACCTTGATCGGATCGACGACGCACATCACGCGCGGCACACGCATGTTGAGGTCGTTACGCACGGCGTGCTCGAACGTCGCGAGCTCGGTGCGCGCAGGCTTGCGTGCGACACCGATGGTATCGCAGAACGCGCGAATGGCCTCGGGCGTCACGCCGCGCCGGCGAAGCCCCGCGATGGTCGGCATGCGCGGGTCGTCCCATCCGCTCACATGCCCTTCATTCACGAGGCGAAGCAGCTTGCGCTTGCTCACCACGGTGTAATCCAGCTCGAGACGCGCGAACTCGACCTGCGTCGGTGGCTTCTCGAAGCCGGCCTCGCGCACGAGCCAGTCGTAGATGTCGCGATTGTCCTTGAACTCGAGCGTGCAGAGCGAGCGCGTGATCCCTTCGATGGCATCGCTCAGCCCGTGCGCGAAGTCATAGAGCGGATAGATGCACCACGTGTCGCCGAGCCGGTAATGCGATGCGTGGCGAATCCGGAGCAATAGGGGATCGCGCATGATCATGTTGGGATGCGCGAGGTCGATCTTGGCGCGCAGCACATGCGCGCCGTCGGGGAACGCGCCCGCCTTCATCCGGCGCAGCAGGTCCAGGTTCTCCTCGACGGTGCGACCGCGATAGGGACCAGGCTTCCCGGGCTCGCTGATCGTCCCGCGGTTCTCGCGGATCTCCTCCTCGTTCTGTGAATCGACGTACGCCTTCCCGGCCTTCACCAGCGACTCGGCGATTGCATAGAGCTGGTCGAAGTAGTCGCTGGCGTACCGCTCTTCCGCCCACGTGAAGCCGAGCCACTGAACGTCCCGCTTGATGGCCTCGACGTACTTCATGTCCTCGGTGAACGGGTTCGTGTCATCGAGGCGCAGATTGCAGCGGCCCGCGAAGTCGTCCGCGAGTCCGAAGTTCAGGCAGATGGACTTCGCGTGACCGATGTGCAGGAAGCCGTTCGGCTCGGGAGGAAAGCGCGTCGTGACCGGGCGCCCGAAGCGGCCGGTCGCGACGTCGTCCTCGACGAGCTCGCGGATGAAGTTGTTGCGGGGTGTGGTTTCGCTCGACACGGAGTCTGAGGTGAAGGCTTCCTTGAATATAGCCGGACATGCAGTTGCTCCCGGCGAGCCCGGTCCACCCCGGTCCGAACGAGCTCGCGCACCCAAGCAGTAGCGGATGCGACCGGACGCCGACAAGTTGATGGGAGCCCGGATCGCGCGAGCAGATCAACTCGCACTGCAAGGAGCCCGATGCAGACACGAACGGTTCCGGCCGCAACTCTCTTGTACGTCCTGACGGCTTTCCCGCCGCCGGCGATCGCGCAGGTCGACCAGCAGCGCGCACAAGAGTTCTTCAGAGAGGCGCGGGCGCTCTGCGAGCGCGACGGCGGGCGCCTCTGGGGCGTGTCGATCTGCGCACCGATGGTGATCGGCGACGCGCGGACGCAGACGTTCGCGACCAGTCAGCCGCCGCCAGATGCGCCTCGGCCGAAGCTCATCGGCATTCTGATGGGGCCCATACAGTGGGGCGGCACCATGTGGGCGGCGTTGAGCTGGGACGTCGTGGCCAACCAGCCGCCGCATGTACGCAACGCGATGTTCCTCCACGAGTCGTTCCACATCGCCCAGATGCAGCGCGGACTGGCCGTCGAGACCACCTTGGCTGAGCATCTGGATTCCCCGGAAGGGCGGTATTGGTTGCGGCTCGAATGGCACGCGCTCGCACGCGCGCTGCGGGATTCGGGAGAGGCGCGCACGCTCGCCATTCGCGACGCGCTGGCCTTCCGCCAGGCTCGCCACACGCGCTTTCCGGACATGGTCGAAACCGAGCGCTCCATGGACATCGGCGAAGGCCTTGCCTCGTACACCGGTATCGTGTTGGCTGCGGAATCTCAGGCCGACGCAATCGCGGCTGCGCTCGACGCGCTGGCCGGACAGGAGAGCGGGGAGAGCTATGTGCGCACGGCCGCGTACGCGTCCGGGCCCGCGTATGGCCTCCTGCTCGATGCGGCCTCTCCCGGCTGGACGCGAACGGTGCGCGCCAGCGACGATCCGGCCGTGCTGTTGATGCGTGCGCTCGCGATACAACCTGCTGCCGCTGCCGCCGCCGCCGCGCGATATGGAGGCGCCGAGCTCCGCGCCGCCGAAGAACGTCGCGAGCAGCAGCGGCAAGCGCGGATCGCCGGGTTACGCCGGCGGTTCGTCGACGGTCCGGTGCTCCTGATGCCGGGGGGAGGCAGTGGCTTCTCGGATTCTCATGGGGCAGTGGTCATTCCGGATGTCGGGACCATCTGGTTCGGCGAGTACCACCAGAAGGGACCGTGGGGCGCGCTCGAGGCGAACAAAGGCGTGCTCCTCTCGACCGACGGGCGAACCCGGCGTCTGCCGGCGCCGATGCGGGGCGACGATACGACCATCTCCGGAGACGGCTGGACGCTCAAGGCCGCGCCTGGATGGGTGGTGCGTGACGGAGCAAGGCGAGGCGACTACGAGCTCGTTCGGCAGTAGGGCGGCTGCGCGCGGAGGGCTTCTCATCGCGCCGCGCGTACCGACTCCTCGCGATGGCATACGAGGCGGAGGTCGCCGCGATGCTGATCGAAGCGCGCGTCTACGATCACGACATCTATCTCCAGCGCCTTCTCGCGCTGCCGACTCCACCCCGCATTTCGCTCGACGACGTCGGGCGCCCCGGCCGGCCGGCCTGATGAACGCTGATGCGGCAGAGCTGGTCGTCGTGAAGCCTCATCGTGCGCGGCGTCGCGATCCCCTGGCAGCCTCCCGATTATTTGCTACAATCAGCCTCCACACCAGCAGGGGAGATCACGTGCGCAGATCCTCATTGCTTTCCATCGCTCTACTCGTCGCATCCGCCGCAGGGGCGCAGACGCCTGTGGCACCAGGCCGCCTCTCGGTGCACTGGGAGGAGCTGACGGCAGCCGACTTCCGTGACGCCATCACGCGCGCGCAGGGCACCTGCCTGCTCCCCTTCGGCATCATGGAGAAGCACGGGCCGCATCTCCCGCTCGGCAACGACCTGCTCAATGTGCGGTATGTGTCGCTCAACGCCGCCCAGCAGGAGTACGCGGTGGTGTTTCCCGAGTACTACTTCGGCCAGATCTTCGAGGCGAAGCACGAACCCGGCACCGTCGCGTACAGCCGCGCGCTACAGCTCCAGCTGCTGCAGGAGACGACGGACGAGATGGCCCGCAATGGTTGCAAGAAGGTCATCATCGTGAACGGCCACGGCGGAAACCCCAACCTTCTGAACTTCTTTGCACAGTCGCAGCTCGAGACGCCGCACGATTACGTCGTCTACGTGCAGGGGCTGGCGCGCAGCGGACCGGGCGAGCCGCCGCACAAGTCGAACCGGGCAGGCGACCAGCACGCCGGCGAGAGCGAGACGTCGATGAGTATGATCGCGCGCCCCGACCTCGTGCACCTCGATCGGGCGAAACAGGAATCCGGGGCCGATCTCGCGCGAGTGAAGCTGCCGAACGGACTGTACACGGGGATCTGGTGGTACGCGAAGTTCCCGAATCATTATGCGGGTGAAGGCGCCGTCGCGTCGCGCGAGCTCGGCGAGTTCGAAGCGAAGACGTGGATCAACGCCATCGTCGAATCGATCCGCGCCGTCAAAGCCGACAAGGAAAGCCTGCGCCTTCAGAACGAGTTCTTCGAGCGGAGCAAGCATCCGCTGGACACCCCAGTCGTCCCGTAGTGCGCGCGTCGTGACGTGACGCGCGCGGTGTCCGTATGACGGATCATCGACCGCCGTTCCTCCACACGCTCGGGCCGCGAGAGCTCGAGCGTCTGAACGATGGCGAGCTCTCGACGTTCGTCCGGTTCAGCAGCGTACAATGGCTACGATACCGTCGTTTTTCGCGCGAGCGCTGGCGCTGGCGGCGCGCGCGCGCGCGCGCGTTGCGCGCATTTGCGGGACGCGTCCAGCGAGACGCCGGGCCGCCTCCAGCGCTCTGCGGCAATTGCGCTCGGCAGCCGGCGACGACGCACTGGGCGTACGGCGAGGGCGCGTCGCTGCGGTTCGGGCATTTCTGTGAGGCCTGCGCGCGGCAGGAGGAGCCCGGCTGGTTCGTGGTCGGCTCACCTGTACTGAAGTCGCAACTACGACGCACAAGCTGACGCACGAACGAAATGGTTTGACGCGCTAGGCGTCTAACGCAGACGATCACACCGACGAGCGCGAGATCCAATGCGTCGACCAATCCCGATCATCCTCATGCTCGCCTGCTGCGTGATGGCCGCAGCGTGTGGAGTGAGGGCGTCACAGCAGTCGCATCCCTCGGGGCCGTTCGAGGACGTCGAGTCGCTCGTGATCGCCCCCGACACCGTGCTCCACTCCGTGAAGGTCCAGATGCGTGATCGGGGGCGGCTGACCTATCCGCCGGGGGCGCGACGCGTTGGAGTCGAGGCGGGGGTCGTCGTAGCGTTCGTCGTCGATACCGCCGGACGAATCGAGCCTCGAACGATGACATTCCTCGAGCCCGCACCTTCGTTCGAGTTTCAGCAATCGCTCTGCGACTGGACGCACACGGTGCGATTCGCGACGCCGCTGGTCGAAGGCCGACCGCGACGGGTGCTGGTGGTCCAGCCCTTCGGATTCAGTCTCGGCAATAACGCGCCCGATCGACAGCCCGACGCTGAGCCATACAGCGTCCGCCTGCGAAATGCGGCACCAATGGCGGTCGTGAAATACCTCAAGCGACAGCCGCACTGTCACGGCTAGTACGGGGAGCGGATCTCGACCACACCCGCGGCCACCACCAGTTCGCGCGCCCCATCAACCCCATCAGAACCGGCACCAGCACCAGCCGGATCAACGTCGCGTCCAGCGCCACCGCGAACGCGAGACCGAGCCCGAACTCGCGCGTCGCGACGAGACGGGTGAAACCGAACGACCCGAAGAGCACGACCATGATCAGCGCCGCGCTCGTGATCAGCCCTCCGGTCTGCGAGAGGCCGCTCACCACCGACGCGGCGTTGTCGCCGGAGCGGCGATACTCCTCCTGAATGCGGCTGAGCAGGAACACCTCGTAGTCCATCGACAGACCGAACAGGATCGTGAACAGCATCAAGACGATGAACGAGTTGAGGCCGCCGGGCGGCACGAGACCGATGAGGCTCGCACCGATGCCGTCCTGGAACACGTAGACGAGAAAGCCGTACGCCGCGAGCACCGAGATCAGGTTCATCACGATCGCCTTGAACGGCACGACGATCGACCGGAACGCGATCAGCAGCACGACGAAGGTGACGCCCAGCACCAGCGGCACGACGCGCTTCACGCTGCCGAACAGCTCTTCGTCGAAGTCGATGATCGCGGCGTTGAAGCCACCCACTCGGACGCCGAGGTCGGCGTCGCGCAGGCTCGGCCACGCAGCCGCGCGCAGCTCG
>JBJMNN010000182.1:0-51006 GCA_045804245.1 Gemmatimonadaceae bacterium | reverse complement strand
GGGCGAAGCCGAGCGCGGCGCTGGTGGACGCGATGATGGCGTACAACGAGGAGATGATCCGGACGGGGGTGATGCTGGGCGGGGATGGGCTCAAGCCCTCGTCGCGCGGTGTACGGATCAAGTTCTCGAAGGGGAAACCCAAGATCACGGACGGGCCATTCGCCGAATCGAAGGAGCTGGTGGCGGGATTCACGATCATCCAGGTGGCGTCGCGCGAAGAGGCGCTGGCGTGGGTGAAGCGTTGGCCGGTAGAGGATCGCGACGGGGAAGTGGAGCTCGAGCTGCGCGAGCTGTACGAGGCCGACGACTTCGGTGACGACGCGACGCCGGCGATCCGGCGGCAGGAAGCGCTATTGCGCGAGCGGGGGCGGTGAGGCGCGGGTGCGCGAACTGATCGACGCGAAGAGCGCGGAAGGGTGAGGCGAGTCTCCCGCGAGCTCCGCGTCGATCCGTTGCCGTTGCCTCGAGGAACGAACCGGAGTGCACCGCGGCCCCAGGACGCTGATCCGTCCCCGGGGCCGTCGCACGCCCCGCATGGTGCGACCGCGCAACCGCGTCGAAGCAACTCTTGACTCGCGTGGGTCGAGGTCGTATTTAACCTATAGAACAATTAACGAAGCGGTTAAGAAGATGCCCGACCGACTCAGCGTCACACTCTCCGCCCTCGCCGATCCTACCCGGCGCGCGATCCTCGCGCGGCTCGCGAGAGGGGAGGCGACGGTGAACCAGCTCGCCGAGCCGTTCGACATCAGCCTGCCTGCGGTGTCGCGGCACCTGAAGGTGCTGCAAAAGGCCGGCCTGATCGCGCAGGGACGCGAAGCGCAGTGGCGCCCCTGCCGGATCACCCCGGCGCCGCTCGCGGAAGTCTCCGACTTCGTCGAGGCGTATCGCGCGCTCTGGGAGCGACGGCTCGACCGGTTGGAGCGCTATCTGAGCACGCTGCAAGCGAAGAAGAAACCGGCATCGCGACGCCGCCGGCGCACCTGACAGCCGCGTCGCAGCTTAACTCCGGCGCCCGACCGACCTCCGAACCCGCGAGAGGAGAATCATGAGCAAGGTATTCGTCAACATCGGCCTTACACTCGATGGCTACATGGCACCGGAAGGAATGACCATGGGCAAGCCCGAGTACAAGAACTGGGGCGCGAAGTGGGGTGCGCTGATGGGCTGGATGATCAATCAGCAGTACTTCCGCGAGAACCTCAAGCTCGGACCAGGGGGAGAGACCGGCCCGGTCAACGACCTGGTTCGCAGCACCACGGAGCGCATCGGTGCCAACATCATGGGCAAGCGAATGTTCGATCAAGGCGAGATCGCCTGGCCGGAGGAGGCTCCGTTCCACACACCGGTATTCGTTCTGACCCATGAGAAACGCGAACCCTGCGTGCGCCCAGGTGGGACGACTTTCTACTTCATCAATGATGGTCCGGAGCGTGCCCTGGAGATGGCTCGGGAATCCGCAGGCAATCGTGATATTCGTGTCGCCGGTGGAGCGGACGTGATTCAGCAGTACCTGAACCTGGGTGTCGTCGACGAGCTGGAAATCGCCCTGGCGCCCGTGTTGTTCTGCGGCGGACGGCGTCTCTTCGAGAACCTGCGCGAGCCCGGGCCGCAGTTTCGCATCGACAGCGTTCTCGAGGGTCCAGCTGCCACACACCTGCGCTATGTGCGTCAGTGAGGGCAGCATGACAACCAGTTGCCGTCTCGCCGCGCTCGAGGAAGCGCGCGTGGTCGCACCATGAGAGGAGCCATGCAGACGATGACCAGCACTTCCGCCACGGCCGACCGCGAGATCGTCACGACACGTCTGATCGACGCGCCGCGCGAGCTCGTGTTCGAGGCGTGGACCGATCCGAAGCACGTCACGCACTGGTTCGGCCCGGACGGATTCATCACCACGACGCACTCGATGGACGTGCGGCCCGGCGGCGTGTGGCGGTTCACGATGCGCGGGCCCGACGGCAAGGATTGGCCGAACGTCGTCACCTACGAGCAGGTCGTCGCCCCCGAGCGGTTGGTCTACCTGCACGGCGACGAGAGAGAGCCGGACATGTTCCACACGACCGTCACGTTCGACGACGTCGATGGGAAGACCGCACTCACGATGCGCGCCGTGTTCAAGACGGCTGCGGCGAGGGAGTTCGTCGTGCGCGAAAGTGGCGCGATCGAAGGCGCCAAGCAGACGGTGTCGCGGCTCGAGCGGTACGTCCGGACGATGGGCCGCTAGAGCACGATTTGAAAAATCTTCCGCCGCCGTGTCGATTTCGGCCGGACTCGTTCGACGTCACAGTAGAGCGAGGGAGTGACACCGGCCCAACGGTCCGGACGCCCGGCTCCGAACCGATCCATTGAGGAGACACGACGATGCCGAGATTCATGATGCTGGTGAAGGCGAGCGCGAAGAGCGAAGCCGGCGTGATGCCGACGACGGAGCAGTTCGCCGAAATGGGCAAGTACAACGAGGAGCTGGCGAAGGCGGGGGTCCTGCTCGCAGGCGAAGGACTGCACCCGAGCTCGAAGGGAGCGCGCATCGAGTTCAAGGGGAACAAGAAGACGGTCGTCGATGGTCCGTTCGCCGAGACGAAGGAGCTGATCGCCGGGTTCTGGATCATCCAGGCGAAGTCGCTCGAGGAAGCCGTGGAGTGGGCGCGCCGCGCGCCGAACCCGCATTGGGGCGAGGACACGCACATCGAGGTGCGGCAGGTTTTCTCGGCCGACGACTTCGGTGACGCGCTCACCCCTGAGCTGCGTGAGCAGGAGCAGCGGTTGCGGGAGCAGTCGAAGGCCCAGCTCGGCGGCTGAGCGGCGGTCGCAACACGTCGAGCGAGCGGTGTCGATCCTCGGCCCGCTCGCTCGACGTGTATGTATGGAGCGTCATCTTGCCTCGGTCGGCGCCGTCGCCCTGATTCCATGGCGTGTCGGCTACCGAAACCCATCGTGTGATCGAAACGGTCTGGCGGATGGAATCCGCCAGGCTGATCGCCGGGCTCACGCGAATCGTGCGCGACGTCGGCCTGGCGGAAGATCTGGCGCAGGACGCGCTGCTTGCCGCGCTCGAACGTTGGCCCGCGGGGGGCATTCCAGACAATCCTGGCGCGTGGCTGATGGCAACGGCCAAGCATCGGTCGATCGACCAGATGCGCCGGCGCGCCATGCTCGAGCGCAAGCACGAGGTGCTCGGCCTCGAGCTCGAGGCGCAGCAGGAGGCGGCCGTGCCTGACCTCGACGCTGCGATCGACGATCACGTCGGCGACGACCTGCTCCGGCTGATGTTCATCGCGTGCCATCCGGTGCTCTCGACCGATGCGCGGGTCGCGCTCACGCTGCGGCTGCTCGGCGGACTCACGACGGACGAGATCGCGCGCGCCTTCCTCGTCCCCGAAGCGACGATGGCGCAGCGGATCGTGCGGGCCAAGCGCACGCTGTCCGAGTCGGGCGTGCCGTTCGAGGTGCCGCGCGGCGCGGAGTTCGAGGCGCGCCTCGGGTCGGTGCTCCAGGCGATCTATCTCGTGTTCAACGAAGGCTACTCCGCGACTGCGGGCGACGAGTGGCTGCGGCCGGCGCTGTGCGAGGACGCTTTGCGGCTCGGGCGGATCCTCGCCGAGCTGGTGCCGAAGGAGCCGGAGGTGCACGGACTGGTCGCGCTGATGGAGATCCAGGCGTCGCGGTCTGCGGCGCGCGTCACCCCAGAGGGTGAGCCGGTGCTGCTGCTCGAGCAGGACCGCGCACGATGGAATCACCTTCTCATTCACCGGGGTCTCGCCGCGCTCGCGCGCGCCGAGTCGTTGAGTGACTCGCGCGGACCGTACACGCTGCAGGCGGCGATCGCGGCGTGTCACGCGCGGGCACGCACGCCGGAAGCGACGGACTGGCATCGCATCGCCGAGCTGTACGCCGAGCTCGCCGAGCTCACGCGATCGCCGATCGTGGAGCTCAACCGCGCCGTCGCGGTGTCGATGGCGTTCGGGCCCGCGCTGGGACTCGATCTCGTCGACGCGCTGCGCGACGAGCCGTCGCTCGCGGGCTACCACCTCTATCCCGCCGTGCGAGCCGATCTCCTCACGAAGCTGGGGCGCGCGAGTGAAGCGCGGTCTGAGCTCGAGCGCGCGGCCTCGCTCACGCGGAACGAACGTGAGCGCGCGCTGCTGCTCGAGCGGGCGGAACGACTGGCGGCGGAGATGTCCTAACGCGGGATCCGGTCGAACGGCACGTTGGTGATCGCGTACGAACGCCAGGTCGAGTGGTCGAAGTGCCACCACTCGTGGACGTTCACGCGGAATCCCTCGGCCTCCAAGGCGCGCCGGAGCAGCGCACGATGCCAGCGCTGGCGGGTGGTGCCACCCGGATAGTCGGCGTAGGCGCGGTCGGTGCTCTCGTCGTACGTGCTCGGCATCTCGACCGGTCGTCCCGTCGCGAGCTCGTACAGCGTGAGGTCGACCGCGGCGCCGCGATTGTGCCGCGATCCCTGCGCAGGATCGGCGACGAGCCAGCGCTTGTCGAGCGGCGTGGCGTCCCAGAACATCTTCGTCACGTACCAGGGACGGTACGCATCGTGGATCAGAAGGCCGTACCCCTGCTTCACGAGCGCGCGATGCGCGCGCCCGACCGCTTCGGCGGCGGGGCGTTGCAGGAAGGCGCGCGGCTCATCGTAGAAGCGCGAGCCAAGAAAGTTGTTCGTCGTCGCGTAGCGGATCTCGAGCTTGATGCTCGGCTCGAGGCGCACGAGCTCGACGAGGTCGTTCGGCGCGAACGGGCCTGGCTCCGCCGGCGGTGTCGCCGCCAGCGCCTCGGCGCGGAGCGAGTCGACCGGCTTGACGGGCGTGACGCGGAGCTGGTTAGTGCCCGGGCGCGGCTCGATGTCGTTGCGCGGGAGATGGGCGTCCCCCAACTGCATCTCCGTCGCGCGTCCGGTGGCGTCGCGCGTGAACCGCACCGGGAGGGCGCCGGAGTCGGTGACGAACTCGGACTCGGCGCGCTCGGTGAGCGGTGTGACGCGCAGCGCAGTGTCGACCAGGCGCAGCTTGCCTTCCTGCTCGGCGACGATGCGCCACGCCGCGCCGTCGCCGTATTCACCGAGCAGACCGAGCCAGCGCGCCGGCGGCGGCGCGGGAGCGACGGCCGCCGCGAGCGTGACGGCCGGCGAACGTGCGGGCGGTGTGGCGGTGGTCGTCGTGCGCGCACACGCGGCGAGGGCGAGTGCGGTGGCGATCGCCGAGCGTCTCACGCTGAGCGTCAAACGGCCAACGCCAGCTCGGCGGCGGAGACCACGACCGTCAGCGCACGCGCGACGCCGAGCGTTCCATCGGTGTTGTCGTACCACTCACCGGCGGTGTGGACGCCGCCGCCGCGTCCTCCGGCGCCGATGGCGATCGCCGGCACGCCGAGGCTGATCGGGACGTTGGCGTCGGTGGACGCCGTCGCCAGCTCGGGCGAACGGCCGATGGCGCGAGTGGCGTCCGCCGCGGCGGCGACGAGCGGATGGTCGGAGGGGAGCTCGCCGCAGGGGCGGTCGCCGATCGTCGAGATCACGTAGGCGAGCGGTGGCGCGCCGGACGAGCGTCGCGCGTTCTCCTCGCGGACGGCGGCGCGCACAGCCATTTCCACCTCCGACGCGCAGGCCGCGAGGATGTCGGCCGAGGAGCAGCGCACGTCGACCTCGAGCCACGCCTCGGTGGGGATGGCGTTCACGCTGATGCCGCCGCCGATGCGGCACACCGAGAGCGTGGTTCGCGGAATGTGCGGGAGCGGCACCACCGCGAGCTTCGCGGCCGTCGCGCCGGCGGCGTGCACCGGATTGGGCATGCCGAACGCCGCCCAGCTGTGGCCTCCGCATCCGTGGAACGTCACGCGCAACCGGCGTGCGCCGAGCGCGCGATGCACGATGCGGTCGTCCCCGGCGCCGTCGAGCGCGATGCAGGCGGACGGTGTGTCGTCGAGCCGGGCGAAGAGATGCTTCACGCCGCGCAGGTCGCCGGCGCCCTCCTCTCCGACCGTCGCGGCGAAGATCACCGGCCGCTGGGTGCGCACGCGCGCGCCGTCGATCGTCTCGGCGAGGGCGAGCATCGCGGCCAGTCCGCGCGAGTTGTCGACGATGCCGGGCCCCGTCAACTGCGCGCCGTCACGCGCCACGCCGACGGGCGTGCCCTCGGGGAAGACGGTGTCGAGGTGCGCGCACACCAGCACGGGGGCCTGACGCGTGACGCCGGGCCGCGCCGCGATCACGTTGCCAACGTCGTCGGTGCGGACGTCGTGCAGCCCGAGCGTCCGAAAGCGCTCCGCGACCTTGGCGCCGCGCGCCTGCTCGGCGCCGGTGGGCGCGGGAATCTCGGAGAGCGCGATCTGGGTGCGGATGACCCGCTCGTCGTCGGCGGCGAGTCGTGCACGCGCCGGCGCGAGGCGTGCGAAGAGGTCGGCCGTCGTGGCGGAAGCGGTCACGTCGCGAGCGCTCATGCGATATCTATGGCCGGTCTCAGCCTTCTGGCGCAAGGGCGGCAGCGCGATGCGCATTGCGCGATGCGCTGTGCGCTACCACGGGAACTGCGGGCAAGAAGGGCGTCCCGATGCCGTAGCGCATCGCGAAAAGCGCAGAGTGCATTGCGTGGCAGCAGCCTCTTCCGCCTCACTACATTCTCCAAATGACCGATCGACCCAGACTCGGGCGAAACGTGATGGCGCTCGCCGCGGTGAGCTTTCTCACCGACGTGTCGAGCGAGATGATCTATCCGCTGCTGCCGGTCTTTCTGACGACCGTGCTCGGCGCGAACGCGAGCTTCATCGGGGCGATCGAGGGAGCCGCCGAGACCACGGCGGCGCTGCTCAAGCTGGCGAGCGGGTGGTGGTCCGATCGCGTGCGGAAGCGGAAGCCGCTCGTGCTCTGGGGCTACGCGATCGCGTCGACGATGCGGCCACTGGTCGCCATCGCGACGAGCGCGGTGCAGGTCCTGCTGATCCGCGTCGCCGACCGCGTGGGAAAGGGAATCCGCAACGCACCGCGCGATGCGCTGATCGCGGAGTCGGTCGACCCGAGCATTCGCGGGCGCGCGTTCGGGTTTCATCGCGCGGCGGATCACGCGGGCGGCGTCGTCGGGCCGCTCATTGCGTTCGCGGTGCTGAGCTACCACATCGCCCAGCTGCGTACGGTGTTCTGGCTCGCCGCGATCCCGGGCGTGCTGTCGGTGCTCGTCGTCATCTTCGCGGTCCGCGACGTCCCACGAAGCGTACAGTCGGCGAAGACGCAACCGCCCGACCTGAGTCAACCGCTCGGCGCGCGATTCTGGCGCGTGCTCGCGGTGATCTTCGTCTTCACGCTCGGCAACTCGACCGATGCGTTCCTGCTGCTGCGGGCGAATCAGCTCGGCGTACCGGTGACGCTCGCTCCGATCCTGTGGGCCGCGCTGCACGTGGTGAAGTCGGCGTCGAGCACGCCCGGTGGCGCGCTGTCGGACCGCATCGGCCGCCGGCCGACGTTGATCATGGGCTGGCTGCTCTACGCCGCGGTGTATTTCGGCTTCGCCCGCGCGAGCACGGCCTGGCAGGCGTGGGCGCTGTTCGCCGTGTACGGCGTGTTCTTCGGGCTCACCGAGGGATCGGAGCGCGCGCTGATCGCCGATCTCGTCGCGCTCGAGCGGCGCGGGACCGCATTCGGCTGGTACAACCTGGCGATCGGGCTCGGGGCGCTCCCCGCGTCACTGCTGTTCGGCTACGTGTGGGACCACGCCGGCGCGGCGACCGCGTTCGTGATGGGAGCGTCGCTGGCGCTCGCCGCGGCGATCGGGCTCGTCGTCGCGACGAGCGGTCAGCAGCAGCGGCTGCCCGGCCGATCGTAGCGCCGCGCCAGCGCATCGCGGGCGAACTCGTGGCGCGACATCGGCGTCGCGCCGGAGTGACATTGCGTCACGTGCGCGAGATATCGCTCGTAGTCCGGCGCGCCGATCACGCGGCGGAGCACCGACCCCGCACGGCGGGCGATGGCGACGAGCGCGCTCACCTCAGTCTCCCGCCGCGAACGCGCGCGGCTCGAAGGGAGTCTCACTCGACACGGCGGGCTTCGCACCGCGCAGGACGTCCCGCCACTCGCGCATCGAATCCGCCACGATCAGGAGGACGGCGAGCATGAAGAAGACCACGACGCCGGCGTCGAGGCGCGCGTTCCAGATCATCCGTGAAGCGTCCGTCGCGCTCGCGGCGCCCGCCGGCAACCCGCCCGACGCGAGCATGTCGGCGAGGTGTCGGGCCTGCGCGAGGAGGCCGATTCGAGAATCGGAGGAGAACACGCGCTGCCAGCCGGCGGTCATCGTCACGACGACGAGCCACGCGAGTGGCGCGATCGTGACCGCGGCATAGCGAGCCTTCCCCATCTTGATGATCACCGTCGTGCCGACGCACAGCGCGACGGCGGCGAGCAGCTGGTTGGCGATGCCGAAGATCGGCCACAGCAATGCGATGCCGCCGAGCGGGTCGATGACTCCCTGGTAGAGGAAGTGGCCCCACATCGCGACGAAGACGACGCTCGAGATGACGACGGCCGGATACCACGAGACTCGACCGAGTGGCGTCCAGACGTGCTTCGCGAGGTCCTGCAGCATGAACCGGCCGACGCGCGTACCCGCATCGAGCGTGGTGAGGATGAACAGCGCCTCGAACATGAGCGCGAAGTGATACCAGAGTGCCATCGCACCGGTACCGCCGAGCGAGCGCGAGAACAGATGCGCCATGCCGACGGCGAGACTCGGTGCGCCGCCCGTGCGCGACAGGAGCGTCGTCTCGCCGACCTGTCGGGCGAGCGCGTCGAGCTCCTGCGGGGTGACGACGAACCCCCAGTTCGCGATCGCGACGGCCGCGGTCTGCGCGGTTGGGCCGAGCGCCGCTGCCGGCGCGTTGATGGCGAAGAAAACGCCCGGGCTGAGCGCGCAGGCGGCGACGAGCGCGAGCACGGCGACGAACGACTCCATCAGCATCGCTCCGTAGCCGATCATGCGCGCATCCGGCTCGCGCTCGAGGAGCTTCGGCGTGGTGCCGGAGGAGATGAGGGCGTGGAAACCGCTGATCGATCCGCAGGCGATGGTGATGAAGGCGAACGGAAAGAGCTTGCCGGCGAAGATCGGGCCCGTGCCATCGGTGAATCGCGTGAGGGCCGGCATCTGCAGCGGCGGCAGGACGATGAGGATTCCGACCGCGAGCGCGACGACGACGCCGATCTTCACGAACGCCGAGAGGTAGTCGCGCGGCGCGAGCAGGAGCCACACGGGCAGGATCGACGCCGCGATGCCATATGCCATGAGCAGAAATGCGAGCGACTTGCCGCTGAGCGTGAACACCGCGGCGAGCGTCGGATTCTCCGCCACCCAGCGACCCGCGTAGAGCGAGACGATGAGCAGGACGATCCCGATGGCGGTCGCCTCGAGCACTCGACCCGGGCGCAGCCAACGCATGTACGCGCCCATCAGCATCGCGGTCGGGATGGTGAGCGCGATCGTCGCCGTGCCCCACGGGCTCGACTTGAGCGCGTTCACGACGACGAGCCCGAGCACGGCGATGAGCACGATCATGATGCCGAGCACGGCGACGAGCGCCGTGAATCCCGCGATGGGTCCGATCTCCTCCTTCGCCATCTGGCCCAACGATTTGCCGTCGCGGCGCGTCGACGCGCAGAGGATCACCATGTCCTGCACGGCGCCGCCGAGCACGACGCCGATGACGATCCAGAGAATGCCGGGGAGGTAGCCGAACTGGGCCGCGAGCGTCGGCCCGACGAGCGGACCCGGTCCGGCGATCGCCGCGAAGTGGTGGCCGAACACGACCCACCGGTTGGTCGGCACGAAGTCGCGCCCGTCGTTCAATCGCTCGGCGGGTGTGGCACGCGCATCGTCGAGCGCGAAGATCTTCGCGGCGATGAATGCGCTGTAAAATCGGTAGCCGATCGCGTAGGTGCATACCGCGGCAACGAGCAGCCACGCCGCGCTCACGTTCTCACCGCGCCGAAGTGCGAGGAAGCCGAGTGCGCCGGCACCGGCGAGGGCGACGAGCAGCCAGCCGAGCGCGGGAACGACACGCATGCCCGGCCGCACGGGAGCGATGGAAGTCGACATGGGGCGAAATTGGGAGCCGAACGCGAGAGGGTCAACACGAGCGCGCCGGCGTCGCCTCGCTCCGGCGCTCCCGTTAGCTTTCCGGCACTTCCACCCGACATCCGTGCGGACTCTTCCTCGACTGCTCTGCTGCCTGCCGCTGCTGCTCGCCTGCGGAGGCCAGCAAGCCTCGCAGACGCAGACGGCGCCACCTCCAGTCAGCCGGCCGCTCGCCTGGCTCGCCGGCCAACGCATCGTCCTCACGCCGGTCTACCGGATCCGCGAAGGGGACGCGATGGGGTGGGCGGCGCAGATCCCGCGATCGCGCGACCTCCTGCGCGCGCTCGACAGCGCGATCGCCGGCGAGCTCGCCCAGCGCGGACTCGAGAAGCAGTGGGTGTATCCGGCCGATCTCGCGCGCTCGACGCGAGCGAGCCCGACGTACGCGGTGGATCCATCGGCGCTCGGTGTCGAGCCGCTGCGGAATCCGGGCCTCGCACAGGGAGGCAAGATCGGCGACCCGCTCGCCACGCAGCTCCGCACGATCATCGCGATGCACGACGCCCGCATGGTGCTGCTGCCGGTCGAGCTCCGGTTCGACCGGGACAAGTCGGGCCAGGGAATTGCCGTCCTGCGCGCCGTTCTCGTGGACGCGCGCATCGGCGACGTTCGCTGGGTGGGTGAGGCGTCGAGCGACCCCTCGCCGACGTTCTCGCGCGCGCTGCTCGCGAGCGTCGCGAGCCACTTCGCCGATCTGATCACCATCCGTTGACCACCGACTTCACGCTTCCTCCATGCCGACGCCAGTCACCCTGATCTCCGGAGACGGGATCGGTCCCTCGATCAGCAGCGCGACCGTCCGGCTCCTCGAGGCGGCGGGGGCGGACATTGCGTGGGATGCCCAGTACGCCGGCATGGCGGGGGTGGCGCGGTTCGGCGATCCGATTCCCGACCAGACGCTCGACTCGATCAAGCGGACGCGCGTCGCGCTGAAGGGACCGCTCGAGACGCCGGTCGGCGAAGGGTTCCGCTCGATCAACGTGGCGCTGCGCAAGACATTCGAGCTGTACGCCAACGTCCGGCCGGCGCACACGATCCGACCCGGCGGCCGCTACGAGAACGTCGACATCGTGCTCGTCCGCGAGAACACCGAAGGGCTCTACATCGGGATCGAGCACTACATCAAGATCGGCAGCGATCCGCGCGCGGCGGCCGAGTCCGTCGCGCTGATCACGCGCGCGGGGTCGGAGCGGATAATCCGCTACGCGTTCGACTACGCCGAGAAGCACGGGCGAAAGAAGGTGACGCTCGTCCACAAGGCGAACATCCTCAAGAACTCGCAGGGCCTCTTCCTCGACGTCGGCCGCATGGTGGCGCGGGAGTACTCGAAGATCGAGTTCGAGGAGGTGATCGTCGACGCGATGGCGATGAACCTCGTGCTCAGACCCGAGCGCTACGACGTGATCGTCACGACGAACCTGTTCGGCGACATCCTGTCGGATCTCATCTCGGGACTCGTCGGCGGCCTGGGACTCGCGCCGGGCGCGAACATCGGGCTCGGCGGGGCGATCTTCGAGGCGGTGCACGGAACGGCGCCGGACATTGCGGGGAAGGGTGTCGCCAACCCGGGCGCACTGATGCTCGCCGCATGCATGATGCTCGAGTACCTGAGCGACGAGCCGCGTGCGCAGCGCATCCGCGCGGCGATCGAAGAGACGATCCGGGAGGGGAAGACGGTGACGCGCGACCTCGGCGGCACGGCGACGACGGACCAGTTCACCGACGCGATCATCGCCAGGCTGTGACGACGACGGTCTTCCACTGCTCCGATCTGCACTTCGGTCACCCCGCCGTCCCCGAGCAGTACGAGGCGATGGAGGCGCTGATCCAGGATCGGCGCTACGACGTCGTCGCCATCTCGGGCGATTTGTCGCAGCGCGCACGCTCCGGGGAGTTCCAGCGCGCGCGGGCGTTCATCAAACACGCCGAGCGCGTCAGCAAGGTCCTCTGCATCCCCGGCAACCACGACGTGCAGTGGTGGAAGTCACCCCTCGGCCTCGGCGACGAGCGTGCGATGTTCGCCACCTACCGCCGGTACATCGACGACGACATCGAGCCGGTGCTCCGCGTGCCGGGCGCGACGTTCGCCGGACTGAACACGTCGCACGGCGTGGTCCGCCAGACGTTGACTTGGCGCATGCGAGACATCTCGATCATCGGCATCATCCGCCGATCCCAGCTCGAGCGGCTGCGCGAGGAGTTCTCGCGCTCGCCGGCCGGTGACGTGCGCGTCGTGGTGATGCATCACAACCCCGTGAAAGGCGAGATCTCGCAGCGCCACGGACTCAAGGACACGAAGCGCGCGCTCGGGGCGTTCGCCGAGATGGACGTCGACCTGGTTCTGTGCGGGCACGATCACCAGGACGCGATCCACTACATCGAGCACACGAAGCGGGGCACAGTTATTTCTACGGCGGGTACGGTATCGAATCGCATGCGCGGCGGCCGGCCCTCGTCCGTCAACAGCATCAGCATCACGTCGGAGAACATCGAAGTGTCGACGCTCGTCTGGAACGCCGCCTCCGGCGGCTTCGTCTCGGGACCGGTGAAGTGCTTCGCGCGCTGACACGCCTCTTCCGGGCCGCGTATGATCCGGCGCAGCTCGATCTCGCGCTCGACGTGACCCCGCCGCGCGACGCCGACGAGCTGCTCGCGCTCCTGCGCGAGCTGGGACTCGCGCGCATCTCGGCCTGCCGTCTCACGCACAACCGGAACGTGATGGTGAGCTTCGGCGGCGGGGAGCTGCGCGTGCACGAAGGCTATCTCGCCGCGCCGCTCCCCGTGCTGCGCGCCATCGTCACCTTCGTCGAAGGGCGCACGCGCGCCGAGCGACGAGCAGCGCAGCGCATCATCGTCTCGCATCCGATCCGCTCGGCGCGCCCGCCGGCGCGACGCGATCGCACCCATGCGGACGACGCCGAGGTCGCCGAGAAGCTCGTCGCCTGGCATGGCCGGTACAACTCGCGGCACTTTCACGGCCGGCTCAAGCATGTGCCGATCCGCGTGTCGCGCCGCATGAAGAGCCGGTTGGGACATTACACCGCGAGCACCGCGGGCGGAGAGACGGCGGAGATCGCGATCAGCCGCGCGCATCTCCGGAAGCACGGATGGGAAGAAGTGCTGCACACGCTGCTGCACGAGATGGTGCACCAGTGGCAGGACGAGACGGGCCGCACGATCGACCACGGCGCGACGTTCCGCGCCAAGGCGCGCGAGGTCGGGATCGCCCCGTACGCGCGGCGCGTGCTCGCGACGCGCCCCGGACGAGCCGAGGGCTCACAGACGCTCGGCCGCCGCGCGGCGCGTGATGGCTGATTAGCTTTCGCGGGCAGCGTCACCCCTACCCGCGCCCCATGCTCGACTTCTTCGACATCGACAGCGCGCTCAGCGAGGAGGAGCGCGCCGTCCGCGACAGCGTCCGCCGATTCGTCGACGAGCGGGTCCTCCCCGTCATCGGCGACGCCTACGTGCAGGGTCGCTTTCCCAAGGAGCTCATCCCGGAGATGGGCGAGCTGGGAGTGTTCGGCGCGAACCTGCCGGAGGAGTACGGCTGCGCTGGGCTCAACAACGTGCAGTACGGCCTCATCATGCAGGAGCTCGAGCGCGGAGACTCCGGCGTGCGGTCGTTCGCGAGCGTGCAGGGCGCGCTCGCGATGTATCCGATCTATGCGTTCGGCTCGGAGGAGCAGAAGCGCCGATGGCTGCCGCCGATGGCGAAAGGAGAGGTCATCGGCTGCTTCGGGCTGACGGAGCCCGACTACGGATCGAACCCGAGCGGGATGCTCACGATGGCCCGCGAGCAGGGCGACGGCAGCTGGGTGCTGAACGGCTCGAAGATGTGGATCACGAATGGCTCCACGTCGAACATCGCCGTGGTCTGGGCGAAGACGAACGGCGACACGAGCGATCGCTCGATCCGCGGGTTCATCGTGCCGACCGACGCCGCTGGCTTCAAGGCGAAGGATCAGAAGGGAAAGCTCTCGCTTCGCGCGAGCGATACGAGCGAGCTGTCGTTCCAGGACGTGCACCTGCCGGGGGACGCGATCCTCCCGGCGTCGGGTGGCCTCAAGAGCCCCCTCATGTGCCTCACCCAGGCGCGCTACGGCATCTCGTGGGGCGCGCTCGGCGCCGCGATGGCGTGCTTCGAGGAGGCGCTCGAGTACTCGAAGACGCGCGTGATGTTCGACCGGCCGATCGGTGGGTACCAGATCCAGCAGGTGCGGCTCGCCGACATGCTGACCGAGATCGTGAAGGGCCAGCTCGTGTCGCTGCACCTCGGCCGGTTGAAGGACGCGGGCACGTTCACGCCGCAGCAGGTCTCGCTGGCGAAGCGCAACAACGTGCACATCGCGACGGAGATCGCGCGCGAGGCACGCCGGCTGCTCGGTGCCAACGGCATCCTCGCCGAATACGGCGCGATGCGGCACATGGCGAACCTGGAGAGCGTCTACACCTATGAGGGCACGCACGACGTGCACTCGCTGATCCTCGGCCAGGCGGTAACGGGGTTGAACGCGTTCAAGTGATCGACGCGCTAATGGCACCTCGCTTGCCGGTCTAGCATCGGCTCATTCAAAGAGGACCGAATGTCAGACGAGAAGCGGAAGGACGAGGAGCACGACACGCCGGAGTTTCCACAACAGCGTGATGACAGCCCGTATGCCGGAATGAACGACTCGCGAGGGGCGCCGGGTGGGGCGCGGCAGCACGTCCGAAGCGAGACGAAGCAGGGCGCCGTGGCGCGGCCGGGCGGGGCGACGCAGAACTCGGGCGGTGCTCTTCAGAGCAACGATGAGGAGATCGGCCACGGTCCGGGGCGCGGCGCGGACTGAGCACTACCTACCTCTCCGCCGAGCGGTGCCCTAGACTTCATGTGAATTCTTTCACATGGGGGCTCCGACGGTGAAAATTGCCGTCTGCATCAAGCGCACGCCCGACTCCGAGTCGCGATTCAGGATCGCCTCGTCGGGCGTCGCGATCGACGAGGCGGGCCTGAAGTTCGACATCGACGACTTCGCCGGCTACGCCGTGGAAGCCGCACTTCAGATCAACGAGAAGGGGGGCGGCGGCGAGACGGTGGTCGTCGCCGTCGGCCCCGACTCCGTGCAGGAGTCGCTGCGCAAGGCGATGAGCATGGGCGCCGATCGCGCTGTGCAGCTCAAAGCCGACAGCGTCCCCGCCGACGGCCTCGCCGTCGCCAAGGCGCTCGCCGCGGAGCTGAAGGACGGCGGCTACGATCTCATCGTCTTCGGCAAGCACGCATTCGACACGTCGGCTGGCGTAGTCGGCACGGCGACGGCGGAGCTGCTCGGACTGCCGTGTGTGACGGCGGCGTCGCAGCTCGATGTCTCGAGCGGACGCGGCTCGGCGCGACGCGAGCTCGAAGGAGCCGCGGAGCTCGTCGAGTTCCCGCTCCCGGCCGTCGTGACGATCGACGAGGGCGTGGCGCGTCCGCGCTATCCGTCGCTCAAGGGCATCATGGCGGCGAAGAAGAAGCCGCTCGAGTCGAAGCCCGCGCAGCTCGGCGCCGTTCGCGTCACGGTGCAGAAGGCCGAGCTGCCGCCGGAGCGTCCCGCCGGTCGCATCGTCGGCGAGGGTGCGGCCGCTGTGCCCGAGCTCGTCCGCCTCCTCCAGACCGAAGCGAAGGTGCTCTGATGGCGAACGTCCTGGTATTCGCGGAGACGCGGGGCGCCGCGCTGCGCAAGGTTGCGCTCGAAGCGGTGACGGCGGCGCGAGCGCTCGCCGACGCATCGGGCGGCGGTGAGGTGCACGCCATCGTCGCCGGCCCGCCAGGTGTCGGCGCAGCGGCGCAGCAGCTGGCCGCCCTTGGCGCCGACGTCGTGTACGTCGCGGAGCATGCGGGGCTGTCCACCTTCGAGCGCGAGTCGATCGCGGCGACCGTCGCGGAGCGCGCGAAGCAGGGAGGCTATCGCGCCGTGATGCTCGGATTCTCCTCGCAGGGCCGCGACCTCGGTCCGCGGCTCGCCGCGAAGCTCGACGCGCCGATCGCGTCGGACGTGACGGGCATCAGCGTCGCCGGCGACACGATCACGGTGAAGCATCCCGCCTATGCCAACAAGGTGATCGTCACGCTCGCGCTGAGCGGCTCGCCCGTTGTGCTGTCCGTGCGCCCGGGCGCGTACACGGCGAAGGAATCGCCGCGGAGCGCGCGCACCGAGAGTATCCAGCCCGCGGCCGATCCGTCGGCGGCGCGCGTCGTCGTGAAGGAGGTCGTCGAGGGTGCGAAGGGGCGGCCCGACCTCGGCGATGCGCCGATCATCATCGCGGGGGGACGCGGGCTCAAGGCGGCGGACAACTTCAAGCTCGTCGAGGAGCTCGCCGACGCGTTCGGCAACGCGGCCGTGGGCGCCACGCGCGCGGTGACCGACGACGGCTGGCGTCCGCACAGCGATCAGATCGGGCAGACGGGGCGTCAGGTGAGTCCGCAGCTGTACGTCGCCGTCGGCATCTCCGGCGCGATCCAGCACCTCGCCGGCATGCGCACGTCGAAGACGATCGTCGCGATCAACAAGGACAAGGACGCACCGATCTTCAAGGTGGCGGACTACGGCATCGTCGGCGACGTGCTGGAGGTGGTGCCGGCGCTGACGACCGCGGTGAAGGCGGCGCGCGCGTCGCACTGATCCGCCCGTGTCGCGCGTACGTCTGAAATCTCGCGCCTGGAACGCCGTGCGCGGCACGATCGTGCTCGCGCTGGCGTCCACGTCACTCGGCTGCGCGATTCATTCGACGCTCGCCTCGACGCCGGCCGCGGCGCCGGCGTGCACCTTCGCGAATCCGCTCGGCCCCGGCGCGGACCCGTGGGTCGTGCGGCGCGACAGTGTCTACTACTATGTGAAGTCGCACGATCGCCGCATCTGGATCTCGCGCTCGACACGGCTGTCCGACGTGTTCACCGTACCGGCACGCGCCGTGTGGACTGCGCCGGACACCGGATGGAACCGCACGAACGTCTGGGCGCCCGAGCTGCACTTCATCGAGGGGCGCTGGTACATCTACTACGCGGCTGGCCGCGACGGTCCGCCCTTCACCAGCCAGCATGCGGGCGTCCTGCAATCGGAGGACGACGATGCGCTCGGACACTGGGTCGACCGCGGGCCCATCTACACCGGCGACAGCGCCGGCACCGGTACGGGCGATCGCTGGTCGATCGACATGACGGTGGGGCGTATCGCGGGCCGATACTATGCCGTGTGGTCAGGCTGGGCCCAGCGCGCGTCCACCGACAAGACTCCGCAGCAGCTCTACATCGCGCCGCTCGAGAATCCGTGGACGATCTCGACGAATCGCGTCCTGCTCAGCGCTCCCGACGCGGAGTGGGAGCGTGGCCCCGAGCTGGACCTTCAGGAAGGTCCCGAGTTCCTCCAGCGAGACGGCACGGTCCTCGTCGTCTACTCGACGCGCGACTCGTGGCTCAAGGAGTACGCACTCGGCCAGCTCCGCCTGCGCGACACGACGGCGAATCCGCTCGACCGATCGAACTGGACGAAGTCGGGACCGGTGTTCACAGGCAACGCTGAGGTGTTCGGCGTCGGTCACGCGAGCTTCGTCACGACGCCCGACGGATCGGAGCACTGGATCGTGTACCATTCCAAGGACGCGCCCACTCCAGGGTGGCGGCGCAGCGTACGTATGCAGCGATTCGACTGGTCGACTGCGGGTGAGCCGCACTTCGGCGCCGCGGTGACCCACGCCGAGCGGCTGCGACTGCCACAGGGCGACTGCCGCTAGCGGCAGCGCCGCTAGTTGTCGTCCTTCCGCTCGCCCAGCGCTTCCACCGCGGCGCGCCGCACTTCGGGATCTCTGTCCTCGAGCGCGCGCGTCAGCGCTTTCACCGCCGCCGGCGTCCCGATCTCGCCCAACGCCTCGACGGCATGCTTCCGGATCTCGCGGTTCGCGTCGCCGAGCAATCCGGCGAGCGCGGGGGTCGTGGCGGGATCGGCGATCTCGGCGAGCGAGCTCGCCGCGTGCTCTCTCAGCTCCGCGTCGTTCGATTGCAGCGCGGCGACGAGCGCAGGCGGTGCCGTGTGCAGCTCATCCAGCTCGCCGAGGGCGACAGCGGCAGCGCGCCGCACGTCGAGATCAGCATCACCCAGCGCGCGGCCGAGGACTGGCGCGGACGACGGCGCACTCAACTCACCGAGAGACTCAGCGGCCGCGGCGCGCACGTGCGCATCAGCGTCGCTCGCCAGCGCGCGCTCCAGTGGCGCGATCGCCTCGGTGGCCTCGAGCTCTCCGAGCACGTCGGCCGCCATCGCGCGGATCGTCGCATCGGCGTCTCGCAGTGCCGGCAGCACGTCCGGCGCCACTCGGGGATCGTCGAGCTGCCCGAGCGCCCAGATCGCCGCCAAGCGAATGCGCGGCTCCGAGCCACGCATCGCCGTGACGAGCGCGGGGATCGACGCACGATCCTCGATCTCGCCGAGCGCCCACGCGGCCATTGCGCCCACGGCGGGCACCCGATCGTTCAACGCGGCCTCGAGCGTGCCGCGGAGGTCGTTCTTTTCGCCGATGCCCGCGGCGCGTGCCGCCGCCTCGCGCACGACGGGCGACGGGTCAGCGAGCAGCGTACGCAGGCGCGCGGGCGCGATCGCGCTGTTGCCGAGCATCTTGCTCGCCACTCGTCGCACGCACGCGTTCGACGCGCCCAGCTCCGCCACGAGTCGGTCGACCGCCCGCGGATCGGTGACGTGTCCCCCGATCGAGTCCTTCGCCGCTTGAAGCGCGGACGTCGTCGCGACCAGCCGACCGACGCCGCCTCGCTCGCCGCTGTTCCAGAAGTTGCCGATCTGATCACCGATCAGCTCACACACCACGGGGTCGGTCCGGCCGAGCGCGTCGAGCAGAATGGCGACGCGGGCGGAGTCGGGACCGGGGCGCTGCTCCCGGTCGCGGTGCGGCGACGGCACCGCCGCGGTCGGATTGAGCGTGATGGCGGCGCCGACCGCGCCGGCACCGAGCGCCGCGGACGCGAGCAGGAAGGAGATGGCACGCATGATCATTGTCTCCTCTCACCGAGTGCTTCCGCCGCGGCGCGCCGCACCTTGGCGTCCTTCGACGCGAGGCCGTCGCGCAGCGCAGCGATCGCGGCATCGTCGGCGATGTCCGCGAGCGCGGAGACGGCATGCTCGCGTACGTCGCGATCGGGATCGTCGATCATGCGCCGCAGCGACGGGATCGCCGCGATCACCGAGCGTTCACCGGCCACTTCCGCCGCCTTCGCTCTGACGTCGGCGTTCGCGTCGCGGAGCAGGGCGAGCAGAGTGCCTTCCGGGATCGACACGCGAAGCTCGCCGAGCGCATCGAGTGCCTGATGTCGGACGTCGGCATTGCCGTCGCTCAATGCGGGCAGGATCGCGCTCGCGTGCGCGGCGTCATGCAGGTTGGCGATCGACTCGATCGCAGCCTGCCGCACGTCGGGCGACGGATCACGTACGAGCGGCGCGAGCCCTGCACCAACGGACCGATCGCCGAGCCGACCGAGCGCGTGTGCCGCGTCGTGGCGCAGCTCGGCGTCGGGATCGGAGAGCAACCGGAGAATACCCGCGACCGGAACGCCCGACTCGTACTCGGACAACGCCTCGAGCGCCTTCTTGCGCACCTCGAGCTCCGAGTCGCCGAGCAGCGAGGAGAGCCCGCTCACGGCGCGCGGATCGGTGAACTTGCCGAGCGCCTCGGCGGCTGCCGCGCGCACCTTGGCGTTCCGGTCGGCGATCACGGCGAGCAGCGCCGGCACCGCGCGCGAGTCCTCGAGCTTGCCGAGCGCCTGCGCCGCCGCCGCACGGACGTCGGCATCCTCGTCCCTGAGGCGGCCGATGAGCGCGAGCACCACCGTGCTGTCGGCGGACCCGCGCTTCGGTACCGCTGCGGAGAGCTCCGGCGACGCACCCCGCTCGGCCCCGCGCGCCGTCTGCGTGTCGATCGACGGGTGAGTGTCCGCCGGAATTCCGAGCACCGCCGACGCCTGCGCAGCGCGTCCTGTCACACCGGGAACCATCGCGATCGTCGCGGCGACGACGGCCACCGAGGCGATGGCGAGCGTCCACCTCGGCCGCGAATCGAATGCTCGACCCGCGAGCAGCTTCTCCACGCGTGAGACGAGCAGTGAGCGTTCCTCCGCCATCCCGGCCACGGGCACGCCGAGTGGCGACGCCTGGATCCACTCCGCCACCTGCGCGAGGCAGCGTGCGAGGGCGACACCCGAGCCCGTGCGTCGCACTGCCCATTCGTCGCACAGATACTCGGCGGACGTCGCAATGCCGCGGCGCGCCAGGCGATTGAGTGGCTGGATCCAGAGCACGCGCTCGACGACGGTGGCGAACGCGAGCCAGATCGGATCGCGCCGCGCGAGGTGCGCGAGCTCGTGCGCCAGCATGCTGCGCTGTTGCTCGAGGTCCAGCTCCGTGAGCGCACTCTCGGGCAGGCAGATCTCGGCCACGCCGAGCGCGATCGGGCTCGAGATCCGCATCGTCGACGTGAGGCGCGGGCGGCGCCGCAGCTTCGCGTCGCGCGTGAGCTGCTCGAGCTCGGCGATCAGGCGACCGTCCAGCACGGCGCGCCGATCGCCGATGCGTCCGACGAGGATCAGTCGTCGCGCGCCATAGGTGAGCGCCAGGCCGAGCCCGACGAGTGCCCAGATCGTCACGACGATGCCGCGTACGGGGAAGGAGCGTGGCGGCGTCGTGATGGACGGCGTCGTGTAGGAAACGGCCGGTGCCGGATTGTCTGCTGATTCCTCGCGTCGATCGACCGGAGCGAGATGCTCCGCACTGGCGGAGCGCGCGCCGACGGTCGTCGCAGCTTCCACTGTCGCGCGCGCGATCGACACGCTGCCGGCCGGCCGGAGCTCGAGGCCAAGCTGCACCGACGCGCTCACGAGGCCTCCGACGAGTGCGGCCTTCCAGAAGAGATCCGTCGCGGCGGGCGACCAGATGCGTGCGCGCGTGATCGCCCACGCCAGCAGCAGGAGTGCCGTGCTGTGAATGAGATACGTGAGCAGCCAGACCAGCACCGCGGAGGAGACCGTGTCCGTCATTTGGATTCTCCCTTTGGAGCCTGAGCGTTCTCGATCATCCGCTTCACGCGAGCGAGGTCGCCCGGACTCATGTCGGATGCGGAGATGAGATGGGTCACGAGCGCCGCGGCATTGCCGGCGAACAGCCGCTCCGTCAGCTCGCTCACCATCGACTGTTGGACATCCGCTTCGGTGATCGTGGCGCGATAGACGAACTGCCGGTCGCGGGTGCGCCGCGCGACGATGCCCCTACGCTGCAGGCGGGCGACGAGTGTCGCCACGGTCGTCTGCGCCAGGCCGCGCTGCTCATACAGCGGTTCCCAGAGCTCGGCGACGGTCGCCTCGCCGCGATCCCAGAGCAGGCGAAGGATGGCGAGCTGCAGCTCGGTGATCTCGTGACGTTCCGGCATGAGGCTCCGATGTGATCTACAGCTGTAGTTTTACAGGTGTAGATCGCCCCTGTCAAGCCCGGTGATGAATGGGTTCCTTTTTCTTGTTGCTCCTCCTGCACCCCGATAGCTTCCGCTCGCGCCAGATATCGCCGCATCACTGCAAGGAGCGTCACCTCTCGATGACAGCACAGAACGTCGTCTTCCTCTTCGTGCTGGTCTTCGCCGCCGGCTTCTTCGCGCTCAACGTGCAGCGGCTCGTGAGCTACCTCCGGCTGGGATACGCTGAAGGGCGCACCGATCATCCGCTGACGCGGCTGAAGAACGTGCTCGTGATCGGGATCGCCCAGAAGAAGATCTTCCGCGACCCGATCGCCGGACCGATGCACGCCCTGATATTCTGGGGATTCATCGTGATCACGGCGGGCACGGTCGAGATCGTGATCGCCGGCGTCTTCCCGCGCTTCTCGTACGCGTTGATCCTGCCGGCGGCGCTCCATCGCGCCTACTCGCTCTCGCAGGACGTCTTCGCGCTGCTCGTCATCGCCGCCGTGGGCTTCGCGCTGTATCGGCGGCTCGTGCTCCACCCGAAGCGGCTCGAGGGCGACGACCTCGAGCACACGGACGCGCTGATCATCCTCAGCATGATCATGGGCCTCATGGTCACGCTGCTGTTGTTCACGGCGTTCGAGCTGGTGGTGAACCCCGCGACGTACGGTCCGGAGAAGGTCGTCTCGCATCCGCTCGCCATGGCGCTCGGCGCCATCGCGTCGCCGGGAGCGGCGCACGCTGCGGCGCGCGTGTTCTGGTGGGCGCACGCGCTGCTCATCCTCGTCTTCCTCAATTACCTGCCGTACTCGAAGCACCTCCACGTCGTCTCGTCGCTCATCAACGTCTACCTGTCCAACACCAGCGGGCCGGGACAGAAGGGCGTCATGCGCTACATGGACCTCGAGGCGGACGTCGAGCAATTCGGCGCGAGCGACGTCGAGCATCTCTCGTGGAAGAACCTGCTCGACGGCTATTCGTGCACCGAGTGCGGCCGCTGCACGGCCGCGTGTCCGGCGAACATCACCGGCAAGCCGTTGAGCCCGCGCAAGATCATCGTCAACACGCGGCAGCGGCTGATGGAGAAGGGACCGGTCGTGACGGGCGACCGCATGGAGTTTCTGCGTCCTGCGCTCCTCCATGGCGAAGGGGGCGACGCTGGCGCGATCACGCCCGAGCAGGTGCTCGAGCACCGTCTGCTCGACACCTACATCACCGAGGACGAGCTCTGGGCGTGCACGAGCTGTCGTGCGTGCGTCACCGAGTGCCCGGTCTCGATCGATCAGCTCGACGTCATCAACCAGATGCGCCAGAACCTCGTGCTCACCGAGTCGCGATTCCCCGAGGAGCTGCAGCCGGTCTTCGAGTCGCTCGAGCGCAACGGATCGCCGTGGGCATTTCAGGCGGCCGACCGTGCAGCATGGGCCGAGGGGATGAACATTCCGACGATGGCGGAGCTCGCGGAGCGCGGCGAGCAGCCGGACGTCCTGTTCTGGGTCGGCTGCATGGGGTCGTTCGACGATCGCGCCAAGAAGATCACCGTCGCCTTCGCGCGCATCCTCCAGGCGTGCGACATCCGGTTCGCCATTCTCGGGCAGGAGGAGCACTGTCATGGCGATCCGGCGCGACGCATGGGCAACGAGTACCTCTACCAGATGCTGGCCAAGGACACGATCGAAACGCTCGACCGCTACGCGGTGCGAACGATCGTCACTCACTGTCCGCACTGCTTCCATCAGCTTGGGAACGAGTTCCCGCAGTTCGGCGGCAACTACGAGGTGATCCACCACTCGACGTTCATCGAGCGCCTGCTGCAGGAGGACCGCGTTCCGTTGCGCGGGGAGGACGGCCAGAAGCTCACGGTCGCGTATCACGACTCGTGCTATCTGGGTCGCTACAATGACGTCTACGACGCGCCGCGCGAGACGCTCAAGCGTGCGTTGCCCGTGGTGAACCTCGTCGAGCCGGCGCGGAGTCGCGACCGCGGACTGTGTTGCGGCGCCGGCGGCGGCCGCATGTGGATGGAGGAGCGCACCGGCAAGCGCATCAACGTCGAGCGCACCGAGGAGCTGCTCGCCACCGGCGCGGACACGATCGCCGTGGCGTGCCCGTTCTGCATGACGATGGTGTCCGACGGCGTGAAGGCGAGCGGCGCCGACGTGCCGGTGGTCGACATCTCGGAGGTGGTCGCTGGCGCTCTCAAAAGCAGGTGATCGAACCCCGTTCTCAAGCCTTCCACCTCAATCTCCACAGCGTCACCGTCTGCCTGATCTCGCCGTCGACGAACGGACGCGGATCGCCCTCGTGGTCGAGTCCGCGCCGGCTGCATTCGTCGAGAAATTCCTGCAGCGCGATGCGGCCCGGATCGGCGACGATCGCCTCGCCGCCGCGAATGAGAGTGGCGGCGATCGCGTTCGCTACGAGTGATGCGTAGCGGTGCTCGTAGAGCACGTCCGACGCGAGGACGACGTCGAACTTTCCGAGGTCGGCCGGCATGTCGGCCCAGTTCACCATGCGCGTCGCGATGCGCGCGCCCGTCGCCTCGGCGACGTTTACTCGTGCGAAGCGCGGCGCGTCCTCGTAGTAGTCCGTCGCGGTGACCTCCGCGCCACCGAGCACCGCGCCGATCGCCACGACGCCGAGTCCGCACCCCAGCTCGAGCACGCGCTGGCCGCGCAATCGCATCACGGCGAGCTCCTCGGCGAGGATGCGCGCCGACGGCCAGAGGTCGGCCCAGTAGGGCAGGCGTTCGTCGCGATCGAAGTCGGCCTCACTGATCAGATCGTCCGCATTCGCCGGCATGAGGAGGCGGATCGTTCGACCGGCCAGCTCGAGCTCGCGCGTCGCCGTGCGGAAGCGGCGCTCGAGATCCTCGCGGAGCGCCGCGATGTCGGCGGTTTCGGTCACGCCGGAAAGGTGGCGCTGCCGCCCAGGTCGCCGTCGAGTGGGAGCGCGCGCAGCGTCGAGCCGGCGGGCACCGTCGCGGGCTCGGGCGGAACGATGAGCAGCGCGTCGGCGGCGGACATCGATGTGAGCATCCCCGAGCTCTGAGCGCCAGTCAGTCGCGCGCGGAGCGAGCCATCGTCGCCGTCGACGAGCACGCACCGGAGAAAATGCGTCAACGGCGCGCGAAGGACGACGTCCTCGTCGAGCACGACCTGCACCGTTCGGCGATGCGGCCGCGCCGAGCCCGCGAGCGTGCGGAGCAGCGGCCGGCCGAACAGCTCGAAGGTGACGAGGGCCGACACGGGATTGCCGGGCAGCCCGAGCCACGGAACGCCGAACAGCCGGCCGAACCCGATCGGTGCACCGGGCCGCATCCGCACACGCCAGAGTGAGAGCGTGCCGCCGAGCTCCGCGACGACGGTGCGCGTGTAGTCGAAGTCCCCGACCGACACGCCGCCCGACGTCACGATCAGGTCGCACCCGTCGGCGGCGCGCAGACGCTCGGCGAGCTTCGCCGGATCGTCGGGTGCGACGCCGATGGAGATCGCCTCTCCTCCCGCGACGCGCACCGCGGCGTCGAGCGAGTAGGAGTTCGACGACACGATGCGCCGCCCGGCGACGACCTCGTCGAAGCGCTCGATCGGCACGAGCTCGTCTCCGGTGGCGAGGATGGCGACGCGCGGGCGCCGATGCACCGCGGGCCGTGCGCAGCCGACGGACGCGAGCACGCCGAGGTGCGCGGCGCCGAGCGTGGTGCCGGCGCGCGCGACGACGGCGCCGGTGCGCACGTCCTCGCCCGCCGCGCGCACGTTCGCGCCGGCGTCGCGATCGTCGCGGATCTCGACCATCTCTGCCGCCGACGGGGTCGTGTCCTCCACTCGTACCACGCAGTCCGCGCCCTCGGGCACCGGTGCGCCGGTCATGATCCGCGCGGCCTCACCCGGACCGACGGTGCGCGTCCCGCGCCGTCCCGCGGCGATCGTCTCGACGACGCGGAGGCGCACCGGGGCGTCCGCCGACGCGCCGGCGACATCCGCCGCGCGCACCGCGAAGCCGTCCATGCTCGCGTTGTCCCAGAGCGGGAGCGACACCGGCGAGACGACGTCGCGCGCCAGCACGCGCCCGAGGGCGTCTCGCAGCTCGATCGTCTCCTCGCCGAGATCGCCGACGCCGGAGAGCATGTGTGCGCTCGCCTCGCCGACGCTCAGTCGCGTGAGGCTCACGGAGTGGGCAGCCGCAGTGAGGCGAGGCGCGCCGCCACGGAATCCTGCACTCGGTTCACCGTCGCCGTCGGCACGCTGTAGTTGTTGCACAGCATGCTGAAGATCAGCATCTGCCCGTCGGGGGTGGTGACGTAGCCCGAGAGCGACCGCGCCTTGTCGATGTAGCCCGTCTTCGCGTGCACGTTCCCCTGCGCCGGAGTGCCGCGCATGCGCTTGTCGATCGTGCCGTCCACACCGGCGATCGGCAGCGCGTCGTAGAACACGCGGAACTCCGGATGCCGGCGCATCGCATCGAGCGCCTTCACGAGCGTGCGCGGGCTCACGTAGTCGTGCCGCGAGAGCCCGCTGCCGTCGCGGACGGCGAACCCGTCGCGCTCGGCGCCCCAGGTCACGAGCTGGCTCTCCACCACGCGTCGAGCCGTGTCGGCACGCCCGACGCCCGTCGCCCGCAGCGCGATCGTCTTGAACAACAGCTCGCCGATCTGATTCTGCGACGGCTTCTCGAACGCCCGCATGACATCGCGCAGCGGCGGCGAGCGCAGCGTCACGAGCGAGTCGATCGCTGCCGTGCTGTCGCGGCGCGCCTCGTCGACCGCGATGCCGCGCGATCGAAGCGCCTCGCGGAATGCGGCGAGGAACGCGGCCGGGTGGTCGCGGAACGCGAGCTCGAGCACCGCCGTGTCGCCGGCGGCGATGGTGCCAGCTACGAGCACTCCGGTGTGCGACGAGTCGTAGCCGGCCGTGAGGCTCGGGCGGAGCCGCGCACTGTCGGCGGCCGTCACCGGACGCGCGATCGTCGTCGCGCGGACGATCAGCGGCGGATACGTCGACGCAGGTCGCGTCGTGGCGCGCACCGGATCGCCCGGCCGCGCACCAGCGCGCACGAGGATCTGGGTGAACCCTTCGTTGAAATAGAGCGCGTCGACGCCGGCGCCATATGGCTCGTCGAGATCGTCCCACGCCCATCCGTAGCCGAGCGGCGCGTCGGTGAATGGCGAGGGTGCGGCGACGATGCGGCCGCGAATGCGCGTGATCCCTCGCGCGCGCAGCGAGTCGGCGAGATCACGCAGGGGGATGAGCGCGTCACCGCGCATGCTCGAGCTGATCGACGGATCGCCGTCGCCGCGCACGACGAGATCGCCATCGAGCACGCCCCTTCGAATCGGACCGCGGGCGAGCACGGTCGTCGACCACCGGTACTCGGGGCCCAGCTGCGTGAGCGCCACCGACCCGGTGATGATCTTCTGGTTCGACGCCGGCATGAACAGCTTGTCGGCGTTGCGTGTGTAGAGCGTTTCGCCCCGTGCGGGATCGACGATCAGGATCCCCCAGTGCGCATTGCGGAACTCCGGCGTGCCGACGCTGGAATCGATGGACGCCTTCAGCGCAGCGCGCGCGTCGGGCGCGGGCATGACGGCCGGCGAGGGGACGCGTGGCGACGCGGGCGGTGCGACGCGCGCGCCGCCGCAGGCGGCGAGGAAGAGGGCAACCGTCGGACGGAGTGCGCGCATGCGTCGATGAGAGGGCTCGGCCCGCGCGAGCGCGCGTCAGCCAGGAACGAAAGATGGCCGTGCGCGCACTCAGCGTCGAGCGGTGTCCTCGCCGTCCGGGAGCCGTCCGCCGAGCATGCCGAGATCGTCCAGCGTGTCGACGCTGAAGAGCAGCCGGGCCGGATCGCCGAGCTCCTCGAGGTCGCGCTCCCGCACCGTCGTCGCGCCGGAGAGCGTCTCGTACAGCGCCGCCGCGCGCCGCTCGCCGCGAGCGATCAGGACGTCGCACGCGGCGAGCGCGCCCGCAGCGTAGTAGGCGCAGAGCGGCTCGGCGCGCGGCGGATTGCCCGCGACCGGGACCACGGCCGCGGCGCCGCGCTCGCCCTCCGCACGCAGCGCCGACATCAATGCCGCGGTGACGAACGGCATGTCCCACGCGACGACGAGCACGGGCGCGCCCTCGGCCGAGGCGAGTGCGGTGCGCAGCCCATGCAGCGGCCCGAATCCTTCCTCGGCGTCGGGTACTGTTTGTAGTCCGGGGAACCAGCGCGCGGCGCGCGGATCGTTGGCGACGACGATCTGCCGCTCGGTCGCGCCGCGCAGAGCTGCCAGCGCGCGGTCGGCGATCCGGAGGCCGTCCACGAGCGCCAATCCCTTCGGCATGCCGCGGAACCGGCGCGCGGCGCCGCCGGCGAGAAGCACGCCGACGCACCGCGATGCTGTCATGGCGCGATCAGATGCGGAGGCCGCGGTGCTCGGCGGCCAGATCGAGCTCCGTCGCGAGAGCCCGCTCGACGATGAAGCTCTCGATACCGCGACGCGGCCGTTCCTTGAGGAAGCGTCCGCACCCGTTGCACATCACCAGCTCATATCCCACATCGGTGTTCGTGATGCGTGCGATCGTCGGCTCGTCGGCGATCCGGCAGCTCAGACATCCCTGGTGCGCCGTGCGCCACTGCGAGTCGCAGCGGGCACAGACGAGCGTTCGTCCCGTGCCACGCTCACGCAGCGCGATGTCGGGGAAGCCGCCGCAGCACGGGCACACGATGCGCGCCCACTCGCGCCAGACCGACGTCGGCTCGATCATCGCGCTCGCGGCACGCAGCAATGCGTTGCCGACGACGATCGCGGCCTGGCGCGCGATGCGCCGCGTCGAGTCGCGCGGCGTCCGATCACCCGTGAACCAGCCGCTCACGAGATCGTCGACGTCGAGCTCACTGTGCAGCAGGGAGCGTCGATCCTCGTTCGAGAGAAATCCGGCGACTTCGAACGCGTCGAGCACGCGCGCGTAGCGGGGCATCGGATCGCCGCACGAACGGAGCACGCGCAGCGCGTCGTAGCCTACCTGGCCGTTACGGATGCGCGACTGCGCGTGCTCGACGTCGACGAGCGGCATGCACTCGGCGCGGATCTCGGCGTGCGCGCGCAGCACCGGTGCGTACTGCTCGGCGAGCGTGCTGCGGACGGTGGTGGGGCGAGGCGGATCGAGAGTGGGCACGGCGCGGAGTGAATCCGGCGTCGACGGTGGGCGTCAATGCGCACCGCGGCGCGTTGCTCGTAGCACGACCGAGCTATTCGAACGTCACTGGCTCAGTCTGGCTCGTACACCGCGGTGAGCGTTGCGTCTTCCGACACCGTCACGCGCGTGACGCTCGTCAGCTCACCGAGCGCATGCTGCACGCGCTGGCAGATGAAGCGCGCGAGCTCCTCGCCCGTCGGCATGAGCCCGCCATCACCGAACTCCGGAACATCGAGGTTGATGTTGGCGTGATCGAATCGCGCGCGCACCTCGCGCTGCAGCACGTCGTCGAGCACGCCGAGGTCGACGATGAATCCGGTGACCGGATCGATCGCACCGGTCACGGTCACGTCGCACACGTAGCTGTGGCCGTGAAAGTTCGGCCTGGCGCACGCGCCGAACACGGCCGCATTCCGTTCGTCCGACCAGTCGGCGATACGATAGCGGTGCGCCGCGGCGAAGGTGACGCGGCGGGTGAGATATGAGGGCATGCGGGAAAATAGACAGTGATCGGTTGTCGGTCATCAGTAATCAGCCGGCCTCGGGAGGCGTCTGCCTTCCCCGAGGCCGGCTGATTACCCAAACCTGATTACCGACGACAGCGGGGGCGAAGCCGCCGCTAATGCTGCTCCCCGTAGTCCTCCGGCGCCGCATCCGTCCCCGACATTCCTTCCTGCGTCGGACTCTCCGGCGGATTCCACGACTTGGCGCCCTCGATCGCGTCCTGCACGTCGCTGGTGCCCGCGAGATCCGCCTCCCTGTCGTCGGCCAGGTGCTCCGCCTCGGGGTTCAACGGGACTGCCCGGTCGCCGAGCACCAAGCCCGCCGAGCGGTCCTCTTCGGCGAGATGCTCGTCGATGTCCATCGGGCTCTCGGCGCGGCGGATCGGATCGATGACCAGATCGTTCGTGAACTCGCGCACGCCGAGCACGTCGGTCAGGATGTGGTCGGCGATCCGTCGTTCTCCTTCGGTGCCGACGCGTCCGGTCAGGGCGATCGCGCCATTCTGGACATTGACGACGATGTCGTCGATGTCGAGGCCATTGTGCTCCGCGAGCCGTTCACGCACGAGATCGCGAATCTCGCGATCGTCGAGCTGGTCCAGGTTCTGGATGTCTTCGTAGTCGCGCGCCATCGCTCACCGCCGGTCTGAGGGTGTCCGGCGGCTCGGGCTCAGCGATCGAAGAGGAACGAGACGCCCACCGTGAAGAGGCCGTGGTTCGTCCAGAACGACCGCGGCGTGTCCGTGAGCACCGCCGTGTTGTCGCTGGCCGTCCTGTAGTACGCCTCGGGATACTTCTGCTTGAACAGGCGCTCCCCGACGTCGGCGCGCAGCTGTAGTCGGCCCCCGGTGACGAACTTCAGTCCGGCTCCGAAGGTGATTGCAAAGGGGGTGCCGAATTTGTACCCCGTCGTGTCGTCGGCCGCCTTGCTCGTGACGACACCCAGGCCGGCGCGCACCTGCGGCACGAGACTGTGCCAGCTCTTCCGCCCCGTCATCCCGAGCGCCATGCCGAGATCGAGGGCATACACGGGCGCCGTTTCCGTCCCGAGCACTCGCTGGGCCCGCGGCTTCGTGGGATCGAGCACCGTGCGATCCGAGAACATCGTCGAGAAGTCGCTCGTGAGCGACACCGGTCCGCCGAGGTAAAGCTCATAGCGCAGCCCCGCGATCGCTGCACTCTGCGGCGTAATCCCCGCCGGATCGACCTTCGCGCGCGCGTATCCGCCGTACGGCGTCAGCTCCTGACGATATTCGAGGTCCCGATACGGACTCGACGCCGGATCGTGCCCCACCTGGGCGAGAAGCGGGGACGCGACGAACAGCGCGAGCGCTGCGTACGAGAAAGCCTTCACGCGGTTGCTCCGGGAGAGTGCAGGGGGGTGACCGGTCACGCGAGCCGCAGGTCGCGCCCGTCCATCTCGGCGGGGCGCTCGAGCCCCAGCATTCGAAGGATCGTGGGCCCGACGTCGCGGAGCGCGCCGCCATCACGCAGGCGATGGGTCTCGTCGGCGTCGACGACGAGGAACGGCACCGGGTTGGTGGTATGCGCGGTGTGCGGGCCGCCGGTGGCCGGATCGATCATCATCTCACAGTTGCCGTGATCCGCCGTGATGAGCAGTCGTGTCCTGGTCTGCTCGGCGGCCGCGATGACCCGAGCGAGGCATTGATCGACCGTCTCCACCGCCTTGATCACCGCGGGAACGTTTCCGGTGTGGCCGACCATGTCCGCGTTCGCGTAGTTGCACAGCAGGAAGTCGTGCTCCTTCGAGGTGATCGCCGCGCAGAGCACGTCGGTGATCCCGGGGGCGCTCATCTCCGGCGCCAGATCGTACGTCGCAACCTTCTGGCTCGGCACCAGCCGGCGGTCCTCCCCCTTGAACGGCGTCTCGATCCCCCCGTTGAAGAAGTAGGTCACGTGCGCGTACTTCTCGGTTTCCGCCGTCCGCAACATCGTGAACCCGGCGTCGGAGACGACCTCGCCCACGATCCGCGCCATCGACTGCGGCGGGAAGGCGACCGGGACCTTGAACGTCTGGTCGTACACCGTCATCGTCACGACGGTCAGCTCGGGACGGTCCTTCACGTCGAAGCCGTCGAAGCCAGGCACGGTGAGCGAGCGCACGATCTGGCGCATCCGGTCCGAACGGTAGTTGAAGCAGATCACCGCGTCGCCGTCGCGCATCGGGGCGACGGGCTGGCCGTTCGCATCGACGATCGCCGTTGGCACCACGAACTCGTCGGTGACGTCGCGCGCGTAGGCATCGCGCACGACCTGCAATGGATCCGTCGCGTTCGGACCGACGCCGCGTACCGCGCTGTTGTACCACTTCTCCGTCCGGTCCCAGCGATGGTCGCGGTCCATGCCGTAGTAGCGGCCACCCACGCTGCCGATCGTCGCGCGACCCTTCGCGGCCTTCATCAGCTCCTCGAGATAGCCGAGCCCGGAGCGCGGCATCGTGTCGCGGCCATCGAGCATGACCTGGATCGCGACGCGCGGCACCTGCTGCCGCTGAGCGAGATCGAGCAGCGCAAGGAGATGGGTGTCGATCGCGTGTACCCCGCCCTGGCCGATCAGGCCGACGAGGTGCAGCGTGCCGCCGTTGGCCTTCACCCGCCGGCATGCGTCGACGAAGACGGGATTTTCGAAGAAGCTCCCGTCCTTGATCGCATCGTTGATGCGGACGAGGTCCTGCTTCACCACGCGTCCCGCGCCGAGGTTGAGGTGACCCACCTCGCTGTTGCCCATCTGACCGCACGGCAGCCCGACGGCCTGTTCGGACGCCGCGAGCAGCGTGCGCGGCGCGCGCGCCCAGAGCTTGTCCCAGGTCGGTACGTTCGCCATCGCGATCGCGTTGCCCTCGCGCTCGGGGCGGTAGCCCCAGCCATCGAGGACGAGGAGGACAACAGGCGCGGGGCGAGACGTGGTGGCCATCGATGCGGAGAGGAGTGAAGATGCTTGCCGAGTGACGATGCTCGACCGAGCTTCGTCCAGCCCGCGAAATGTACCCGAGCGTCATCGCCGCGACCAAGGGAGTGACGTGCCTGGCACCGCGCCGTCCTCCCGGGGTATGACCGCGCGCACTCTCCTCGTCACACCATGACCGACGCCTCCAGGCAGGACGAATGGGACCCCGGCCGCCGCAGAGATGCGTCGCGCGAACGCACCGACCGCCGCCGGCTCGGCTGGCGTGAGTTCCGCCGCAACTATCGCGGCTTCATCTCGACGCTCGCGCTGGCGGTCGCGGCGTTCGTCGCGCTCGACGCGTGGCTCCTGACGCGATATCAGCGCTACCAGAAGGAGACGCGCGAGCTGCGCGCGTCGATGAGCGACGTCGAGCGGAAGCGGACGGATGAGATCCTGGCCCAGAACGAGAACCGCCTGAAGGTCATGGTGGAGCTGTTCAAGCGGCAGGCGAAGGTGGATCCGTCGCTGCACCTCAGCGTCTCGCTCGACAGCAGTGTGATGTACCTGGAGCGCGAGGGCGCGCTGCTGCGCGAGATGCCGATCACCGTGGGTCCGGAGCGGCGCGTCGGAACGGCGCCCGACACCGTGCACATCGCGGCTCCGCGCGGGAAGCGCACGGTGGAAGCAGTGCTCGGAGAGAACGACAGCTGGGAGGTGCCGGCCTGGGTGTATACCGATCGTGGCATCCCTGCCGGCGAGACGCGCCTCGCAGGGGCGCTCGGCCCGGCGGCGATCCGTCTCGACGGCGGCACGGTCATCTACTCACTGCCGTCGGTCGGCCCCCTCAACGACTCGAGCTACGTGCTCCCCGGTGCCATTCGCGTCCGGGCGAACGATCTCAAGGCGATCGTGCCGAACCTCCGCCCGGGCGTGGCGGTCTACTTCTACTGATCACCGCGCGGAGCCGCCGAATGGGAATGCTGAACTTCTTTCGAAGCGGTGGAAGGATTGCCTGGGGTCTGGTCGGGGCGACGCTGCTGCTGATGCTCGCAAGCACGGCACTGTTCGCGCGCACGGCGATCGTGCGCCACGAGCGCGACGTGAGCCGCATGGTGTTCAACGACAACGTCCAGCTCCTCGACGACGTGCGGAAGAGCACCGGCGCGCTCGACGACAGCCTGGTGAAGTTCTCGAGCACTTCGGCGAGTGACGCGATCCCCACGAACCGGCCGTATCTCGTCGTCAGCATCGAGGACCATCGGATCTGGTACAAGCAGGGCGACAGCGTCCTGTTCACCACGCAGGTCGCGACCGGCAGCGGCAAGGTCCTGGACGCCGTGGGCGGCCAGTCGCACTGGAAATTCGAGACGCCGCGCGGCCGGCTCATCGTCCAGTCGAAAGAGGAGGACCCGGCGTGGATCCCTCCCGACTGGCACTTCGTGGAGATGGCGAGGAAGCGCGGCCTGGGGATCATGCGGCTGAACCGCGGCCAGTCCATCCCGGCCAGCGACGGGTCGGTGATCACCGTCGAGGGCACCGACATGGTTCGCAAGTACCGGGACGGCCGCGTCATCCCGATCGAGCCCGGGGTGGAGGGCCGCGAGGTGGTGGCGGGAGGCAACATCGTCATCCCCCCGTTCGGCACGAACCAGCGGAAATACAAGGGAGTCCTGGGCACCCACCGCCTCAACATGGGCGACGGATACGCCCTGCACGGCACCGACCAGCCGGAGAGCATTGGCCGCTCGGTCAGTCACGGGTGCGTACGCCTGCGCAACGAGGACATCGAGATGCTCTATCAGATCGTTCCCGTCGGCACTCCCGTGTTCATATATTGAGTGTCGCCGGCCCGGACTGACTGCCCAGTCAGTTCCGGCGTGCGACGGTTGTTGCCTCTGGTGGGCCCACTCGTGGTCTTTGAAGGGAGCCGGTCGCGCGCCGGGTGATGCCGCCAGCGGTAATTCGGTGCACAGGCTCACCGCGCCCCGGGGCACCATTGGGCACTCTTTGGTGTCTCAGGCACCATCGGGCAGCTGGATTCCAGGGAAAGGATATTCGTGAGGGATACGCGTCCGCTGCGCGACCGTCCGCTCGGTCGCGCCATGACCTTGTGCGTCACGGCGATCGGCGCTGGTCTGCTGATCACCGTCAGCGCGCGCGTCGCCCACGCCGCCGAGCGGGACTCGGTCCGGACTGCCGCGACCGTGAGGGCGGAGGACGACTCCCTCCGTGGGCGTAGCGGCAAGCTCCGGGCGGTCCTCGTCCCGAAGTCGGACAGGCGTGCCGGGATCCTCGAGCGGCTGTTCGGCGACTCCCTGCTTCGAACCCCCGGCGTCCATACCATCCCGGACAGTGGGGGAGGGTTGAGCCTCGCCCTCATCACGATGCGCGACTTCGCCGAGAAGCTCGGTGGAAAGATCGGAGCGTACCGGATGGGCTTCTGGCCGGCCGAGCGGAGGAAGCTCCTGGCGACCGCCTACGCCAATCCGGAAGGGTTCATCGAGGTGACCCCGGAGAACGCCGACACTCACGTCTCGGAGCACTTCCGCCTTCGCGATTTCCTCACGCACGACCAGCAGGGGGTCTGGCCGAAGTATCTCGTTTTGCGAGCACCCCTTGTGGATAAGCTGGAGCTCGTGATATCTCAGCTCGAGGCGCGCGGCACGCCGGTGCGCCACATGAGCGTGATGAGCGGCTTCCGCACGCCGCAATACAATGCGCGCAGCGGCGAGTCCGGCGGACGCTCGAAGGTGAGCCGCCACATGTATGGTGACGCCGCGGACGTCTTCGTGGACAACGATGGGGACGGACGGATGGACGATCTCAATCGCGATGGTCGCATCGACTATCGCGACGCGCAGGTGATCCTCGACGCGGTGGAGCAGGTGGAGCGGATGCACGGAGACCTCGTCGGTGGGGTCGGCGTCTATCGCGCCACGCGCTCGCACGGCCCGTTCGCGCACGTCGACGTGCGCGGCAGCCGCGCGCGCTGGGGGCGCCAGTGAGCACCGAGGAACCCACCGCCAACCGCTTCGGCACCATTGGCGCGGCGCTCTGCTTCGCGCTCGCGACGATCGGAGCCGTCCAGTTCCTGCGGCCCGACGGCGCGCTCGCTACGGCGCCGCTGGCGAACCTGGCCAGCGCGATCGCGCCGGCGAAGGCGCTCCCCCCCTCCGCGTCGCCCACGCTCGACGCGTTCGGCCGAAGCGGCGCGGTGAAGGTGCGACTCGCCCTGCCCGGCGATCGCGTGGAGTTTCCGATCGCCATCGCGGGGGGCGGCGACTCGCTCTCCTATCAGTGGGTGTCGGCGCTGGACTCGGTGCCGGTCGAGCCGAAGCGCGACCTCACCGCCGCGCCGACGATCGCGCCGATGCGGCCGGGATTCTACCAGCTCTCGGTCATCCGCGGCGGCACGCGGGAGATTCTCGCCGAGCCGTCGCTCGCAGTGATGGTGCCGTTCTCGCGCAAGCTCGGCGATCAGGTGAACGGATATCGAATCGGCTGGTACCTCGCCGAGCGGCTCGGTGCCGGCTACGACCGTCCCGCCGGATTCGTCGAAGTGCGCCCCGAGATGCTCGACCTCGCGATCACGAAGCATCTCAAGCTCGCCGATTTCGTGACGCACGACGATCAGCGCGAGGTGTGGCCGAAGTACGTCGCGCTCAATCCGCGCCTGCTCGACAAGCTCGAGCTCATCTTCACCGACCTCGGCTCCCGAGTTCGCCCCGGACTCGTCGTGGACATGCACTCCGGTTTCCGTTCACCATTGCACAACTCGCAGGTGGAGAACGCGGCGCGCGACAGCCGTCACATGTACGGCGACGCGGCGGACCTCGCTGTCGATGCCGATGGCGACGGACGGATCACGATCACCGACGAGCTGCTGGTGATGCTCGCCGTCGAGCGCGTCGAGGAGCGGAATCCCGATCTGGTCGGCGGACTCGGTCTCTATACGAGCCGGCGATTCCGTACGCCGTACGTGCACATCGACGCGCGCGGCAAGCGCACGCGCTGGCAGGGGTAATCGCGGCGGGCTACCGAGCGGACGCACGGGCGCACATACTCACACTGGTGCGCCCGCCGTGTTTCCGGCGCCTCCAGCACATGGAGTCCGAACGATGAATCCCTATCTGCGCGACAAGCTGCTGCAGAAGCTCGAGACGATGGCCGACGAGCGCGGCTATCAGGTGCTCGACTACGTGGAGTTCCTGGAATCGAAGTACGCCGAGCGACAGACGCCGGCCGCGGCAGCCGCCGCCAATCCGTTGAGCCGGTTCGCCGACGCGGTGGAAGAGAAGCTGCGCGCGGGTCGCGTCAGCGCGTCGACGATCGCCGAGACGATGAGCCTGATGAACAAGGCGGTGGGCGTGCTGAACGGCGCGGCCGCCGCAGGGAAGTCGGTCGCGTCCGATCTCATGACCGCCACGTCGCGCGTGGTGGACGCCGCGACCGCGGCGGCGTCGAGCGCCGGGGCTCCGTCGAGCGGCACGACTGGTGCGACTGGTGCGACTGGTTCCGCAGGCACGCCGCCGGCGGGGGGTGCAGAACCCGCAGCCCCCGCCGCCGGCGCGACGGAAGGACCCACGACGAAATAGAGGAGCACAGCGTGACCCGTACCACCGGAGCAGAAGCCCGGCGCACGCGCAGGGGTGCGAACGCGACCGCGGCGCACACCCGTGAAGCCGTGGCGCCCCGCGCCGGCGCCAAGCGCACCGTGATGTACTACATCAAGCAGCTGCCGGCATACCTGCGGCTGCTCGGCGGACTTCTGATGGATCGACGCGTCAACGCGATGGACAAGCTGCTCGTCGCCGGCGCGATCGCGTACATCGCGATGCCGATCGATCTCATCCCCGACTTCATCCCGTTCATGGGCGAGGTGGACGACGTCTTCCTGCTCGTGATCGCGCTGCAGCGCCTCGTGGCGAACGCCGGCCGGCCGGTGCTGCTGTCGCACTGGAGCGGGGCGATGGAGGATCTGGCCGATCTGAATCTGAAGGAAGCGCTGGCGGCGGCCGCGTTCTTCCTCCCGCGCAACATCCGGCGCAAGCTCAAGATGATCGGTCGCGGCTGAGCGCGTGCGCTAACCGCTTCGCAACACTGGACTTCGAGAGTCTCGCCGCCTACGTTTCGCCATGGCGACCACAATTCGTTCCAACACGCGGCCCGCGATTCAGCCTTCGGCTGAGAGCGGGCCTTCGCGTTCCGGGGAAACGCCCGCGAACGGCGCCGCGCGCGTGCGAGCCGACGTCGCACTCACCTTCGACGACGTCCTGCTGACGCCGCGGCACTCACTCACCCATCCGAAGGACGTCTCGACCAGCTCGTGGTTCAGTCGGCGGATCGAGCTGAACATCCCGCTCATCTCCGCGGCCATGGACACGGTCACCGAATCCGAGATGGCGATCGCAATGGCGCGGGCCGGCGGGATCGGCGTGCTGCATAAGAACATGTCGATCGATCGTCAGGCGATGCAGGTCGACATCGTGAAGCGCAGCGAGAGCGGCGTGATCAGCAACCCATACACGCTCCCGGACACCGCGACGCTTCGCGAAGCGGCGAACCTGATGAACCGGTTCCGCGTCTCCGGCGTGCCGATCGTCGACCACGACGGGCGGCTCGTCGGCATCCTGACGAACCGTGACCTGCAGTTCGAGCGCAGCCTCGACCGACCGGTCGCCGACGCGATGACGAAGAACCTCGTCACGGCGCCGCAGGGCACGACGCTCGACGAGGCGGAGCGCATTCTGGCCAGACACCGCGTCGAGAAGCTGCCCGTCGTCGACGGCGACGGACGGCTGAAGGGGCTGATCACTGTCAAGGACATCCACAAGCGGCGGCAGTTCCCCGGGGCGAACAAGGACGAGATCGGCCGCCTTCGCGTCGCCGCGGCGATCGGCGCGGGTGGCGACTTCCTGACCCGCGCCAAGGCTCTGATCGACGCGGGCGTCGATGCGCTCGTCGTCGACACCGCGCATGGGCATGCCGAAGGCGTCCTCGACGCCACCGGACGGGTGCGCGACGCGTTCCCCGACGTGCAGCTGGTCGCGGGAAACGTCGCCTCTCGCGAGGGCGCGCGCGCACTCGTCGAGCGGGGGGTCGACGCGGTGAAGGTCGGTGTCGGCCCTGGCTCGATCTGCACGACGCGCGTCGTTACCGGCGTGGGTGTGCCGCAGCTCACCGCGGTGTTCGATGCGCTGGAAGGGGCGGGTGACGTACCCGTGATCGCCGACGGTGGCATCAAGTACTCGGGCGACGCGGTGAAGGCACTGGCCGCGGGCGCCTCGAGCGTGATGATGGGCTCCATGCTCGCCGGTACCGAGGAGAGCCCAGGCGAGGCGTTCCTGCTCGAGGGGCGCCGGTTCAAGATGGTGCGCGGGATGGGCTCGCTCTCCGCCATGCAGGACGGCAGCGCCGACCGCTATTTCCAGGAGGGCGAGCTCTCCCCGAAGAAGCTCGTCCCCGAGGGCATCGAAGGGCGGGTGCCGTACAAGGGCCCCGTCGGCGACGTGCTCTTCCAGATGGTCGGCGGGCTCCGCAGCGGGATGGGCTACGTCGGCTGCGCCACGATCGACGAGCTGCGCACGAACACCGAGTTCGTGCGGATCACGGCAGCGGGGCTGCGCGAGTCGCACCCGCACGACGTGCAGATCACGCGGGAAGCACCGAACTACAGTCTGTGATCGGAGTTAGGCACGCTCCAACATGGGTGTCGCGCGCTTGACAAGCTCGACACCCACGACGAAGTTGTGCCCCTTCTGTATACAATAGTTCTGAGCATTACCGGCCTCCACGCTACCGCTCTCAGGAGATCATCCGATGGGCTTGTGGTCACGAAAGAGTATCGCCGTGCTCCAGCAGGAGGCGGCCGAGGAGGGTGAAGGCGGGCTGCGCCGCACGCTCACAGCGACCAACCTCACTCTGCTCGGGATCGGCGCCATCATCGGCGCCGGAATCTTCGTGCTCACGGGGAACGCGGCGGCACAATACGCGGGACCAGGCGTGGTGTGGTCGATGGTGCTGGCCGGCATCGCCTGCGGCTTCGCCGGCCTCTGCTACGCGGAGTTCGCCAGCATGATTCCGATCGCCGGATCGGCGTACACGTACGGCTACGCCACGCTGGGTGAGTTCGTGGCGTGGATCATCGGGTGGGACCTGATGCTGGAGTACCTGTTCGGCGCGGCGACAGTGGCGGTGGGATGGGGGGGCAACTTCGTCGCCTTCCTCAAGGAATTCGGGATCGTGATCCCGCCGGCGCTGACCAACGCGCCGTTCATCGTCGACGCGCAGAACCACTTCAGCCGGACCGACGCTCTGCTGAACGTGCCGGCGGTGGTGCTCGTGATCCTCATGACGATCATCCTCGTCATCGGGATCAGGGAGTCGGCGCGGTTCAACAACATCATCGTGTTCATCAAGCTGGCGATCATCTTTCTCGTGATCGGCGTCGGCTTCATGTACGTGAATACCGCGAACTGGCATCCCTTCGTTCCCGCGAACACGGGCAAGTTCGGCGAGTTCGGCTGGAGCGGCGTGCTGCGCGGGGCCGGCGTGATCTTCTTCGCCTACATCGGGTTCGATGCGGTGAGCACCGCGGCGCAGGAGGCGCGGAACCCGCAACGCGACATGCCGATCGGCATCCTCGGCTCGCTGTTCGTCTGCACGATCCTCTACATCCTGATGGCGCTCGTGATGACGGGGATGGTGCACTACTCGAAGCTCAACGATCCGGCGCCGATCCTCATCGCGGTACAGGCGGCGGGACCGTCGCTGGCGTGGCTGCGCTACGCCGTGGAGCTCGGATCGCTCGCCGGCCTCGCGTCGGTAGTGCTCGTAATGCTCATGGGGCAGCCGCGCGTGTTCTTCTCGATGGCGCGCGACGGCCTGCTGCCGCCCGCGTTCGCGAAGGTGCACCCGAAGTTCAAGACTCCGTACATCACGACGATCCTCACGGGAAGCGTGGCGGCGGTCGTGGCGGGGCTGTTCCCGATCGGGTTGCTCGGTCAGCTGGTGAGCATCGGGACGCTCCTCGCGTTCGTGATCGTGTGCGGCGGCGTGTGGATCCTGCGCGTACGGTCGCCCGAGATCCCGCGCGCGTTCAAGACGCCGCTGGTGCCCATCGTGCCGCTGCTCGGCATCATCAGCTGCTTCGGCTTGATGGCGGGCCTTCCCGGCGACACCTGGATCCGACTGATCGTGTGGCTGATCATCGGGCTCATCGTGTACTTCGCGTACGGCAAGAGCCACTCGCACCTCTCGCGCGGGATCGGCACGTCGCCGACCTGATCCCGGCGCGACGACCCAGTACCTTACGAGCGGCGCCCGAAAGGACGCCGCTCGGTTTTCGTGGGCCGAACTGCACTCACGCGGAGGCGCGGAGACGCGGAGAGGAGCTCTTCGGGTCGAGATGACTGCGCCGCGCACCGCTCCTCTCGATCCACGACCCCAAAGACGCGATGTCCACTGATCTCATTTCCGTTCCACCAGCCCGTCGCGCCGCGATCGAGAGGCTCGCCCCCGAGCTGATCGCCGGGCGTCGCGTGGCGATCAGCACGCACCTCAACGCCGACGGCGACGGGTGCGGATCGGAGAGCGCGCTCGCGCGACTGCTCGCCGCGCAGGGGCTCGTGCCGCGGATCGTGAACCCGACTCCGTGGCCGGACATGTTCGACTTCCTGCTCGGCGATGACGTCGAGGACCGGACATCGCGCGGATCGAAGGCGCTGCGGGACATCGATCTGCTGATCGTGCTGGACATCAGCGACGTGAAGCGGCTCGGCAATCTCACGGAGGCCGTGCGCGCGCTGACGATCCCGAAGCTGGTGATCGACCACCACCAGCCATCCGATGATCCGGCCGGGACGCTCACCGTGACCGACACCCAGGCATGCGCGACGGCGGAGCTGGTGTACGACCTCGCGACGGTGCTGGGGTGGGAGATCACGCCATCGGTCGCACGCTCGCTCTACACCGGGATGCTGACCGACACCGGCGGATTCAGGTTCAGCAACACGTCGCCGCGCTGCCTGAGCGTCGCGGGGCAGCTGCTCGCATATGGCGTCGACCCGGAGGAGATGTACACGCGCATCTACGCGTCGGCGCCGGCGGGACGGGTTCGGCTGATGGCCGAGGTTCTCGGCACGCTGCAGGTGGACGAGGCGCTGGGACTGTCGTGGCTGACGATGGGCGCCAACGCGCTGGAGAAGCACGGCGTGAAGGCGGAGGATCTCGACGGAATCGTCGAGCACGCGCGCTCGATCGCCGGCACGCGCATGGCGCTGTTCTTCCGCGATCTGGGCCACGGCAAGGTGAAGGTGTCGTTCCGCAGCGTCGGCGGCACGGACGTGAATGCGTTTGCGAAGCGCTTCGGCGGCGGCGGACACGCCAAGGCGTCGGGGGCGATGCTCCCGGGGACGCTGGATCAGGTGCGCGATCTGGTCGTGGAGGCGGCGCGGGCGATGTTGGGCAAGGCGGCGGAAGCGACCGGCCGGTAGTCGGTTGTCGGTCGTCGGTTGTCGGCTGACCTCGGGACGCATGAGTCTCCCGAGGCTGACTGAAAACCGACAACTGACAACCGACAACGACTGGTACGCACCCGCTATCTTTCTCCCATGTCCTCCACCCTCCAGGAACGCCTCGCCGAGTCGCTCGGACGTCTGCGAAATCCGCGCACCGGCACCGATCTGTTCAGCACGCAGCAGGTGCGCGACATCGCGACCACGACGTCGGGCCGCGTGCGACTCACGCTGCTGCTCGCCGAAGGAGACGATCCCGCGCTCGCGAAGGAGGTACGGGACACGGTGACACGCGTCCAGGGGGTGACCGACGTCGAGCTCGACGTGAAGCCGGTGACGTTGCCAGCTCGTGGCGGGAGCCGCGCGCTTCCTGTGATGGACCAGGCGCCCGCCGCGCCGGCGCGGCCCGCCGCGCCGACACCGAAGCACTTCCCGAACCTCGGGCGCGTGATCGCGATCTCGTCGGGGAAGGGCGGCGTCGGGAAATCCACCGTCGCCGTGAACATCGCGGTCGCGCTGGCGAAGACCGGTGCACGCGTCGGGTTGATGGACGCCGACATCTACGGGCCGAACATCCCTCGAATGATGGGAGTCTCTGGTGCGCCGCCCGTCGTCCGTGAGAAGATCGTTCCGCTCGAGGCTCACGGAGTGAAGCTCATTTCACTTGGCATGATGATCGAGCCCGACCAGCCGGCGATCTGGCGCGGCCCGATCGTGATGAAGATCATCAACCAGTTCCTGCAGGACGTCGCGTGGGGACAGCTCGATTATCTCCTCGTCGACATGCCGCCGGGAACGGGCGACGCGCAGCTCTCGCTCGTGCAGGCGACGCAGGTGGATGGCGCGATCATCGTCACGACGCCGCAAGAGGTGAGCGTGGGTGACGCGCTGCGCGGCGCCAAGATGTTCCAACGCGTCGGCGTTCCGGTGCTCGGCATCGTCGAGAACATGAGCTGGTTCGAGTGCCCGCACTGCGGCAAGCCGACGGCGCTGTTCGGCTCGGGCGGAGGCGAGCGGCTCGCCAAGACGCTCGATCTGCCCCTGCTCGGCCAGGTACCGCTCTATCCTCGGGTGATGGAGGGCGGCGACACGGGCGCGCCGATCGTCAGTGTCGACGCGAGCTCCTCGGCAGCGCGGGCGCTCAGTGCGATCGCCGACAGAGTCGCGTCGCTCGTCGGCGCCGCTCGCGCCTGAGACTGCGGGGGACGCCTACCCGGCGTCCCTCCCGCTCGAGCCGCACGACGGGCTGACCCCCGTCGCGATCACGAGCGAATGGGAGGCGATCCAGCTCGTCTCCGATCCGCTCCCGCGCACGATCGCGCGTGTCGCGTTCCCCGCTGTGGCGTCGTCGCTCCTGATGACGCTGTTCTTCTCCGTCGACACGTACTGGATCGGCACGCGCGTCGGCGCGAATGGACTGGCGGCCGCGTCGATTGCCGTGTTCTGGATCTGGCTCATCGTGTCGATCGCCGAGATGGTGAACGTCGGCGTCACGGCCGTCGCATCGCGGCGACATGGTGAGGGCCGGCCGGAGGCAGCCAGCCGCGCCGCGGGGGACGCACTGGTGCTCTCGCTCGTGCTCGGCGTGCTCTGTAGCGCGATCGGACTGCCTCTGCTGCCGCGGATGTTCGCCATGATGCACGCGCCGCCGGAGGTGACCGCGCTCGGCGCGCGCTACCTCGGCACGTATCTGTTCGGCGCGCCATTGATCTTCGGTTTCTTCGCCGTCGACGCGGCGTTCCGCGCCGCGGGCGACACGCGGACGCCGTTCGTGCTGCTGCTGTCATCGGTGGCCGTCACGCTGGTGCTCGATCCGCTGCTCATCGTCGGATGGGGGCCGGTGCCGGCGCTCGGGGTGGCCGGCGCGGCGATCGCGACGATCTGCACGCGAGCGGTCGCGTTTCTCTTGGGGCTCGCGATCATCGGCCGCCGTGGCGTGGTGCGCTTCGGGCGTCCCGATCTGAAGGTGCTCGCGTCGGTGGTGCGCATCGGTCTGCCGACGGCGGTCACCGGCGTGGTGTTCTCGCTGATCTACGTGATCGTGACGCGGACGGCGACGCCATTCGGGACACCGGCACTCGCCGCGCTCGGCATCGGGCATCGTGTGGAGAGCTGGCTGTACATGGTCGGCGTCGGGTTCGGCGCGGCGACGGCGGCCATCGTCGGCCAGAACATGGGAGCTGGACGACGCGACCGCGCCGAGCGCGCCGGGTGGATCTCGGTGGCATTCTGCTCCGTGTTCGGCGTGCTGGCATGTCTGATTGAGCTGATGATCCCCGAGCGCTTCGCCGCGGTGTTCAGCCACGACCCGGCGGTGATCGCCGAAGGAGCACGCTACCTCCGGATCGCCGCGCTCTCGCAGGTCGGGATCTGCGCCGAGATCGTGCTCGAGGGCGCGCTCGGCGGCGCGGGGGCGACGCTGCCGCCGATGCTGACGTCGACGGTGATCACGGCGAGCCGCATCCCCCTCGCGATGTGGTCGACGGCGCGGTGGGGGATCGCGGGACTCTGGTGGACGATCTGCATCACCGCACTACTCCGCGCCGTCGGGATGATGGCCATCTGGCGCGCGGGCCGCTGGAAGCGGAGCTTGATCGCGTAGCGAGCGCCGGCGACGTCCCATCGCACGCCGCCACGCGTGGATCGCATCGGCCACGAGGAGCCATGCCACGCCTGATCACTCTGCTGACCGACTTCGGCACCGCGGACGGCTACGTGGGCGAGATGAAGGCTGTGCTCGCGACGCTCGCGCCGAGCGCGACGATCGTGGACGTCGCGCTCGACGTGAGCCCGCATGACGTCGACGGAGCGCGGCTCGCGCTCGCGCGCTACTGGCGGCGATTCCCGGAAGGCACGGTGCATCTCGTCGTCGTGGATCCCGGTGTCGGCAGTACGCGCGGCGCGCTGGCGACGTCGAGCGAGGGGCGTTATCTCGTCGGCCCGGACAACGGAGTGTTGTCGCCGGCGCTGCTGCACGCGGGCGCACGATGCGTGTCGCTGACCGTTCCGTCGGGCGCCGCGCCGACGTTCCACGGCCGCGACGTCTTCGCCCCGGCGGCGGCGCAGCTCGCGCAAGGCGCGTCGCTCGAGACCCTCGGCGTGGTGGAAGAGGATCCCGTGATCCGCCGGACTCCCGAGGCAACGCGACGCGACGACGGGGCGGTGCAGGGGGAGGTGATCACCGTCGACCGATTCGGCAACGCGGTGACGAACCTCCTGGCGATGCGCGGTGGTCAGGTGCAGGTGAATGGAATGTCGCTCGCGCTGCGGCGGACGTACGCGGACGTGGCGGAGGGGGAGCCGCTGGCGCTCGTGGGTTCGAGCGGGTTGGTGGAGATCGCGGTGCGCGATGGGAACGCGGCGGAGCAACTCGGGCTCCGACGCGGGAGCAGCGTGGCGCTGCTCCCGGTGCGCTGATCTAGCGCACCCGATTCCCCTTCGCCGAGAGCGACGGCGTTCCCGGCCCCGCGTCCGAGACGATCCGCCCGTAGTACACCTCGCCCTTCGACGGCTCCGTCGCCCCCGTGCCGCGATGCAGCTCGGCTGCGAGCTCTCCGCCGACGAGCAGCGCGAACATCGAGTAGTACATCCACGTCAGCAGCACGATGACGCCGCCGATTGTGCCGTAGGTCTTGTTGTACGAACCGAAGTTCTGGACGTAGAGCCGGAAGAGCACCGTCGCGACGATCCACAGCAGCGTCGTGATCCCCGACGCGACGAAGACATGCCGCCAGCGCTGGTGCACGTTCGGCAGCAGCTTGAAGACGATCGCGCCGACCGCGACGAGCAGCGCCACGGCGAGCACGAGCTGCAGCACCGTCCATGCGGCGACGAACGCATCGCTGAGTCCGAGTGCGGAGCCGATCCACCGCGCGACGCGCTCGCCGTCGAGGAAGACGGCCGTGGCGACGAGCATGATCCCGCCGGCGCCGAACAGCGCGCCCGCACGGAGGAGCTGCTTCTTCCACCAGGGCCGCGTCTCGCTCACGTCGTACGCGACGTTGAGCGCGCCCATCAGCGAGCCGAAGATGTTCGACCCGGACCATCCGGCGAGCAGCGCACCGACGGACATGATCCCCGCGTTCCCGCTCGATGTGATGATCTCGCCGAGCACGCGGCGGAGGAGCGAGAGCGTGTCGGCGGGCATCGTGGTGGAGAGCCGCCCGATCATCGATTCCATCAGCTCCTGTCCGTTGCCGACGAGCCCGAGCAGCGGCGTGAGGAACAGCAGGAGCGGGAAGAGCGAGAAGAAGAAGTAGTATGCCGTCTCCGCCGCGAGCGAAGGGATGCGATCGTCGCCGATCTCCTTCACGGTCTTCTTGACGAGCGGAATGACGTCGTGGCCCAGGATGGTCATGCCCGAGATGGGGGCAAGGCACGGGCCAGGGGAAGCGCCATGCGCATCGTGCGATGCACATGGCGCCGCTATCGCGTCGACCGCTGCAGCTCGAGAGCGCCGAACACGGTCTCGGCGCGAATGCGCAGCTTGCGCATCGCGCTGTCCCAGTTGGTCGAGTACCAGGCATCGTCGCGCTTGACCATCCCCTCATGGTCGAACCCGGCTGCGACGCGCTGGATCTCGAGACGGACGCCGACGTCGTCGGGCACGCGCAGCGTCGTCTTGCCGATCCCGACGCGCGTGAGCACGGTGAGGTCGCGCTGCCAGTCGCCGCTGAAATCGAGATCGACCGTGCCCATGCCGCCCCGCACGCGGATCTGGTCGGCGTTGGCGTTGCCGAGGTGCAGCGCAGTGAAGCTCGCGGCGCCGACGTCGACGTTGAGCTCGCGCATGTGGGCGCGATTCGGCGTCGTGAAGCCGAGCGTCGCATCGGTCGCGCCGCATTCGAGTCGCACCGCCTGCAGCGAGAGACCGCCGAGCTCGAGCATCGCCTCGGCGCCGCCGAACTCGAGGTCGAGATCGAGCGGGACGGCGCGCGGGAGCACGAGGCGCAGCTCGCCGTTCTGCGTGCGTGGTCCCGACGCGACGCGAGCCGTGGCGCTCCGGGACTCGAGCCCGAGCACGCTGCTGTGCTGCTCGGCATCATAGCGGTGCAGCGGCACGGCGCGGAGCTCGTCGTAGCGCAGATGCATACCATACAACAGCGCGGCGTCGGTGCTGCGAATATCCACTCGACCCGCGCCGTACTGCACCTTGATGCGCTGCGGCGCGCTGTCACGCAGCTGTCGCGAGACGTCGAGCGAGCGCCACTGCGGATCGCCCTGCGCCGACGCCGCGAAGAGCGGCGCGCAGAGTGCCGCCACGAGCAGGGTGGCCGCTCTCATCGCGCCTCCTTGGCCGCCGCGACTGGGCGGCGCGCCGCAACGACACCGGTCACCGGCGTGGGAGTCTGCCACGCCGCGAGCTCGACGGGGCGGCTTCCGCTCGCGAGCCGGCGGTGCGTACCCGCGCGTGAGAGAATCGCGGCGCCGAGACCGAGAGTGACCGCCGCCCACGAGGCGGCGACGGCGGCGGCACGAATCACCGTCGCGGCGAGCGGCGCCCACACGAGCAGGCTCGCGACGAGCCAAAGGCTGAAGAAGATCGCCACGCCAACGACCAGCGTGCCAAAGGCGCGCGCCCGGTCCGACGCGTCTCCGCCACGCCAGACCGCGCTGCCGATCAACTGGGCGACGGCGAAGAAGCCGAGCGTCACGATCCCGGCGATCGCCACGGCGTACGCGACGATGGCGAACGGGATGAGCAGAACGCCGATCAGCGTGAGCGCGAGAGCGATGCAGAGCACGACGAGCCCTGGCAGGATCAGCAGCTGTCCCGCGAGCCCGACCCAGAAGGCACGCGCGAAGCGCAGCTCGACGGTTTGGACGACTTCGCGGAGATTCGGACCAGCAAACAGGAGCACGCCGATCGCCACGACGAGAAGCACACCGAAGCTCCCGACGACGACCTTGGTCGCGGCGATGGTGCGCTCTGCCGGGCTCGCGGCTCGCGCCACGGGCGCCGGCGTGTCGAGCAGGGCGGGGAGCGTGCTCATCGTGCGGATCTCGCCGTCGACCTGACCGCTGTCGGCCAGCACGCGTCCGCCGACCGACAGGACGTCGCCGGTGACGTGGCCTCCCGCGCGCACCGTGACGTCGGAGCCAAGGCTGACGACGGAGCCCTCGACCGTGCCAAGCACAATCACCGGCCCCTGGGCGACGGCGGTTCCCTTCCGGGTCGTGCCGGCCGGGACGGTGAGGGTGCCCTTCGTCACGCTATCGGCCGAGGGCAGACCGGTGACCTGCTCTCCCTTTGCCAGCCGCTCCAGCGCCCGATTCAGATCACGAACCCCGTCCGACTGCCCCGAGAGGGCGGACGGGAGGGGAATCAGCGTGACGAGAAGGGCGAGAAGGGGGCGTAGATGCGCACGCATCCTACGCCCGGCGCGACGACGCGGTCGCGAGCCGTCGGAGAGCCAGAACGGTGCCGAGCGCGGTGCCGAGGAAGCCGATCACCAGCAGGGTGACACCCAGCGTCCCCGATGCCTGGAGGGCCGCCATGGCCGACTCGCCGAAGACCGCCACGACGACGTCACGAGCGGTACCCAGCACGAGGGTCTGGAGGCGGTCGGCGAACAAGCCGGTGGCGAAGACCACCGCGTCGCCGCGACTGGCGAGCCAGACCATCGCGAGAGTGAGCAGACCGGCGATTGATGTCCCGATCACTGCCGCCGCGGCGCGCGCCGGACCCGCGGCCGGGAGCCAGCGGAACACCGAGTCTCGGGCGGCGACGTGGGCGGGGACGAACACGGGCACCTGGGCCATGACCCGATCCGCGAGCCGGGCGTCCGGCGCGAAATGGGGCAACGCCTCCAGCGCGTCGACGACGATCATGGCGTCATCGAGCCTGGCGCGGCACTCGTCGCACTCGGCGACGTGCGCGCGAAGCGGGGCGACGCCGAAGCCGGCCTCGCCGTCGACCAGAAGGTCGATCTCGTTGGGGAGCAGGTGTCTGTGATTCACGATTCCTCTGGTCCCTCGTACGAGGGGAGGGGTGTGGTGGTTTCAGGCAGCCCTATGGGCTTCGTTCGGGAGCGAAATCCGACGTGTGGACGGCTCATTCTCTCGTATGCTCCAACGCCCGGCGAAGCTCGTGCCGGGCGCGGTGGATGTAGGTCTTGACGGTGCCGAGGGGGAGATCGAGGGTGGTGGCGATCTCCTCGTAGGAGCGCCCCTCGACGTGTCGGAGCAGGATGCACGATCGGTACTCGGGCCGGAGCCGGGCGATGGCCTGCTCGATCGCCGAGCCGAGCTCCTTGGCCTCCATCTCCTCGAGGGCCGATTCGGAAGAATCCGAGAGCTCGATCGCCGAAGCCATGACGGCATCGGGGGTCGTCGCGTGCGGCGACCCGTCCATGCTCACCGTGTCGAGCTGGCGGCGGCGCAGATGATCGATCGCGACGTTGTTCGCGATCTTGAACAGCCAGGAGGAGAACTTGAACTCCGACCGATAGCGATCGAGGTGCGACAGCACCTTGATGAAGCTGTCCTGTGTCAGGTCCTCGGCGAGCTCGCGGTCGCGCACCATGCGGAAGATCAGCGAGAAGACCGGCCGCTCGTACCGGCGAATCAGCTCGCGATGCGCGGCTTCGCGGCCCTCGAGCGCGAGGGCGACGACGTCGGCATCGGGGAGGTTCGCGAGGTCGAGAGCGTGGGGCATCAGGCTGGTCGGGATCGCGCGCGGCAACGACGCGCGTGCTCGGCGCGAGAGGATAGGAAGCTACCCGCGCCGCTGAGCGCAATCCAGCATCGCGCTTGCCCGTGCTCCGGACGGCGGCGAGCTTTCGCCGATGCACGAGACTGAAGTCGAAGAGCACGTTGCCGACGCGGCGGCCGAGGGTGGCGCGGAGAAGCGGGCGTACGTGCGCACGGTGTTCGAGCAGATCGCGCCGCGCTACGATCTGCTCAATCACCTGCTCAGCCTCAACATCGATCGGCTCTGGCGCCGGCGCGCGCTGCGCGCGCTGGCCTGGAGTGCCGCGCCCGACGGCCGGTACCTCGATCTCTGCGCGGGAACGCTCGACGTAGGCGCGGAGCTGAGCCGGCAGCGCGGCTTCGCGGGATTCATCGTGGGGGCGGATTTCGCCGTGCCGATGCTGCAAGCCGGGAAGGGGAAGGCGCCCAACAGCGTGCTCGCGCCGGTGGCGGCCGACGCACAGGAGCTCCCGCTCGCCGACGGCTCGATGCACGGCGCCACGGTCGCATTCGGGATCCGGAACGTCGCCTCGCTCGACCGTGGACTGGCCGAGGTGTTCCGCGTGCTGCGCTCGGGCGCACGCTTCGTGATCCTCGAGTTCACGACACCGCGCTCGGTGATCGTGCGCACGCTCTACCACATGTACTTCCACCATCTCCTGCCACTCGTCGGCGGCATGATCAGCGGACATCGCACGGCATACAAGTACCTCCCGCGCTCGGTCTCGCACTTTCCCGCCGAGCCGGTGCTCGCGCGGCACATGAGCGACGCGGGGTTCGTGGACGTGCGATGGGTATCGCTGTCGCTCGGGATCGCGGCGATCCACGTCGGACGGAAGCCTTGATGGCGCGGGTTCGCGGTTTCGCGGGTGGCGCCCCCGCACATCGCCCGCCTGAAAGGAGCATCTGAGTGTCGCTCGATACACTGACGGAATTCATTCAGGCCCTCGACGCCGCCGGAGAGCTCGTACGCGTGCGCCAGCCGGTGAAGGCGCAGCTCGAGTTGTGCGAGATCGCCGATCGCGTGATGAAGCAGCCTGGGGGCGGACCGGCGTTGCTGTTCGAGCACGTCGTGCTGCGCGACGGCACGCGCTCGCGCTATCCCGTCGGGATCAATCTCTTCGGCTCGATGTCGCGGATGGCGATGTCGCTCGGCGTGGAGCAGCTCGACGATCACGGCGACCGCATCACGAAGCTGATGGACCTCAAGGTCCCCGAGGGGATCATGGGGAAGTTGTCGATGCTGCCGCGGCTGCTGGAGGTGGCGAAGTTTCCGCCGCGAATGCAGTCCGGCGCGCCGGCCTGCCAGGAGCTGGTGTGGCGCGGCGACGAGGTGGATCTCGACCAGCTGCCGATCATCACGTGCTGGCCGGAGGACGGCGGGCCGTACATCACCTTCCCGATGGTGATCACGAAGGACCCCAAGCGAGGGATCCGGAACGTCGGGATGTACCGCGTGCAGCAGCTCGGCAAGAACACGCTTGCGATGCATTGGCAGCGGCACAAGGTCGGCGCCGCGCACTGGCGTGAGATGGCCGAGAGGGGAGAGCGGATGCCCGTGGTGATCGCGATCGGCGCCGACCCGGCATCCATGTACTCAGATCGGAAGAGC
>JBJMNN010000181.1:0-11216 GCA_045804245.1 Gemmatimonadaceae bacterium | reverse complement strand
CGGTCGAAGCGATCCGGCAGCTTCCGTCAGATCGCCGTCGAAGATCCGCGTTCCGTTGTTGATTCGGCCAGCACCTACTCGTCGCGTGCCGCCGGCAGCGTGAACCGTACCGTCGTGCCCCGCCCCGGCGCGCTCTCGATCCAGATCGTCCCCCCGTGTGCCTCGACGATCCCGCGCGCGATCGGCAGGCCCAGTCCCGCGCCGTGGCGAGCGCCCATCCGGGTGCTCGACACCTGGAAGAAGCGGTCGAAGACGTGCGGCAACTGGTCCGCCGGGATCCCCTCGCCCGTGTCGATCACGTTCACCAGCACGCCGTCGTTGTGTGGCTGCACGCGCACCTGCACGCGTCCGCCCGCCGGCGTGAACTTCAGCGCGTTCCCGACGAGGTTGGAGAGCAGCTGCGTCACGCGCTCGGGATCGGCGTGCACCATCGGCAGCTCCTCCTCGTACGACGCGTCGAGCGCCACTCCGCCGCTCTCGGCGAGCGCGCGCATCGCGTACAGCGCGGCCTCCACCAGCGGCACCGGGTCCACGTCGCGCGCCGAAACGGTGAGCCGCCCCGCTTCGAGCCGCGTCACGTCGAGCAGATCCTGGATCAGCGCGTCGATCTGCGAGGCGGCGTCCAGCATGATCTCCACGCGTTCGACGACGTCCGGCGGGATGTCGTCGCGCTCGCGCGATTCGGCGAGGATGCTGCGCGCGAGCATCTTCACCGCGCTCGCCGGATTGCGCAGATCGTGCGACACGATCCCCATCATGTCGTCACGCGCGCCGATCGCCTGATGCAGCGCCTCCTCCGCGCGGTAGCGCGCGCTCACGTCGCGCAGCACGGCCGCATAGATGTTCTTCCCCTCGATCACCATGCGCTGGATCGAGGCCTCGGCGGGAAACTCCTCCCCCGACTTGCGTAGCCCTGAGATCTCCTGACGCTCGCCCATCAGCCGTGCGCGGCCATGCGCCGCACCGAAGCCGTGGACGTGCCCGCGATGCGCCGAACGGAACCGCTCTGGCAGCAGCATGGCGAGGTACTTCCCCCCGACCTCCTCGGCCGACCAGCCGAAGATCCGCTCCGCCCCTTCGTTGAAGAAGATGATGCGCTGCTCGTCGTCCACGGCGATCACCGCGTCCGCGGAGATCGCCAGGAAGCTGGAGAACAGCTCCGGCGGAAGCGTCCGCTGCATCGCGGCACGGTCGACCGCTTCGTTCACGCCTCGCATCTGGTCGGACGGATTCACGGCGGTCGGGGGCCAGGGGTCGATCGTGTCAGGAGTTTCCCTAACGTCCGGTCAGGTTCGGAGCGACCAAATATCAGGCTGCTACCCGACATGACGGAAGGCACAGGTGGGCGAGATTCCTCGGCGTACGATTTCTCTCTACGACCCTGGACCCACCATGTCGAAGATCATGTCGCACGACGACGATACGCTGGCGACTCTCACCGAGGCGCCGACCAGCCGCCGCGCGTTTCTCCGTACCGCCTCGCTCACCGCCGTCGGCGGTGCACTCGTCGCCTGCGGCACGAGCAAGGGGCAGACGGCCTCGGAGAAGGGCAGTGTGGCGACGGCAGCGCCCGCCTCGGGACAGACCGGCGGCACGATGGGCGCGCACGATACCGTGAAGCCAGCCACCGGTGCCGTGAACGCGGCCGACGCGATGGACGCGATGCACGAGAAGGGCATCAAGGAGTTCCCCGCCAAGACCGCGGTCTACGGCAACCAGCTCCTCGAGCCGAAGATCGTGAAGGGCGTGAAGGTCTTCGAGCTCACCGCCAGCGAGCTCCAATGGGAGACCGCGCCCGGCCAGATGGTGAAGGCCATGGCGTACAACGGCCAGGTGCCGGGCCCGCAGATCCGCGTTCGCGAGGGCGACCGCGTGCGTGTCGTGCTCAAGAACCAGCTCACCCAGTCCACGGCGATCCACTTTCATGGGCTCGAGCTGGCCAACGACATGGACGGCGTGCCGTTCATCACCCAGCCGCCGGTGAAGCCCGGTGAAAGCTTCACCTACGAGTTCACGGTGCCGAACGCGGGCTCGCACATGTACCACTCTCATCACAACTCGGCCACGCAGGTCGGCCTCGGACTGCTCGGCGCCTTCATCGTCGAGCCGAAGAACCGGGCGCAGGAGCCGAAGGTCGATCAGGACGTCGTATTCATCCTGAACGACGGCGCGCACGGCTACACCTTCAACGGGAAGAGCTTCCCGGCCACCCAGCCAATCGTTGCCAAGCTCGGCCAGAAGGTGCGCATCCGGTACATGAACGAGGGGATGATGATCCACCCGATGCACCTGCACGGGATGCATCAGACCGTCATCGCCAAGGACGGCTGGCCCGTCCCCGCCCCGTGGAAGTGCGACACGCTGAACATCGCGCCCGGCGAGCGGTGGGACGTGATCGTGAACTGCACCAACCCCGGCACCTGGGCCTTCCACTGCCACATCCTCCCGCACGCCGAGAGTGAGCACGGGATGTTCGGGATGGTGACGGCGCTGGTGGTACAGAAGTAGAATCCCTTCGAGGCGGGGCCAAATCCGCCTCGATGGCTCTCCGTTCGACTGGTGAACGGTCATCGGTTATCGGTTTACGGCCAACCTCGGGAAGCTCCTGCGTCCCGAGTCAGGCCGTGAACCGACAACCGTAAACCGACAACCTCTTCCAGCATCCCCATGTCCCGTCCCGACATCATCCGCGTCATCCTCGCCGACGATCACCTCGTCGTCCGTGCCGGGCTCAAGGCGCTCCTCAGCACGAGCAAGGACATCGAGGTCGTGGGAGAGGCGTCGAATGGGCGCGACGCCGTCGCGCTCGTCGATCGGTTGTCGCCGCACGTCGCCGTGCTCGATCTCGACATGCCGCAGATGGATGGCCTCACCGCCACGAAGGAGATCGTCGGGAAGAACGTCGCGACGCGCGTCCTCATCCTCACGATGCACACCGAGGACGAGTTCCTCGTGAACCTCCTCGAGGCCGGCGCCGCGGGCTATCTCGTCAAGAACGCCGCCGACCGCGAGCTCGCCGACGCGGTGCGCGCGGTGGCCGCGGGCGACAACTACGTGCAGGCGAGCGCCGCGCGCGCCCTGGCGCGCCAAGTGTCGAAGCGCGGCGAGCACGCCGACGAACGTGCGCAGTACCAGCAGCTCACCGAGCGCGAGCGCGACGTGCTGGTGCACGTCGCCGGCGGATACTCGGCGTCGGAGATCGGCGAGCGGCTGTTCATCAGCCCGAAGACCGTCGAGACCTACAAGCAGCGCATCACCGAGAAGCTCGGGCTCTCGCACCGCTCGGACTACGTGCAGTTCTGTCTCCGCCTCGGCCTGCTGAAAACCGTCTGAGCGTGCCACCATCCTCCGCACCGCGGCGCAGCCGCGCGCGCGGTGGCTTCGGCTCCGTGCCTGGGCCGCGGCAGCGCTATCCGGGCGAGTTCGCGCTGGCGATCATCCGCCGGCCGCTCGCGCTGTTCACGGAGCTGGCGCAACGCTACGGCGACGTCGCCGGCATCCGCATCGCGTCGCAGCCCGTCGTCCTCGTCAGCCATCCCGACGCGATCCGCGACGTGCTCGTCACGCACGGACGGCTGTTCCACAAGGGACGCGGCCTCGAGCGCGCCAGGATGCTCCTCGGTGAAGGGCTGCTCACGAGTGAGGACGAGCTGCACCTGCGCCAGCGCCGGCTCGCCCAGCCCGCCTTTCACCGTGCGCGCATCGCGGCGTACGCCGAAACGATGTCGACATATGCCGCGCGGCGTTCGGAGAAGTGGCGCGACGGTGAACAGTTCGACGTCTCGCGCGAGATGGCGGCGTACACACTCGCCGTGGTCGGCAAGACGCTGTTCGATGCCGATATCGAGGGCGAGGCCCACGAGATCGGCGAGGCACTCGGCGCGGCGATCGACGCGTTCAATCTCAGCGTGCTCCCATTCGGCGAGCTGCTCGAGAAGCTCCCGATCCCGACTACGCTGCGATTCCGGCGCGGCCGCGAGCGGCTCGACGCGACGATCTACCGTCTCATCGCCGAGCGCCGCGCGTCGGGCGAGGATCGCGGCGACCTGCTGTCGATGCTGCTCCTCGCCCAGGACATCGAGGGCGACGGCCGCGGCATGAGCGACCGGCAGCTCCGCGACGAGGCGATGACGCTCCTTCTCGCCGGTCACGAGACGACGGCGAACCTGCTCGCTTGGACCTGGTATCTCCTCTCGCAGCACCCCGAGGTGGAGGCGACGCTCCACGACGAGGTGGACGGTGTGTCCAGCGACCAGCTCGGCGCTGACGACCTCGCGCGGCTGCCATTCACGCGTGCCGTGCTCACCGAGAGCATGCGGCTCTTCCCGCCGGCGTGGATCCTCGGGCGTCGCGCGATGGAGCCGTACCGCGTCGGCGACCACGAGCTGCCCGCGCGCACGATCGTGCTGGCGAGCCAGTGGGTGGCGCACCGCGATCCGCGCTGGTGGCCCGAGGCCGATCGCTTTCTTCCCGCGCGGTGGCTGCCCGGTGGGAGCGCGCTCGATCCCGTGCGGCCGAAGTTCTCCTACTTCCCCTTCGGCGCGGGGACGCGCGTATGCATCGGCGAGCAGTTCGCTTGGCTCGAGGGGACGCTGGCGCTCGCGACCATCGCGCGACGCTGGCGGCTGCGGCTCGTGCCGGGCACCGCCGTCGTCCCGCAGCCGATCGTCACACTGCGCGTGCGCGGCGGTCTCCCGATGACCGCGCACGCACGCTGACGCACCGCGTCACGGTCGCGCGCCCGCCGGCGTTCCCGTCTTCGGCGCCTTCGACGAGTCGCGCATGCGCGCGCTCGTCGTGTCACGCGCGACGTTCGGCTGCCCCGTCGGATTCGAGACGCCGGCCGTGCTGTCGGGAACGTTCGGCGTTGCTGACATGTCGCGCACCGTCGCTGGCGCCGCGGCACCGGTGTCGCCGTCGCTCGCGTGCTTGCTGCCCCCGCCGCACGCGCCAGCGCCGGCGAGGAGGATCATCGGGATGAGCGTGGCTCGGCGCGCGCGGACAGTACTGGTGTGGGTCATGGGAGGTCGGTGAGTATGACGGCGAGCGGGGCAAGTTCCATACACGGCGGCGCGCTTGCGCGCGCCGTTCAGACCGTCACCCACGCACGACACCCGTTACCCGCCCCAACGGCGACTCCTCGAAATGCGCCAGCAGATCCGCCGGGTCGTCGTAGATCGCCGTCGCGCCCGAGAGCGCTGAGTCGTCCCACCAGCCGCCGCACCGCAGCGCGATCGCCGGCACGCGCGACCGCGCTGCCGCCTCGACGTCGTAGGGTGTGTCGCCGAGCATCGCGCTGTGCGCCGCCTGGCTTCCACTGAGTCGCAGCGCTGCCTGCACGATGTCGGGATCGGGCTTCGAGCGCTCCGCCTCGTCCGCCGACGACGCCAGCTGGATCAGGTCCGCCACTCCCGTCTGTTCGAGCAGCGCGCGCACCTCATCCTCCTTCGCCGACGTCGCCACCACGAGCTCGAGCCCCCCGCCGAGCATGTGCTCGAGCAGCGCGCGTGCGCCGCGGGTCGGCCGCAGTGTCGGCAGCTCCCGATCGAGGAACAGCTCGCTGCGCGTGGCGCTGATGCGCTCGGCCTCGCCGCTTTCCGGATCGAGGCCGGTGAGTGCCGGCAGGAGTTTGTCTCCGCCCATGCCGATGAGCGGGCGCACCTGCTCGAACGGCACGACGTAGCCGTGCGCGCGCAGGGAGTCGACCCATGTGCGCGCGTGCCCGTCGTTGCTGTCGATGAGCGTGCCGTCGAGGTCCAGCAGGACGGTGCGGAGCGCCGATCCGGGCGGACGTGGGGTCTGGACCATGCCCGTCTCCCGGTCAAGTTCGGTGCCCGCGCGGTTGCGAGGTTTCGGCACCGGGATGCGCCCTCTAGCTTTCGCGTCCGATGACCTCGACGGCCCCCCAGGACCCGCGTCCCGTCGGCTCCGCCGAGCGCCGCCGTCCGATCGATTGGCTGGTCGCCCTGCTGTGGATCGGCGCCATCGTCGCCGCCACGGTGCAGCAGGCCGTGGCTTCGCCGAACAACAACTTCCGGATCTTCCGCGCCGCGTCGCGTCATCTGCTCGCGGGCGCGGATCTGTACGCGGCGTACCCCGCCGAGCACTTCGACATCTACAAGTACAGCCCGACGTTCGCGCTGTTGTTCGCGCCGTTCGCGTACGTCCCGTTCGCGCCGGCGATGCTGCTGTGGAACGCGCTCAATGCCGGCGCACTCTTCGTCGCCCTCGGGCTCGTCCTGCCTCGCCGCGCCGCCACCCTGGCGCGCTCGATCGTGTTTCTCGACATGCTCGGCTCGCTCCAGAATGCGCAGAGCAACGCCCTCGTCGCGGCGCTGATCGTGTTCACCTTCGCGGCGTACGAGCGTCACCACACCGCCCTCGGCAGCCTCGCCGCCATCACCGGCACGTACATCAAGCTGTTCCCGCTCGCCGGCCTGAGCTTCGCCATCTTCCACCCGCGCAAGCCGCGCGTGGCGATCGCGGTGGTGGCGGGCATGCTGTTGTTCGCGGTGCTACCGCTGCTCGTCACGTCACCCGATCGGCTGCTCGCGCAGTACGCGAGCTGGCGCGCGATCGAGGCCACCGACTCGCTGCACCGCGGCTACACCGTGATGCAGATGATCGAGCAGGTGACCCGCGCCGGACTCCCGAACTGGCCGATCCAGCTGGCGGGTGTCCTCATCCTCGTGGCGCCGGTCGTCGTGCAGCGCTGGCGCCGGCACGACTGGGATCTGCGACGCCTGTATCTGTGCTCGGTGCTGGTGTTCTGTCTGATCTTCAACCATCAGGCGGAAAGCCCGACGTTCGTCGTCGCCATCACCGGCGCCGCGATCTGGTTCGCCACGATCCAGCGCCCTTCGCGCTGGGAGTGGGCGCTGCTGGGTTTCATCGCGGTGTTCACGATCCTCGCGTCGTCAGACCTGATGCCTCGCACGATTCAGCGCGACTTCTTCGACCCCTATCGGTTCAAGACCGTGCCGTTGATCGTGCTGTGGTCCGAGCTGCAGCGACGCCTGTGGTTTCCGCGGGTGCGCGAGGCGAAGCCGAGTTAGTGGGTGTTGCGCGATGCGCTGAGCGTTGTCGCGCTGCTGCCGTGAGCTTCGATGCGCCCTTGGCTTATGTCGGGCTTCGTTCGACGCCCGTGCACGCGCTCAAACGAATTCCCGAAACGACACCAGCTTCACGTCGCCTTTGCGCAGCCGCGCCACGACAGCCGGATCGCATAGGGCCCGCAACTCTACCGCGCGCTCGGAGCGGAATGCGTCCTGGGCCGCGAGCACCTCGTCGTCGTAGCCCGGATGCACCATGATCTCGGTCGCGCCGATCGGGAGCTGGTCAATCGTCGCCAGCAGACGATCGCGGATGTCGGGCATTCCCTGCATCGCCATGCCGCGGAAGTGCGGTGCGCGCGCGAGCAGGCCGCGGTGGGCCGGGGCGACGGCGGTGAGTGCCGTGCGCCATGCGGCATGTACGACCAGCATCTTAGCGCTCGCGACCGGGTCGAGAAGCGACACGCGATCGAGCGGCCGGCGCACGACGGGGATCGCGGCGTCGTGCGCCACGGCCGCCACCGCCGGCAGGATACCCGGCATCGCGTGGGCGTGGCGGTGGCTGTCGATGTGGGTCGGCGTGATCCCCGCCGCGACGAGCGCCGCGAGCTGTGCCTCGCACTCGCGCCGCACCTCCGCCGGATCGACCTGGCCGGCGAGCGCGCGGCGCACGAGGACCTCGAGCGCGTAGAAGCGCCCCGTCGCCGGATCGACGAGCGACGGAACGCTCGAAAGCGGTGCGCCGGCGACGAGGTTCAGGTGAAGCCCGACGCCCAGTCGCGTCGCGTCGCGCTGCACCTGCTCGGCTGCCTCCGCGAAGGCGGGCGCCGTCACGATCATCGATGCGGATGTGACCGTGCCCGCCGCGTGGGCTTCGAAGATCCCCCGGTTCACACCGGGCGCGAACCCGAGGTCGTCGGCGTTGATGACGAGGATGCGCATGGAAGTGGAGGGAATCTACGACACAGGGCCGGCGCCACGCGGGGCCGGCCCTGCTCGTCCTCCTGTTCTGGTCGACGGCGCGACTACGACGCCGTGGCGAGCGTGCTCGCGGTCTGGCTCACCGGAGTGCCGTGCGCCGGCGTGTGGATGCCGGGAGTCCAGCGGTCCTCATCGGGGAAGACGAAGCCCGCGTCGGACACCGCGTACTGTCCACGCCACGCGTTCGTGCGCACCTGCCAGATGTCCTGCAGCATGCGGCTGCTGTCGCGCGCGAATCGCACCGTCGTCGGCTCGTCGTCGTAGCAGAAGTTCACCGCCGTCTGCTTGATCGCGAGCCCATGCTGCTGCGCGATGTACAGGCACTCGATGTCGAAGCCGAAGCCGGGGATCGTCGTGCGCGCGAAGCAGAGCTCCGCGGCGGCCGCGGTGAATCCCTTCAGCCCCGCCTGCGTGTCGAGGATGCCCGGCAGCAGGAAGGTCTGCACCACGCGATTGAACGCGCGGCTCATGAGGTGCCGAGTGTAGAGGTAATGGAAGAAGCTCGGGCTCATGAGGTAGCGCGACTCCGGCAGCACTCGGCACGCGATCGCCACGTCGGCACCGCGCGCGAGCTCGCCGACGATGCGCGAGACCTGGTCGAGTGGATACGCCAGATCGACGTCGGTGAACACGCGGTAGCGGCCGCGCGCCGCGAGCATGCCGCGCGTCACGGAGTATCCCTTGCCGCGGTTGCACACGTTGCGCAGCACACGGATCGCCCCCCCTTCACGCCCTCGCGCGAAGTCCTCGAGCATCATCTGCGTCTCGACCTCGCTCGAGCAGTCGTCGACGAAGAGGACTTCGAGGCGATCCCGGAACTGCGCGGCGAAGTGATCGACCGCCTGAAGGGTGGCCGGAAGCTGATCCGCCGCGTTGTACACGGGGATCACGATCGACAGGGCGGGTACGTCCGTCGTCGGACCAAACATCTGTGCCTCGTAACGATTGGAGACGGGCCGTGTCTCCGGTGGGGACCAACGTTTCGTGCAAGCGCCACGTAGAGCGGAGGGGCGCACTCCAGCCGCATGGCCGATCGAGGAGCCCACTAGTCGAACGACTCGAGCAGTCTCTCCGGAGCCATTTGGCACCGGGGAGCATTCCTGTGTTCTCGATGACGTCGCGGGCGGGCTAGGGCAGAAAATAACGCGCCCAGCCTGAGTCGGCTATGGGAGAATGCCGGGTTCCGCAGCGAATGTCGCGCAGCCCGCCCTCCGGCCGCTGCCCCTCAGTCCTCGCGCCGGCCCGCTCGCCGCTCGAGCACCACTTCCCCCTTCACGACCATGTACCGGATGAGCCGCCGGGCAGCCTCCGGAAAGGCCTTCTGCCGGTCGCGGAAGCGGTCGTTCGAGACGATCGACGCCTCGAGCTCGCGCGCGAACGAGAGGATGAAGTAGTCCGCGTCCGTGCCAGCCGGCGCTTGGCGGATCGTGCCGTCGTCGACCATACACTCGTAGCCCACCCGGTCGTCGATCTGATGGCGCAGCGCCGCGTCCACGACGACGACGGGCTCGTAGCCTTCCTGGCGCAGCTTGTCGCACACGGCACCGATGTTCGACAGCTCCGGCCGGTCCCCCTCGCTCGAGTGGGCCACGTTGGAGCCGTCGACGAGGACGAGGACCCTCGAGGCACCGCCGCTGGCCGGCTCCGTCGAGTCCCCCGACTGCCCTTCACTTCCGGTCGTCATCCTGGGCTCCTGGCACGGGTCGGACGTTAGCAACCGGGACCCTTACAAGTTCCAGACCTTCTGAACGGCGGGGGTCCGCGGTCCGGAACGGACAACGACCTCGAGAGGCAATGGCTTCCCGAGATTGTTGCGGACCAGCGGACCCCCGGACCCTCGTTCTGTGCGCCACATCACACTTTCCACGTGACGCGAAGCCTTCTCCCGACTATGGTGTAAACAGACGGGGACCGACGCGGAGAGTCGACGTATGGGGCGCAACAAAGGCGCGTGGATATTCGGGTTGGGGGCGCTGGCGACCGTCGCCGCATGCGGCGACCGCGCCACGCGCTCGTCTGTCGCCGATGCCTCGGCGCGCGTCGCCATCGCCGCCGCCACCATCAGCGGCCAGGATGCGATCCTCGCCAACGAGGTCGCCCACCCGTCCTACCTCGGCTTCGACACTGGCACCTACCCCGGCGACGACGCGATGCGCGCCTGGCGTACCGGGAACTCGCCGTACTCGTGGGCCGGCTACTACCTGAAGAGCCCCTGCCATCAGGACGAAGGGTGGATGGGCAAGCGCGAGACGCTCACCGCCATGGACTACGGCCTCGCGGTGCTCTACGTCGGCCAGCAGACCTGGGGACGCCGGCCGGGTGCGCCGCACCTGGAGCACGTGAGCGTGCCGAAGCGCGTCACGTCGTACGTCGGCCGCGGAAGGAAGCGTCACAAGGTCACGCGGACCGTGATGCGCACCGTCGTCCGCAAGGCCGGACCGCCGCCCGCCGGTGCGACCTGCAACTCCGACTTCGTGAGCGGCGCACGCGGCATGCGCGAGGGCGTCGACGCGGTGCAGACGACCGCACGCGAGGGCTTCCCGCGCGGTACGACGATCTTTCTCGACCTGGAACGCATGGACGTGCTGCACCAGCCGATGCGCGACTACTACTCGGCGTGGGTGCGCGCCGTCCTCGACGACGGCCGCTACGTCCCCGGCATCTACGTGCACACCTACAACGCCAACACGGTCTACAACGACGTGAAGGCGGTCTACACCTCCGTCGGCATCCAGGGCGAGCCGCCGTTCTGGGTCGCAAAGTCGAAGGGCTTCGACACGACAAAGCACCCGCGCGAGACCGGCCACACCTTCGCCGCGATCTGGCAGGGCGTCCTCGACGTCACGCAGACGTGGAACGGCCACAAGATCCCGATCGACGTGAACGTCGCCGCGCTTCCCTCGCCATCCTCGGTGGTTGGAGAGGTTGCGGAGGCGTTTCGCGGAGGAGAGTAGGCTGAACGGCCACTGCAGTACCCAAGTACTGCAGTGGCCGTTACTCGGTCGCCACCCTCTTGAGCTCCTCGATCGCCTGCACTCCCCTCGGGCTCACCACCGCTCCCTCCGCCATCGCCTTCACCAGCTCGTCGTCGCGGTGATAGAGATCGTTGCCGAAGTAGAGCTGTCCGTCGCGCACGTACGCCGTGCCGTAGGTGATGTACACGGGGATCTTCTGCGGCAGCTT